>JAQGID010000205.1 GCA_028291405.1 Rhodospirillales bacterium | reverse complement strand
CGCTCGTCGCTCCACTTCCGCCGCTCGAACCAGACCCAGGGTTCGCCGACCGTATTGTAGAGATAGCGATAGAACGAGACCGTGCAGCGCTCGGCGCGCATCAGGGCGAGGGTGCCGGCGGGCGTCGGCAACTTGGGGCGCGGCGGTCGGGAGGTCATCTCGAGGTAGGTGATGACGTCCTCGAGCTTGCCCTTCATGGCGGGGTGGCGGGACCGGTGGCGACCGGCGTCTCGCCGGGCAGGCCCCACTCCGACCAGGAGCCGTCGTAGAGCGCGACGGATTTATGGCCGATCAGATGCAGCGCGAGGGCGAGCGCGCCGGCGGTGACGCCGGAACCGCAGCTGGTGACGATAGGGCGTGCGAGATCGACGCCGGCCGCTTCGAAGAGCGCGCGCAGCTGCGTCGCCGGCAGCACCGTCTTCGCGTCGCGATCGATCAGCTGGTCCGAGGGCAGGCTGAAGCTGCCGGGAATATGGCCTGCGCGCAGCCCCGGCCGCGGCTCGGCGACGCTGCCCTCGAAGCGCGGAGTGGCGCGGGCGTCGATCACCTGCTCGCGCCGCGTCGCGAGGTTGTCGAGAAGATCCTGCTTCGCACGCAGCATCTCGGGATGGAAACGGGCGGTGAATTTTCCCGGCAGCGGCGTCGGGACGATCGCATCCGTCGGCCGGCCCTCGGCGAGCCATTTCGGCAGACCGCCGTCGAGCACCTGGACCTTGTCGTGGCCGAAGGCGCGGAACATCCACCAAACACGGCCGGCCGAGACGAGGCCGGCGCTGTCGTAGACGACGACGCGATCCGCGTCGCCGATGCCGAGTGCGCCCATCTTGGCCGCGAACTCGGTCGGGTTCGGCAGCATGTGCGGCAGCGGATTCGCGGCATCGGCGATCGTCTCGATGTCGAAGAAGACGGCGCCCGGCAGATGCCGGCTGCGGTAGTCCTCGATCGCCGTCGGCGTCACGCCGGGCATCTTGAAGGAGCCGTCGACGATGCGGAGGTCGGCGGCGCCGAGCTGCGCCGCGAGTTGCTCGGTCGAGATCAGTGCCGTCGGATCGGCTTGGGTCATGCTTCGGTTCTGCCTATTCCAGCCAGGACGGGACGGGGAGGCCCTTGCCGCGCAGGAAATCGGGGTTGAACAGCTTCGACTGATAGCGGGTCCCGAAATCGCAGAGCGGCGTCACGATCGTGTGGCCGGGCCCGAGCTCGCGCGCCGCGCGGATCGCGCCGCAGACGTTGATCCCGGTCGAGCCACCGAGCACCAGCCCCTCGTGCTGCAGCAGGTTGAAGATCACCGGCAGCGCCTCCTCGTCGGTGATCTGGAACTGGCCGTCGGGCGTGAAGCCTTCGAGGTTCTTGGTGATGCGGCCCTGGCCGATGCCCTCGGTGATCGAGTTGCCCTCCGCCTTGAGCGTGCCGTGCTGATAGTAGTTGAAGAGGGCCGAGCCCATCGGATCGGCGAGATAGATCCTGATTGCCGGATTGCGCTCCTTCAGGAAGGCGCCGGTTCCGGCCAGCGTGCCGCCGGTGCCGACCGAGGCGACGAAGGCGTCGACCATGCCGTCGGTCTGCTCCCAGATCTCCGGGCCCGTCGTCTCGTAATGCGCCCGGCGGTTGGCGACGTTGTCGAACTGGTTCGCCCAGATCGCGCCGTTCGGTTCCTTCGCGGCGATCTCGTCCGCCAGCGTCCCGGAATAGCGCACGTAATTCATCGGATTGGCATAGGGCACCGCCGCAACCAGGCGAAGATCGGCGCCGCACAGGCGCAGCATGTCCTTCTTCTCCTGGCTCTGCGTCTCGGGCATGACGATGATCGAGCGATAGCCGCGCGCGTTGGCGACCAGCGCCAGGCCGATGCCGGTATTGCCGGCGGTCCCTTCGACGATGACTCCGCCCGGCCGCAGCACGCCGCGCTCCTCGGCATCCTTGACGATGAACAGCGCGGCGCGGTCTTTGATCGAGCCGCCGGGATTGAGGAACTCGGCCTTGCCGAGGATCGTGCAGCCGGTCGCCTCCGAGGCGCCGCGCAGGCGGATCAGCGGCGTGTCGCCGATCGAACCGATGAAACCGTCACGGATCTGCATGCGTCGCGTTCCTTCCCGCCATTCCGCTGCGTGCAGCCGGACGATCGATCGACCCGAGACTAGCGAGAAACGCCGTGTCGGAGCAAGAAGGCGACGACCCGCTGGCGCCGAAGTATGGGCCCCATTTGCGGATTGCGCGCGGAAAGGATCGGCGTTGGCGCGCTCTCTACCGCTGAGCTATGCTGTGTTCGATCACGTCGGGTGGTGCACGCCTGCAACGGAGGTTGGAACTGGCGCCGATGAGGTTGGGTGGTTTCTGGTCGATCGGTGCCGTTGTTTCTTCTCTCGCCGCCGGTGCGGCAGGCCTCGGCTTCACGGCCAGTGCAGCGGCCGCCGCGACGCCGCACGACACCGTCGTGATGGCCAAGCAGATCGACGACATCATCTCGCTTGATCCCGCCGAATCATTCGAGGTCTCGGGCCAGGAGGTGATCGGCAATCTCTATGACCGGTTGCTTGCCCACGACCCCGGCGACGCCGGCCAGGTCAAGGGAGAGCTGGCGCAGTCCTGGAGCGTCGATGACGACGGCCTGACCTATCGCTTTCGGCTCAAGCCGGGTCTGCACTTCGCCTCCGGCAATCCGGTGACCGCCGAGGACGCCGCGTTCTCGCTGCAGCGCGCCGTCCTGCTCGACCGCTCGCCAGCCTTCATCCTCGGACAGTTCGGCCTGACCAAGGACAACGTCCGCGAGCGCGTCCAGGCCGTCGCCGCCGATACGCTCGTCCTCCGGACCGAGCATCCGCTCTCGCCGAGCCTCGTCTATCTCTGCCTGACGGCGGCCGTCGGCTCGATCGTCGATGCGACGCTGGTCCGCGGCCACGCGAGGGACGACGATCTCGGGAACGACTGGCTCAAGCGGAACTCGGCGGGGTCGGGTCCCTTCACCCTGCGCCTCTGGCGCGCGAACGAGCGCTATACGCTCGAGGCCAACGACGGCTATTGGGGCGACAAGCCGAGCATGCGGCGGATCATCGTCCGCCATATCCCCGAACCGGCGATGCAGCGCCTGCTGCTCGAGAAGGGCGACATCGACTATGCCCGCAACCTGACGCGCGACCAGGTCGCGGCGCTGGCCGACCAGCCCGGCATCGTCGCGCAATCCGGACCGAAGGGCGGCATTCTCTATCTCGCGCTCAACACCGAGAACCGGGCGCTGGGCAAGCCGCAGGTGCAGCAGGCCTTGAAGTATCTCGTCGACTACGACGGCATCGCGGCGCATATCGCGGCGCCCAACTTCAAGGTCCATCAGAGCTTTCTGCCGGAAGGGTTTCTCGGCGCCGTCACGGCGCAGCCCTTTGCCTTCGATTTGCAGAAGGCGCGTGTGCTGATGGCCGCGGCGAAGCTCGCCAAAGGATTCACCGTGACGCTCGATGTTCAAGGCTCCTCGCCGTGGATCGACATCGCGCAGGCCTTGCAGGCGAAATTCGCTCTGGTCGGCATCGACATGCGCATCGCCCCGGCCGATCTCAAGCAGATCCTCACGAAATACCGCGCCCGGCGTCACGAGATGGCGCTGCTGACCTGGGAACCGGATTATCCCGATCCGAACACCAACGCCCAGGCCTTCGCGTCGAACCCCGACAATTCGCCGGACGCCGCGATGAAGACGCTCGCCTGGCGCAACGGCTGGGACATTCCCGAGCTTAGCCGGCGCACGGAGGAGGCCGCGCTCGAGCGCGACGCCTCGGCCCGCGCCGAACTCTATCGCGGATTGCAGGCCGAGGTTCAGGAGAGCTCGCCCTACGTCGTCATGTTCCAGCAGGTCGAGGTCGCCGTGCATCGCAGCAACGTCGACGGGCTGTTCATCGCGCCGGCCGGCGACGTCGATCTCTATGCCAAGATCGTGAAGCACTGACCGATGGTATCGGCGCGAGATTTGCGGCGGTCGGCCGCGGACGCCGACGGCGGCCTGCGCCGCGCGCAACGGCTGAAGCGCAGCGGCAGGATCGCCGGCGGGGTCGTCCTGACGCTGCTCGGGCTGCTGCTCGTGACTTTCGTGATCGGCCGCGTCCTGCCGACCGATCCGATCCTCGCCGCGCTCGGCGACCGGCTGAGCGGCGCCGCCTACGCGCATGCCCGCAGCGCGCTCGGCTTCGACAAGCCGCTCTATCAGCAGTTCTTCATCTACGTCTTTCGAGCGCTGCACGGCGAGTTCGGTAATTCGGTCCTGACCTCGAACCCGGTGATCGAGGACATCGCGCATTTCTTCCCGGCGACCGTGGAGCTGGCGACGGCGGCGACGGTGATCGGCGTCGGCCTCGGGGTGCCGCTGGGAGTCTACGCGGCGGCTCGTCGCGACGGCTGGGCCGACCGCGGCATCCGCCTCGTCGGGCTGCTGGGATATTCGATTCCGATCTTCTGGCTCGGCCTCGTCGGCCTGCTGGTCTTCTACGTCAAGCTCGACCTCGTCGCCGGACCCGGGCGGATCGATATCGGCAATGAGGATATCGTGACGCCGATCACCGGCCTCCTGCTTGTCGACAGCCTGGTCGAAGGCCAGTGGTGGATCTTCTTCGACGCGGTGCGGCACCTGATCCTGCCGGCGAGCCTGCTCGGCTGGTACTCCTTCGCCTATGTCAGCCGGATGACCCGCAGCCTGATGATCGAGCAATTCGGCCAGGAATACATCGTGACGGCGCGGATCAAGGGCCTTACCGAAGCGGCGATCGTCCGGCGACACGCCTTCGCCAACATCCTGCCGCCGCTCGTGACCGTCGTCGCGCTGTCCTATGCCGGGCTGCTGGAAGGCTCGGTCCTGACCGAGACCGTCTTCGCCTGGCCGGGCATCGGCGCCTATATCACGAACTCGCTGCTAAACGCCGACATGAACGCCGTGCTCGGCGCGACGATCGTCGTCGGCATCGTCTTCATCGTCCTCAACCTCGCCGCCGAGCTGATCCAGCCGCGGCTCGATCCGCGGGCGCGATGATGCCGGGTCGACGCCGCCGCTCGCACAGCCGCCGCGGGCGCGACGCGCCGGTCGCCGGCGCGATCCGGCCGGGGAAAGTGCCGCTCCACTGGCGGGACTATCTGTTCGAAGAGAATCCGTGGTCGCGCTGGCAGGCCCGTTTCCGCTCGGCCTACGAGATCGCCTCGGCGATGCGGCACAACCCGCTGACCGTCGCAGGATTGGCGATCGTCGCGCTGCTGCTGCTGATCGCGCTGCTGGCGCCGCTGCTCGCGGCGCAACCGCCCAATCTGCAGGATCTCGCCGCCCGGCTGCGGCCGCCGGGCGCGGGCGCCTGGTTCGGCACCGACGAGCTTGGGCGCGACGTCTACTCGCGTGTCCTCTACGGCACCCGCATCAGCCTCGGCATCGTCATGCTCGTCGTCCTCATCGTCGGGCCGATCGGGCTGCTGATCGGCTGCACGGCGGGGTACATCGGCGGCTGGGTCGATGCCGTGCTGATGCGGGTCACCGACATCTTCCTCGCATGTCCGCGGCTGATCCTCGCCTTCGCGCTCGTCGCCGCGCTGGGGCCGGGGGCCGGTGACGCGGTGCTTGCGATCGCGCTGACGGCATGGCCGGCCTATGCTCGCGTCGCGCGCGCCGAGACGCTGGCGCTGCGCGGCACCGATTTCGTCGCGGCGGCGCGTCTCCAGGGGGCGGGGCCCTTGCGCATCATCCTGCGCCAGATCATGCCGCTGTGCCTGTCCTCGGTCGTCGTGCGGCTCAGCCTCGACATGGCGGGGATCATCATGGTCGCGGCCGGGCTCGGCTTCCTCGGCTTCGGGGCGCAGCCGCCGTCGCCGGAATGGGGCGCGATGATCTCGTCAGGGCGGCGCTTCATCCTCGACCAATGGTGGGTCGCGTTCTTTCCCGGGTTGGCGATCTGCATCGCCAGCCTCGGCTTCAACCTCCTGGGGGACGGGTTGCGCGACGTGCTGGATCCGAAGCAGCGATGACCGAGACGCCACTGCTCGAGCTGGTCGACCTCCGGGTCCGCTATCCCGGCCGCCATCGGACGGTCGAGGCGGTGCGCGGCCTCGATCTGACGGTAGGCCGCGAGAAGCTCGGCATCGTCGGCGAATCGGGCTCGGGGAAATCGTCCGTCGGCCGCGCCATCCTGCGGCTGCTGCCGCCAACCGCCGTTGTGACCGCGGGAAGCATGCGGTTCCAGGGCAGCGATGTCCTCGCGGCATCGGAAGCGGAGATGCGGTCGATTCGCGGCCGGCGCATCACGATGGTGACGCAGGATCCGAAATTCGCGCTGAACCCGGTCATGTCGATCGGCGCGCAGATCGCCGAGGCCTATCTCGCACATCGCCACGTAAGTCCCGAGGAGGCGCGGCAGCGGACGCTCGAGATGCTTCAGACGGTGCGCTTCCGCGACCCGGAGCGCGTCTTCGCTTCCTATCCGCACGAGCTTTCCGGCGGCATGGGGCAGCGCGCGATGATCGCCATGATGGTGATCGCCGGCCCGGATCTGCTGATCGCCGACGAGCCGACCTCGGCGCTCGACGCCGCGATCCAGATGCAGATTCTGGCGATCCTCGACGATCTCGTGGGGCAGCGCGGCATGGGACTCGTCTTCATCAGCCACGACATCGATCTCGTCGCCGCCTTCTGCGACCGGATCGCGGTGATGTACGGCGGCCGGATCGTCGAGACCTGTGCCGCGGGCGCGCTGCACGAGGCGCGCCACCCGTACACACGCGGCCTGCTGGCGGCAATTCCGCGACTCGAGCGGGCGGTCGAGCAGCTGCCGGTGCTGGCGCGCGACGAGAGCTGGCTCGCGCCGTGAGCGACCCGCTTGCCCTGACCGTCATCGGCGTCGAGAATCTGCGCGTCGGTTTCGGCGGCGGGGCGCAGAGCTTTCCCGCAGTTCAGGGCGTCTCATTCTCGATCGTCGAGGGCGAGATCTTCGGGCTGGTCGGCGAATCGGGCTCGGGCAAGTCGACCATCCTGCGCGTCATCTCCGGCCTCAACCGCGACTGGAGCGGCCGGCTGACGATTCGCGGCCAGGAGATCGGGAAGCGCCGCGCCAAGCGCTTCTACAAGACCGTCCAGATGGTGTTCCAGGATCCCTACGGCTCGCTGCACCCGCGCAAGACCGTCGACGCGATTCTCTACGAGGGCCTTGCGGTCCAGAGCATGGACGACCGGCAGCGGCGCATCGAACGCGTCCTCTACGACGTTGGGTTGCAGGACGGCTTCCGCTTCCGCTATCCGCACCAGCTTTCCGGCGGGCAGCGCCAGCGCGTCGCGATCGCGCGCGCCCTCATCCTGGAGCCGCGCATCCTGCTACTCGACGAGCCGACCTCGGCGCTCGACGTCTCGGTGCAGGCGGAGATCCTGAACCTGCTGCGCGAGCTGCGGGTGCGACGGCGCCTGACCTGCATCCTGGTCAGCCACAATCTCGCGGTCGTCGCGCATATGTGCGAGCGAATCGCGGTGATGAACCGCGGCCGCATCGTCGAGGAGCTCGACAGCGCCAGCCTGCGTGCCGGAGTAGCGCAAGATCCCTATACGCAGCAGCTGATGCGCGCCGCCCGCGGCTATGATCGGGCCATCGCCGACAGCTTCGTCGATTTCGACTAGCCGATCTTCGGCCAGTCTCGCTGCAATGCCGTCCGATTCGCGGCGAGCCAATAAAGCGCGAGCAGGGCGAGCGAGTTGGTGATCGCCCCCGATTCGAGCATCGCGAGAGCCGCCGCCGCGCTCACGGCAAGGACCCGGATCTCCTCATGCTCGTCGGCGAGCCCGTGTAGCCCGGCGGCGGTGCGCGAATCGACCCGGCCGCAGAAGACGGTGACGGTCTCGGTCGAGCCGCCGGGGCTCGTCTGGAACCGGCGAATCGGCAGGAGATCGCCGATCAGCGCCAGTCCGGTCTCTTCGCCGACCTCGCGGATCGCGACGGCGGCCGCATCCTCGTCGGTGTCGATCAGACCCGCGACGATCTCGATCTGCCTTGCGGGAAATCCCGCGAGATGGGCGGGCAGGCGAAGCTGCTCGATCAGCACGACCGTGTCGCGGTCGGGATCGTAAAGCAGCACGCCGACGGCGTCAGGCTGGACGATGACCTCGCGGGTAAGCTCCGGCGTCCAGCCGTCATGGTGGCGTTGACGCAGCCGATAGCGATCGATGCGGAAAAAGCCCCGATACGCCGTCTCGCAGGCGAGAATCTCCAGGGCGGCGTCGTCCATCGAGTCCTCCGGGGCAAAAAAAGGGGCCGTGCGAACACGGCCCAAGTTTAGGGAGGAAACGCCCAAGAAGGACAGCATGCACCGCATCGCGGTGTGGGCTCATGCTGCAATGCACAATATGATGAGCCCGGATAAAATTTCAAGCCATTTCGCATCGGCAAAAAAGTTTTATGCACGATGCCTTTCTGGAAAGGTTTCGTGAGCGGACCGGATACCTTCCGGTCCGGCGGTGGCCAGGCTGTCGCGGACGCGCATGGCGGCGGCGCAGAGCGCCAGCGGCGCGGTCGCGCCGCCCGAGTTCGAGGGCAGCTCGATGACGGCATCCCGTGCCCGGTAGAGCTCGGCGAACCAACCGGAAAAATTGCCGTGGCAATCATGGCGCTGACCCAGGCGGAGAATCGACCAGCCGTTCGGGACCAGCATCAACGCCGCGTCGACCGACCGCGAGTAGAGCGGCACCGGCTTCATCAGTCCGAAGACCCGTTGGATTGCGTAATCGAGGTATTCGCTTCCCTCGGCGGCGGTTTCGAGTGCGGATAGCAGCTTGGCGTTATCCATGAAAGTTCGCTCCGATCTTGTCCGCAGATTTCGAAGCTTACTGAACGGTTCCGTCGCCGGGCTGAGGCAAAAAAGTGTCTGCCGACGGGGCGGCGAACCTCAGGACAGGCGCGGCGGCGCCTTGGCGTGCGGCGGAATCGTCCGTGCCGCAGTCGCGAGCGGCAGCTGGATGCGGATGAGCAGACCGTGCGGATTGCGGTTTTCGGCGACGATGGTGCCGCCGAGGGTTTCGATGTTGCGCCGCGCGATCCAGAGGCCGATGCCGAAATGCGCGCTGTGCTCATCGAGCGGGTCGTGCGCCGGTCGCTGCGAGAAGTAGCGTTCGAAGATCCGTCCGAGGTCGGCTTCCGGGACGCCTGGGCCCGAATCGCCGATCAGCAGTTCGGCACGATCGCCGGCCGGTGCCAGGCGGATGCCGATGCTTTCGCCTCTCGGCGAGAAGGAGATGGCGTTGCTCAGGATGTTTTCGCAAACGACTTCGATCATCTCTTCATTAGCAAATACAATTATTTGCGGCGCTATGTTGCCTCGCAATGTGAGCTGATGCCTGGCCAAGGTATCGGCGTGCTCGTGAAGCAGCCGGCCGAGCAGGGCGGAGAGGTCGAACTCGGCTCGCCGCGTATCGATCAGATCGGCTGTGGCGACATCGAGCTTGCGGGCCGAGGAAACGAGGCCGTCGAGCTTGTCGAGCGAGCTCTCGATCAGGCCGAAGGCGCGCACCGACCGCTGGTTGTCGGCGGCGATGCCGCGCCGCAACGGCTCCAGCGACTGCCGGATGACGGCGATCGGCGTCTTGAAGGCGTGCGCATTGTCCTCTGCGGCGCGGCGGATATCGTCGGCCGAGCTGCGCAGCACCTCGACCATGCGGTCGAATTCCGCGGCGACGACGCCGAGCTCGGGGATCTCGTTCTGCGCGGCGAAGCCGCCGGCGCCGGGTCCGTGGTCGCGAATCGCCCGGGCACGCTCGGTGAAATGGCGCAGCCGGCGACGGACGCTGAGGAAGGTGGTCAGCGTCAGGACAACCGTCGCGAGATAGATGACGGCGGCAAACTTGACCTCGGGCGTCGCCCAATACGGCACGCCGAGATGCGAGCCGGGCAGGCTGCCGGCGGCGAAGGAGGTCACGATCGCCCAGCAGCCCGATGCAGTCTTCAGCGGCGTCAGCGAGGTGACGACCTCGTCGTTGCCGTCCGGCGGGGCGTAGCGGAAGGCGACCGGCAGCTCGCCGTCGCAGCTCGCCGACAGGCGACCGAGAATGCCTTGCTGCTCCAGCTCCTGGCGCTCGACGTCGAGGTTGGCCGGCGGCACGACGGGCTGCGAGGCGATGTAGAAGAAGCCGCCTCCGGGCGGCTGGAACAGCAGCTTGACGTTGGTCACGCTGTCGGCGAAACGGGCCAGCTCCTGGCCGATCTGCGGCAGCGCGGGGCGCTCGCCCAGCAGCGGCAGCAGCGCCTGGCCGAGCAGATGTCCCTGCTCGCGCACGCTGCGCAGCAGGAGATCCTGCTTTTCCTGGTCGGCAGCCTCGAACTGCCGATACAGAATGACGGGCACGGCGAGAAAGATGACGGCGAGCAGGATCGCCTTCGCCGCCAACGAGCGATAGGGCCACCTCCAGGAACGCCGGAAGACGCTGCCGCTAGGCGTCGGTAAGCCAGCGGTAGCCGAAACCGGCGTAGTTATGGATGTGCTCGAATTCGGGATCGACATCTCGGAATTTCTTGCGAATGCGCTTGATGAAGGTCCGCACATTGGCACGGAAGCCCTCGGAACCGTACCCGGCAACGAAATCCTTGCCGTGCACGAGGTCGTAGATCTCGCGGTAGGACACGTCCTCCCCGGCGCGCATCGCCATCACCGCGACGATTCTGAACTCGGTGAGGGTGAGGTCGAGAGTTTGCCCCGCCCAACACGCCCGGTTGATGTCGAAGCGCAGCTCGAGGCCGCCAAGGTTGATCGTCTTGTCGGTCTGCCGCTTGGCCTCGCTCTCGACGGCGGGGCGCGTCCCTTCGGCGATCAGACGCAGCCGCTTGACCAGGATCGACAGGCGGCGCGACTTGTCGATGAAGTCGACGGCACCGCCCTCGAGCGCCGCTTCCTCGTAGATGTCATCGCTCAACATGGTCAGGAAGATGACCGGGATCGTCGTGCCGGAGCGGCGCAGCGCGCGCAGCACCTCGAGCCCGTTCATTTCCGGCATACGCCAGTCGAGCAGCACGACGTCGGCCTGGCCGCCTTTGGCGAAATAGTCCAGCACCGGCGGCCCGCTCGCAAAATTGATGACCTCGTAGCCCTCGTCGATCAGGTTGAGACCGAGCGATTCGCGAAAGAGGTCGTCGTCGTCAACGAGGAGGATCCGCGACCGCTCCGCCGTCGCCCTCATGGCGCTCGCTGACAAGTTGTTCGACGCAGCGGTCGGACCGCTGCTCACCGTCGTTTCCTCTGACTTCATAATGGAGAGCCCGCATGATCCTTTGCTGAAGATCAAGGTAGAAATAGACATCGACTTCGCAGTCTGGGCGGACGTAGCGCCAGATTGTCGCGGGTGGTGCATCCTTTCGCTCCGTCGGCTGGCCCAGCCATCCCTCGGCGCCGCTTTCGTTCAACCCGATGATACGGTTCGGATCGATCTTCTCGCCGGGCGGTGTCGGCTTGCGGACCGGTCGCGGCAGCGCAGCGGTGGTCGTCGGCCGGTGCGGCGGGGCCGCGGTCACCGGCGGTGTCGGTTGCGCGCCCACCCCGGCGTCCGTATCCGGCGATGCGCAGGCGCCGAGCCCGCCCGCCATCAAGAGGATCAAGATCGCGAGACGCCGCCGCATGCCCTGCTGATGTGACATCGTCCCGTGGACCGTGACCATCGATGAGGAGGTAAAGGCTGTCGGGAACCTCTTAACATCGCGTTCAACATGAGGGCAACGGTCGCCGCTTGGCAAGCGGCGAGGTGGCGAACATCGCCCCGCTCAACTATCGCGACATCAAACGCCGACGAATGCCCCGACTCCTTTCTATTCCGACGATAGCCGGTTGAGATATTTCTGGGCGTGTCATTCTTGGGTTGAGGAAAATCGCACAAAGCGAGGCGCCGCTCGATCGTGGTCGCGATCCGGCGAGGCGTGGTGCTACTCGATCTTGAGGAGTTCCGGTCCGAGCGCCGCGAGGATGACAGCGACCGCCTGCTTCGCGGCATAGCCCGGGGTGTGGTCGGGGTGCCGGCGACGCCATACCTCGACGCCGGCACGATAGCACTCGGGCGATTCGAGACCGGCTCCGCGCGCCTCGTTAAAGGCGGTCAGGACGGCAGCTGCTGTGTTTTCATCATTTGCCACGCTGGATGTACAGCCGGGGCGACCGTTCGTTCCCCTGTCCAGATAAAGTCACGCCGCCGATGCGCGAAAAGATGGCGCCCGCGCAAGACGTCGGGCGCGAATCGGAGGGGAAAGCTAAAGAGGGGATCGGGCGGTGCGCCTGATCCCCTCTCGCGATTTGGCTCCCGGGGAGGGATTCGAACCCCCGGCCAAGCGGTTAACAGCCGCTTGCTCTACCACTGAGCTACCCGGGATCAGCGACCGCGGGGCGGTCGAGAATCCTGCCCGCCGATGGCGGGGCGCCCTTATAGCAGAGCTGCACTCCGGTCACATCTCTTTTCGCGAGCGTCGCGGCAAAGACGTGACATACGTCGAGCAGCTCGAAGGGTGATGGAGGCCGGAGCCGGAATCGAACCGGCATACGAGGATTTGCAGTCCTCTGCATAGCCACTCTGCCATCCGGCCGGCCGAAGCATCAGGTCGGGACTTGGCTCCGCGAGGAAGGGCAAGCCGCCGGATTTCTGTTGCGCGCCTGATATAGGACGGGGCGTGCGCGAGGGTCAAGCCTCGCCGCCGTCGGCCGGCGAGGCGGGCACCGCGTCATCTCGATGATTGTTTTCGCTGCGGTGCGGCGATATAAGCTCACCGCTGCAATCCTCGATTCCCGAAGCCCGCCGACGTCGAGACAAGCCAGGCTCATGAACGAATACCAGTCGGTCCGCCTGAACATGGTCGAGAGCCAGGTCCGTCCGAACAAGGTCACCGACCCGGCGATTCTCGACGCGCTGCTCGCCGTCCCGCGCGAGCGTTTCGTTCCCGAAAGCCTGCGCGGCATCGCCTATGTCGACGAGGACGTGCCGCTCGGCGGCGGCCGCTACCTAATGGAGCCGATGGTCTTCGCCCGGCTGCTTCAGTTCGCCGAGATCGGCAGCGGCGACGGCGTTCTCGATGTCGGCTGCGCCCTCGGCTATTCGGCCGCGGTTCTGGCGCGCATCGCGCGGCGGGTCGTTGCGGTCGAGGACGACAAGGGACTTCTGCCGCGTGCCCGGGCATTGCTCGCCGATGTCGGCAATGTCACCCTCGTCGAGACGCCGCTCGCCGGCGGCTGCCCGCAGCACGCCTCCTACGACGTCATCCTGCTGGAGGGCGCCGTCGGTTCCGTGCCCGCGGCCATCGCCGAGCAGCTCGCCGAGGGCGGCCGTCTGGTGACGGTGCTCTACTCCGCGCAGGGCATGGGCAAGGCGGTGCTGATGACGCGGCGCCATGGCATCATCGGCCAGCGTATCATTTTCGATGCCGGGACGCCGCTCTTGCCCGGCTTCGCCCCGCAACCGGAGTTCGTGTTCTGACATGACGGAAACCGCATCGCCGCCGGAGATTCAAGTCGAGGAACTGGCCGAGCGTCGCCGCGCCGGCGAGGCCCTGACCGTCGTCGACGTCCGCGAGGATTGGGAGCGCGAGATCGCCCGGCTGCCGGATACGATCGACATTCCGCTCGCCGGTCTGCCGGGCGAGACCGCCCGGCTGCCGCACGAGGGCACGCTGGTGGTCATCTGCCGCAGTGGCGCGCGCAGCGGCCGCGCCGTCGCGTGGCTGCACGAGAACGGTTTCACCAATGCGGTCAACCTGGCGGGCGGCGTTCTCGCCTGGGCCGCGCGGATCGATCCGTCGATGAGGACATATTGATGGGGGGCTGGGCATCGCGTCGGGACAAGATGAGAATGAGGGTGCTGCGTCGCCGCCTCCTGGCGGGCTCCGCGCTGTGTCTCGGCGTCTGCGCTATTGCCGGTGACGCCGCTGCCCTGACGCTCACCGAAGCCTTGGCGGCCGCCTATACCAACAACCCAACGCTGCAGGCGCAACGCGCCCGGTTGCGCGAGACGGACGAAGGGGTGCCGCAGGCGCTGTCCGGCTGGAAGCCGACCGTCACCTTCACCGGCTCGACCGGCTATAACAGGACGGAGTCGAACGCACCGGTAATCTCGAATGCGCCGCCGACCAATACCCAGACGGTCGGAAACGGCCAAGAGCTGACCCTAGCGCCGCGCATTCTCGATCTGAGCGTGGTACAGCCGCTTTATCGCGGTGGCCGCACCGCGGCCTCGACAAGCCAGGCCGAGAATCTCGTCCGCTCGGCGCGGGCGACGACGCTGCTGACCGAGCAGCAGGTGCTGTTCCAGGTCGCGACATCTTTCATGGACGTGGTGCAGGACCAGGCGGTCCTCGATCTCAACATCAACAACGAGCAGGTCCTGCGGCGCCAGCTCGAGGCGACGCAGGATCGCTTCCGCGTCGGCGAGGTCACCCGCACCGACGTCTCGCAGGCCGAGGCGAGCCTCGCGACGGCGACCGCGAGCCGGGTGCAGTCCGAGGGCACGCTCGAGCAGGTGCGCGCCGTCTTCCAGCGGTTCGTCGGCGTCGCCCCGGGGTTGCTGACCGCGCCGACCGAGCGGCCGGTGCTGCCGTCCAGCCGCGACGAGGTCGCGACTTTGGCGGCGAACAACAATCCCAACGTCATCTCGGCGCAATTCAGCGAGGCCGCGGCGCGCGACAACGTGCGGGTCGTGCGTGGACAGCTGCTGCCGCAGATCAGCATCGTCGGCGATGCCAATCGCAGCGAGGAGACGTTCTTCAAGAATCGCGCGATCAGCAATTTCTCGGTCATCGCGCGCATGACGGTGCCGCTCTACGAGGGCGGGCTTATCTATTCCCAGACGCGTCAGGCGGCAGAGACCGTCGGCGAGCGTCGCAGCCAGGTCGACGACGCGCGCCGCCAGGCGATCGCCACCGCGCAATCGGACTGGGAGACGCTCAAGAGCAACCGCGCTCGCGTCGTGTCGCTCCAGGCGTCGGTGCGAGCCAATGCGATCGCCTACGAGGGGACCCAGCAGGAAGCGCTGGTCGGCGCCCGCACGGTGCTTGACGTCCTGAACGCCGAGCAGCTGGTGTTCAGCAGCCGCGTTCAGCTCATCCAGGCGCAGCACGACGAGTTCGTCGCCGAATTCGCCGTCACCCAGGATGTCGGCCGCCTCAACGCGCTCGACCTCAAGCTGCCGGTGCAGGCCTACGATTTCGACAAGCATTATCGGGACGTCCGAGGCAAGTGGATCGGGCTCACGCCGGTCGATTGAGTCGCCGCCCGGGCCGGCCCGGTCCTTCTGGCGTTTGCAGGAATCTTGCCGTAGTGTTGCGCAGCTTTCTTAATTTCGGTTGACGCAATGTCGGACGCCAAGGGCCAGCAGAACGAACCCTCGATGGAGGAGATCCTCGCATCGATCCGGAGGATCATCGCCGAGGATGGCGATACGCCGGCTGCGGGGGCGGAGCCGGCTGCTCCGGTCGCCCCGCCGCCCGCGGCTGCGGCCGCGCCGCCGCCGCCACCACCGCAGCAGCATGAGCCCGACGACATCCTCGAACTGACGGACGTCGTCGAGCCCGACGGCACGGTGGTCAGCTTGAACGCCGCGAAGGCGGCGGAGCCGCCGCGCCGCGCACCGCCGCCGGAGCCGCCGCGTCAGGAACCGCAGTTCGAGGAGGCGGCCCCCGACGAGCGGATCGTCTCGGCCCATACCGCGGCTGCCGCGGTCGGCGCCTTCTCGCAGCTCTCGGCCTTGCGCGACGACGCGCGGGCGCGGGACATCGGTCTCGGGGCGGGACATCTGACGCTCGAGGCGATCGTCCGGGAAGAGCTGCGGCCGATCCTGCGCAATTGGCTCGATGCGAATTTGCCGAATATGGTCGAACGCCTCGTCCAGCAGGAGATCGCGCGGCTGGTAAGCGACGTCCAGCGGCGCTGAGCCGACCGGCGCCGCAACCGCGGCGCGGCGGTCGAGGGCGCTGCTGCGCCCGTATTCCCTTCATATGATGAACAGCGAGAGCGTTTCTGACGATGCTCGACAAGACCTATCTCCCGGCTGAGGTCGAGGCGAAATTCTCGGCCATTTGGGAAGCCAGCGACGCCTTTGCCGCGCATCCCGATTCGGCGGCGACGCCCTATACCATCATGATGCCGCCGCCGAACGTCACCGGCAGCCTGCACATGGGGCATGCCCTGACCTTCACCCTGCAGGACATCCTGGTGCGCTTCCACCGCATGAAGGGGTTCGACGTGCTGTGGCAGCCCGGCACCGACCATGCGGGAATCGCGACGCAGATGGTCGTCGAGCGCCAGCTGGCATCCGAGCAGAACGATCGCCACAGGCTCGGGCGCGCGAGCTTCATCGAGCGCGTCTGGAGCTGGAAGGCCGAATCCGGCGGCACCATCACGCGGCAGCTGCGCCGGCTCGGCGCCTCGCCGGACTGGTCGCGCGAGCGCTTCACGATGGATGCCGGCCTCTCCGCCGCAGTCCGCAAGGTGTTCGTCGAGCTGCATCGCAAAGGGTTGATCTATCGCGACAAGCGGCTCGTCAACTGGGACCCCAAGCTGCACACCGCGATCTCCGACCTCGAGGTCGAGGCCCAGGAGACGAAAGGGTCGCTCTGGCACTTTAAATACCCAATCGAAGGTGAGCCGGACAGCTTCATCACCATCGCGACGACGCGGCCGGAAACGATGCTCGGCGACAGCGGCATCGCGGTTCACCCCGAGGACGAGCGCTATCGCCACCTGATCGGCAAATTCGCGATCCTGCCGCTGGTCAACCGGCGGATCCCGATCGTCGGCGACGAACACGCCGATCCGACGACTGGCTCCGGTGCCGTCAAGATCACCCCGGCGCACGACTTCAACGATTTCGAGGTCGGCCGGCGGCACGGGCTCGCGCTCATCAACATCTTCGACCGCGACGCACGGCTGAACGAGAACGTGCCCGAGCAGTACCGCGGTCTCGACCGGTTCGAGGCGCGCAAGCGCATCCTGGCGGATCTCGAGCCGCTCGGTCTCATCGCGCAGGTCGACCCGCACACTTACATGGTGCCGTACGGCGACCGCTCGCAGGTGGTCATCGAGCCCTGGCTGACCGACCAGTGGTATTGCGACGCCGCGACGCTCGCCAAGGCGCCGATCGCGGCGGTCGAGAGCGGCCGCACCGTTTTCGTGCCGAAGAGCTGGGAGAACACGTTCTTCGAGTGGATGCGCAACATCCAGCCGTGGTGCATCTCGCGGCAGATCTGGTGGGGCCACCAGATCCCGGCGTGGTACGGGCCGGACGGCGCCGTCTTCGTCGAGGAGAGCGAGGCGGCGGCGCTCGCGGCGGCCGAGATCCGCTACGGCAAGCCGACCGAACTGCGCCGCGACGAGGACGTGCTCGACACCTGGTTCTCCTCGGCGCTGTGGCCGTTCTCGACGCTCGGCTGGCCCGATGAGACGCCGGAGCTGAAGCGCTACTATCCGACGGACGTGCTGGTCACCGGCTTCGACATCATCTTCTTCTGGGTTGCCCGGATGATGATGATGGGCTGCGAGTTCATGGGCGAGGTGCCGTTCAAGACGGTTTACATCCACGCCCTGGTGCGCGACGAGCGCGGCCAGAAGATGTCGAAGTCCAAGGGCAACATCATCGACCCGCTGGATCTTATCGACCGTTACGGCTGCGACGCGCTGCGCTTCACCCTGGCGGCGCTCGCGGCGCAGGGCCGCGACGTCAAGCTTGCCGAGCAGCGCGTCGAGGGCTATCGCAATTTCGCGACCAAGCTGTGGAACGCGGCGCGCTACGCCGAGATGAACGCCTGCGTCTACGTGCCGGGCTTCGATCCGGCCTCATGCCGCCTAACGGTCAACCGCTGGATCGCCGGCGCCCTCAACGATGCCGCGCAATCCGCCGCCGAGGCGATCGAGGCCTATCGCTTCAACGACGCCGCCAACGCCCTCTACCAGTTCGCCTGGGGCGGTTTCTGCGACTGGTACATCGAGTTCACCAAGCCGATCCTGCTCGGCGAGGACGAGGCGGCGAAGCGCGAGACGCGGGCGATGACCGCCTGGGTACTCGGCGAGATCATGCATTTGCTCCACCCGCTGATGCCTTTCATCACCGAGGAGATCTGGGAGCATCTTGCGGGCGCCGTTTCCGGGCGTCTTGTCACGTCGCGCTGGCCCGACTATCCCGCGGGCCTGCGGGACGCCGCGGCGAGCGCCGAGATGGATTGGGTGGTTCGACTGATCTCGACGATCCGCGCAATCCGCGCCGAGATGAACGTGCCGGGCGGTGCGCAGGTGACGCTGCTGCTCAAGGACGCCGCGCCCGCGACGCTGGAGCGGCTGGCAGCGCACGGCGATCTGATCCGTCGCCTGGCGCGCCTCGACCGCGCCGTCCCCCTGGTCGGCGAGGTGCCGAAGGGCGCCGTTCAAATCGTGCTCGACGAGGCGACGCTGGTGTTGCCGCTCGGCGACATCATGGATCTCACACAGGAGCGCCAGCGGCTCGGCAAGGAGATCGCCCGTCTCGACGGTGAGATCGAGAAGATCGGCAAGAAGCTCGGCAACGAGCAGTTCATTGCCAAGGCGAAGCCCGAGGTCGTGCAGGAACAGCGCGAGCGACAGTCGGAGCACGAGCAGGCGCGCCAGAAGCTGACGGATGCCTTGACCCGCATCGCCGCGCTGTAGCGCGGCGCGCGGGCGAACGAGCGCCGTAGAAATCGCGCATCGCGGGTATTGAGTGACGGATTCTCATATCGACTGTTGTCTCTGCCGATCCCCTTTCAAGCGGAGGAATCGGCATGCGCGTTTCGATTTTTGCATTTTCCGTCGCAGTCGTTGTCGGTTCCGCGCTGGCCCAGGCCTCGGAGGCGCCGACCGGCGCCGGCTCCCACCGTCACGGCGAGCGGCTGGCGCAACGGCACGGCAAGGCGTCGTTCTACGACGATAAATTCCAGGGAAGGAAGACGGCGACCGGCGAGCGCTTCAGCCAGGAGAAGCTGACTGCGGCCTCGAAGGATTTGCCGCTCGGTTCCCACGTCACCGTGACCAACAAGGAGAACGGCAAGTCCGTCGACGTCAAGGTCAACGACCGTGGGCCGCACGTCAAAGGCCGGGTCATCGACCTTTCCAAGAAGGCGGCGACGAAGATCGGCATCACTCCGGAGGACGGGCTGGCCCCAGTCAAGGTCGAGGCGCGGCCATCGAGCCAACCGACCGAGGAGCTGAAGCAAGCGGTTCACGAGAAGGCCGAAAGCACCGGCGGCGTCATCGAGGCCGAGGGCTCCTCGACGCCGCAATAGCGACGCGCCACGCTAATTTCGCGCATTTCATGAACTAATCTCGCGTTCCACTGTTCCTCCCGCATGTTGCGGCAAAGACAAATGTGGAGTCTCGTCGTCACACTCGTCAGCCAATATGGCGGCGACGCGGTGGCGGTCGCTCGCGAGCGGGCGCTTGCCGCGATGCAGGAAGATCGCCAGCCCGATTTCCAGCTTTGGGAGGCAGTGAGCGAGGCCGCGACGGATTTTCTGAAGCTGGCGCCGAATCGCGGAGAATGGCTGAACTAAAGGCGGGCATTCGGGTCCCACGATTGTTCTTGTTTTGTTCATTTTATCGCGCTATCGTCCCTATCTTCTGCGACAGATCAGCTGTAGCGACAGGGCGATGACATGCGCGATGCCTCGGAGCCGATCGACTCGTATCTGATCAACCGCTTCGGCGTCGGTCTCGAGCGCGTTCTGCTCGACGCGAGCGCGGGCCTCGCAAATCCTGTGCTGGCCGGCTCGGTGCGCACCGCCTGCGATCCCGTCGGCGCCTTCACCTATGAGGACGGCGGCATCAGCGAGCTCTATCAGGGCGTCCTGACGCTCGAGGGTGTGACCTACCGCTATCGCTGCGCCATCTTCACCGATGCCGGCGGCGCGCGGTTCCTCGAGGATCTCGGGGAGGTCGAGGCCGTCCGCTGGGAGATCGGGCTCGTCGTGCCGCGCCATGCCGCGGCGTCCTGATTCGGCGTGACCTGCCTGTGGCCGTCGAATCTCTCGTAATGGCGACGCAACGCGGCCGCCGCGGCGTCGTTCGATCGGTATGGACAATGACGCCAAGTTCCGGACCGTCGCGCGGCTGCTGATTGAGAGGCTTGGCGCCGACGCGCCTGGGGCCGCCGCCGAACACGCCGTCGCGAGCCTAAGGGAAGGGGACGAGGCCACCGCGCTGGTCTGGATCGAGATCGTGAAGCTGGCGCTCATCGCGACCGGCGCCAGTCCGTTGCTCCTGAGACGATCGCTTGCCGAGACGCTGCGACGCGAGGCAACCCGGCTCGTCGTCAGCGCCGCCGAAGCCCGCGAACTGGACCAGTTGGTCGCGGCGGCGCAGGCGGTCCTTCACGACGATGGCTGAAGGGCCCCAATCAGGAACGAGTCTTCATCTCACGGTGTTATGACGGCTGACCGGCGCAATCGATGCGGCAGGTTTTCAGGAGAATACCGAGATGATCAAGGCGTTCACGATAGCCCTCAGCCTGACGATCGCGGCGCCGCTCGTGCTGAGCACGGCAGCGCGGGCCGAGGACGGCATGCGGCACGATGGCGGCGATATGCAGAAACACGGCAAGATCTCGAGCTCCCACCACCGCAACGCCAATCACCATGGGAATGGGATGATCCATGCGAGGGATCGCGGAGCGATGGACCGCCAAGAGGCGAAGGTGACCAGCGACCTCAACCAGCGCGAGTTCAGCGGCAATCGCGAAACGCGCGATCATTGAGGCCGGTCTCCGCGATCCTCGGTAGCTGGCCCCGGTGACCGCCCGGCTTTCGTCGCTCGTCGGGTTCGTTCCGGTGAGCTGTGACGAGCGGTCGACCACCAGCCGGGCTTGATGAACCTCGCGATGGACGCAAACTCGTCGACAGGATCTCTGGACCATCAAACCGCCGAGTTGCTCGCCGTGATCGAGAGCATCTCGGATGGGGTTTTCATCGGCGATCGTAACGGCATCAGCCGTTGCAACCGGGCGGCGCTTGCGCAACTCGGCTTCGCGACGGTCGCGGAGCTTAACCGGCCGGTCGAGGCCTTGGCGCGCGAGATCGACATGCGCGATCCGGCGACGGGCGAGATGCTGAGCCACGAGGAACAGCCTTTCGTCATCGCGCTCGGCGGCCTGCCGTGCACGCGCGAGTTCATGCTGACTAATGTCTCGACCGGCCAGCAGATCATCGTCCGGTGCGCCGCCTCGCCCGTCGAGATCGACGGCAAGATCGTCGGCGCCGTCGCGGTCAATACCGACGTCACCGCGCTCCGCCGGGCGCAAGCCGAGCTCGAGGAGCTGAATCGCACGCTGGAGCAACGGGTCGCCGCTGCAATCGCGCAACGGGAGGAGGCCGAGGCGTCGCTCCGGCAGGCGCAGAAGATGGACGCGATCGGCCACCTCACCGGCAGCATCGCGCATGATTTCAACAACTTCCTGACCGCGATTTCGGGCTCGCTCGAGCTGCTGCAGCCGATCGTCGTCGACGAGCGGGGCAAGCGCTGCGTCAGCACCGCCCTGGCTGCGACTGAACGCAGCACCAAGCTGACCCAGCAACTCCTCGCCTTTGCGCGCAAGCAGGCAATCACGCCGGCGCGGGTCGACCTCGAGGCGTTGATCGCCGGGATGAACGGTCTCCTGCGGCAAGTGGTCGGGCACGAGATCGCGGTCGAGATTCGGCAGACGTCCGGCGTGTGGCCGATCTTCGTCGATGCCGGCCAGCTCGAGAGCATGTTGCTCAACCTGGCGATCAACGCCCGCGACGCGATGCCGCATGGCGGCGTCCTGTCGATCGTCGCCGCCAATTTCGCCGGCGGCGACGCAGCCCTGCCGCCCGATGTCGCGGATCGGGACTGCGTCGGAATCGCTTTGTCCGACACCGGCACCGGCATGTCGCAAGACGTGCTCGACCGCGCCTTCGAGCCGTTTTTCACGACCAAGGAAGTCGGCAAGCGCACCGGGCTCGGCCTCGCAATGGCCTTCAGCCTCGCCAAGCAATCGGGCGGCACGATCCGCCTCCAGAGCGAGGTCGGAGCCGGCACGACCGTCGAATTGTTCTTTCCGCGCGCCGGGAATTCATCGGAATCCTGCTAAAGATCACAGATATGTTCACGATCTCCCTTTACGGTCGCTCTCGTTCCTACACTCCATTCGAGAAGCGCCGCAGCCATGGACAGCCAACAGTTGAAGCTTGCCAACCTCGTCTTCCTGGCGATGGCTCTGATGATCGCGGCGCATGGCATGAGCGGGACCGTGAAGCTGCCCTATCTCCAATGGGAGACGGTCTCGCAGGTGCTCGCCTGTCCCTATATGGTGCCGCCGGACTGCATAGTCCCGCTGCCGGGTCTCTGACGCCCGATCCCGTCGCGCGAGCGGCGGCGCGACCTTCGTCTCTCACGGAAAGTCGGCACTAGGCAAACCAGCGGCGGCCTCGCTATGGTCCGCCGCAGATTTGCGGCCGGTTCCGAGGGAGAGAGATCATGCCGGATGACGTCAAGAGAGTGCCGTTCGACAAGTCGCGGCTGCCGAGCCGCCATGTCACGGTCGGTCCGGAGCATGCGCCGCATCGCTCGTACTATTACGCGATGGGGCTGACCGAGGAGCAGATCGCCCAGCCTTTCATCGGCGTCGTGACGACGTGGAACGAGGCGGCTCCGTGCAACATCTCGTTGGCGCGCCAGGCGCAGGCCGCCAAGAAGGGCGTCGCCTCGGCGCATGGCACGCCGCGCGAGTTCACCACCATCACCGTCACCGACGGCATCGCGATGGGCCATGCCGGCATGAAATCCTCGCTCGTCTCGCGCGAGGTCATCGCCGATTCGATCGAGCTCACGGTGCGCGGCCATTGCTACGACGGGATCGTCGGCCTCGCCGGCTGCGACAAGTCGCTGCCCGGTGTCATGATGGCGATGCTGCGCCTCAACGTCCCCAGCGTCTTCATGTACGGCGGCTCGATCCTGCCGGGCCGCTTCAAGGGCAAGGACGTCACCGTCCAGGACGTCTTCGAGGCGGTCGGCTCGCACAGCGCCGGCAAGATGAGCGACGAGGACCTCCACGAGCTCGAATGCGTCGCCTGCCCGTCGGCCGGATCGTGCGGCGGCCAGTTCACCGCAAATACGATGGCTTGCGTCTCCGAGGCGATCGGCCTCGCGTTGCCTGGTTCGGCCGGGGCGCCGGCGCCCTATGATTCGCGCGACGGCTATGCCGAGGCCTCGGGCATCGCGGTGATGGAGCTGATCCGCCGCAACCTCCGGCCGCGCGACATCGTCACCCGCAAGGCGCTGGAGAATGCCGCCCGCATCGTCGCATGCTCGGGCGGCTCGACCAACGCGGCGCTGCATCTGCCGGCGATGGCGCACGAGGTCGGCATCGACTTCGACCTGCATGCCGTGGCCGAGATCTTCCGCTCGACGCCCTATATCGCCGACCTCAAGCCGGCCGGCCGTTACAATGCCAAGGACATGTATGAAGTCGGCGGCGTGCCGATCCTAATGAAGGCGCTGCTCGACGGCGGATTCCTGCATGGCGATTGCATGACCGTCACCGGCAAGACGATGGCCGAGAACCTCAAGGACGTCGTCATCCCCAAGAACCAGGACGTCATCCGCACGACCGCGGCGCCGCTGTCGGCGACCGGCGGCGTCGTCGGGCTGCGCGGCAATCTCGCGCCGCAGGGCGCCATCGTGAAGATCGCCGGCATGACCGAGCTGCGCTTCTCCGGTCCGGCCCGCTGCTTCGACACCGAGGAGCAGGCCTTCGCTTGCGTCGACAAGCGCGCGTACAAGGAAGGCGAGGTCTTCGTCATCCGCTATGAGGGGCCGCGCGGCGGCCCCGGCATGCGCGAGATGCTGGCGACGACGGCGGCGCTCTACGGCCAAGGCACCGGCGGCAAGGTCGCGCTGATCACCGACGGGAGATTCTCGGGAGCGACGCGCGGCTTCTGCGTCGGCCACGTCGGACCCGAGGCGGCGGTCGGCGGCCCGATCGCGCTGGTCCGCGACGGCGACATCATAACCCTCGATGCCGAAAAGGGGACGATCGAGGTCGCGCTGAGCGACGCGGAGCTGGAAGCGCGCCGCAAGGCGTGGAAGCCGCGCGCCCACGAGTACCAGTCGGGCGCGATCTGGCGCTATGCCCAGACCGTCGGCGACGCCGAGCACGGCGCCGTGACGCATCCCGGCGCCAGCAAGGAGACGCATGTCTACGCCGATCTGTGAGGCGCCTGCCGAGGATCGCGGCTTTTTCCATTTAATAGCCGTCATCCCGGCGAAAGCCGGGATCCATGTGTCGGCTGCCGAGCCCGTGGATGGATGGATCCCGGCTTTCGACGGCTGACGGGCAAGGTGTTGGCAACAGATGACTGACACTCTGACGCCGATCGAAAATCGCGACGAGCAATCGCCGGCGGGACGAACCCTCCGCCGCGCGTCGGACCTGGTCGACGCCGGTCTTGTCGATCGCGACCGGCTCATCGAGATCGAGCGGGTCGCCGCGCGCTACGCCATCGCCGTCACGCCTGACGTTGCGGCGCTGATCGATCCGGCCGATCCTGCCGATCCCATCGCCGCGCAATTCATCCCCAGCGCCGCAGAGCTGACGACGACGGCGGCGGAACGCGCCGATCCGATCGGCGACGAGGCGCATGCGCCGATCAAGGGCATCGTCCATCGCTATCCCGATCGCGTCCTGCTGAAGCCGGTGCATGTCTGCCCGGTCTACTGCCGCTTCTGCTTCCGCCGCGAGATGGTGGGACCGGGCGGCGCCGCGCTGACGCCGGTCGAACTGGCAGCGGCGCTCGACTATATCCGCGCGCGGCCGGCGATCTGGGAGGTCATCCTTAGCGGCGGCGATCCGCTGATGCTGGCGCCGCGGCGCCTCGCCGCGCTGATCGCCGCGCTCGACGCGATCCCGCATCTCGGGGTGATCCGCATCCATACACGCCTGCCGATCGTCGAGCCCGGGCGCGTCACCGCACGGCTGATCGCCGCGCTTGCCGCCGAGAAGGCGGTCTTTGTCGTGCTCCACGCCAACCACCCACACGAGCTGACGGCGGCAGTCGGCGACGCGTGCCGGCGGATGACGCGGGCCGGCCTCCCGTTACTCAGCCAGACCGTGCTGCTGCGCGGCGTCAACGACGATCCGGGGGTGCTGACCGAGCTGATGCGCGGCCTCGTCGCCCGACGGGTGAAGCCCTATTACCTTCACCACGGCGATCTCGCGCCGGGCACGTCGCGCTTTCGCACCGGGATCGCCGAGGGCCAGGCGATCCTGCGGGCGATGCGAGGCGATGCTTCGGGGCTGTGCCAGCCGAGCTACGTCCTCGACCTGCCGGGCGGTCACGGCAAGGTGCCGGTCGGCCCGAATTATCTGACGCGATCCGACGACGGACGGACGCTCGTCGAGGATTTCCGTGGCAATCGCCACATTTACCCGCCGGCATCGTGAAACAAAATGTTAACACTTGTTCTTTTACAATGCGGCCAGTGTAATACAGGCGATCGGCTCCATGCGTTTTGTGCGGACCAATTTCGACCGGAACGAGGGACGGCATGACCGCCGTTACCCGGTGCCGCCGCTCGTCGTCGCGATCGACGGGGTCGAGTACAGTACCCTCAACTGGTCGCTCGGCGGTCTCCTGCTCAGCGGCTTCAACCGGCCGGCGACGCCGGGCCAGACGATCACCGGGACGTTCTGCCTCGTCGATCGACCGGAAACGATCGATTTCACCGGCACGGTGATCCGCGCCAACGTGCCCGATCGCGGCAATCTCGCGATCCATTTCGACGATCTCGGCGAGCGCGGCCTGACGATCCTCGACCGCGTCATCGCCCGCCGCATGTTCCGGCAATAGGTCTACCGCAGCTCGCACCAGATCGGCGTGTGATCCGAGGCTCTCTCCTTGCCGCGCGGCGCCTTGTCGATGGTGCAGCCGACGAGACGATCGGCCGCCTGCGGCGAGAGCAGGAGATGATCGATCCGCAGCCCCTCGTCGCGGAACCAGCGACCCGCCTGATAGTCCCAGAACGTGTAGAGGTGCGGCTCCGGATGATCGACCCGGAAGGCGTCGGTGTATCCCATGTTCAGCAGCTTGCGGAACCGCGCGCGGGTCTGCGGCAGGCATAGAGCATCGCCCTGCCAGCCGACCGGATCGTAGACGTCGTCGTCGCTCGGGCAGACGTTGTAGTCGCCGGCGAGCACCACCGGCGCCTCGCTCGCGAGCAGCGTCCTGGCATGCTCCGCCAACCGGTCCATCCAGCCGAGCTTGTAGGGGTATTTCTCGGTGTCGACCGGATTGCCGTTGGGCAGGTAGATCGAGGCGACCCGGAGATCGCCGAACGATGCCTCGACATAGCGCGCCTGCTCCTCGTCGCCGCCGCCGGGAAGGACCGTGACGATGTCGCGCGCCGGCTCCTTGCTGATCAGCGCGACGCCGTTGTAGCTGCGCTGACCGACCGCGACCGTGTGGTAGCCGAGCGACTTCAGCTCGAGCAGCGGAAAATCCACCGCGAGGCATTTGATCTCCTGCAGACAGAGGACGTCGGGCTGCGCCTCCTCGATCCAGGACAGCAGATTGCCGAGGCGCGCCTTGACCGAATTGACGTTCCACGTCGCGATCTTCGTCATAGCAGCATCATCGCCAACTCGCGCCCCGATCGATCAAACAAGTGCCGAAAATTGCATGCGTGACGGGGTGCCGGCAAGCGCGCCCTGGCCTGATGATTCTTCCGACGAGAAACGGGCGCGCTCGGCCCTCTTTAAGCAGCCGCTAAACATTGCGGTGTATAGAATCGCACGCCATATAATACGACAGGGTCGCTGACCGAGGAGGTCGAACGCGGCTCGATTCACCAATTCAGGGCCGAGACGCCGCAGGACTGCACGGGCTGTGCTCCTGGAGTGATGCAATGCGCGTATTTCGTAAGATTCTGCCGTTCGAGACCTGGCGGCTCAGCGAGCACCTGCTGCGCCTGTCCCCCGAGGATCGGCGTCTGCGCTTCCTGGCCGAGGTCGGCGAGGCGGCGATCGCCGAGCATTGCCGCGGCATCGATTTCATGCGGACGGTCGTCATCGGCTTCTTCGAAGCGGGCGTCCTGCGCGGCGCCGCCGAGCTGCACTTCGACCGTGCCGCCTCCGGCGCCGAACTCGCCATCACCTTGGAGGGCGACTGGCAGGACCGCCATATCGGCACGGAACTGCTCGGCCACGCGATCACGATCGCGGAAAACCGCGGCGTGCGGACCATGGCGATGCTGTGCCTCCTCGACAACCGCCGCATGCAGCACATCGTGCGCAAGCTCGACGGAAGACTCGAGATCGTCGACGATCAGGCCGAAGCCAGGCTGAAAGTGCCGCGTCCGACCCAGCAGTCGCTCTGGGAGGAGGCGGCGATGGAGGGGCTGGGGCTGATCAGCGGCTGGCTAGAGGTCTTCGGATCGGCGGCGCCTATTGACGCAGCGCCCGCGCGAGCCGCTTGACCGGGGCCGGCCTGACACACGTCATTGACCGGAGAATCGTCATTCCGACGAAAGTCGGAATCCGTCCAACCATCGTCACTATTCTCGGCCGCATGGATACCGGCTTTCGCCGGTATGCCGGGGGTTTAATTCAGAATATAAATTTTTTGGCTGGTACGCGCGGTGATCAACCCACCGAGAACGAGTTGCCGCAACCGCACGACGAGGCAGCGTTCGGGTTCTTGATCTGGAACGAGGCGCCCATCATGTCCTCTACGAAATCGATCTCGGCGCCGTTGAGGAGGTCGAGCGAAGTGTCGTCGACAATGACCTGGACGCCGTCGCGCTCGAAGACCTGATCGCCGTCCTGACGCGTGTCGTCGAAGCTGAAGCCGTATTGAAAGCCCGAGCAGCCGCCGCCCGAGACGGCAATGCGGAGGAAGGCGTCGGTCGCGTTCTCCTGCTCGCGCAGCAAGGCGACTCGCCGCGCCGCGCTCTCGCTGATCGCGATCTGACGCTCGGGAAGATTGCTGCCGTCCATGAATGCGCTCCGCCGGACACGATCGATCTAGGTCTCTTATGTAGGATACTTTGGAACATTGTCAAACCAGCGGCGTGGAAGACGCGCCGGCCGTTGCAACTCGGGGACGCGGCGGAGTAGTTTGCCGGCGATGACGCTCGCCCCTTATGCCTGTAAGCCGGAGGAAAGCCGGGGCCGGCTCCACCCGGAGCCGGAAGGCGCCCTGCGCTCGCCGTTTCAGCGCGACCGCGACCGCATCATCCATTCCGCCGCCTTCCGCCGGATGAAGCACAAGACGCAGGTGTTCGTCTATCACGAGGGCGACCATTACCGGACGCGGCTGACGCACAGCCTGGAGGTGGCGCAGATCGCGCGCACGGTCAGCCGCAGCCTGCACCTCGACGAGGACCTCGCCGAGGCTCTGGCGCTCGGCCACGACCTCGGGCATACGCCGTTCGGCCACGCCGGCGAGGACGCGCTGGAGGCGGTGATGGCGCCCTACGGCGGCTTCGACCACAACGACCAGACGTTGCGCATCCTGACGCGGCTCGAGCATCGCTATGCCGAGTTCGACGGTTTGAACCTGACCTGGGAGACGCTCGAAGGGACGGTCAAGCATAATGGCCCCTTGCTCGGCCGGGTCAGCGACAAACCGCTGCCGACGACGATCGCCGAGTACAATGTCGTCAACGACCTCGAACTCGACCGCTACCCCGGCGCCGAGGCGCAGGTCGCAGCGTTGTCCGACGATATCGCCTACAACAATCATGATCTCGACGACGGGCTGCGCGCCAGCCTCTTCGGCGTCGCCGACCTCGTCGACGTGCCGCTCGTCGGACCGGTGCTGCACGAGGTGCGGAAGACCTATCCGGGGCTGGAGGAGAGCCGTCTCATCCACGAGACGATCCGCCGCGTCATCGACCGCATGGTCGGCGATCTCGTCGAGGAGACCCGCCGCCGCCTCGCTGCCGCGAAACCGGCGAACGCCGCCGCCATCCGCGCCCTCGGCAAGCCGGTTGCGAGCTTCTCCGAGACCATGACCGCGCATGACAAGGCGCTGAAATCCTTCCTGTTCGAGCGCATGTACCGGCACTACAAGGTGAACCGGATGGCGTCGAAGGCGCGCCGCATCGTGCAGGACATCTTCGGCCTGCTGCTCGCCGAGCCGCAATGCCTGCCGACGGAGTGGAACGGTCACGTGGGCGCGCCGCATAGTGTCGCGACGGCGCGTATCGTCGCCGACTACATCGCCGGCATGACCGACCGGTTCGCCCTCGACGAGCACGCCAGGCTCTTCGATACTTACGGCACGGTGACATGAACCTTTTCAAATACTTGTGGGGCGAGATCAAGATCGAGCTCGAAGCGCTGACGGCGGTGGGCAAGCTGCCCGCCGGGCTCGATCTCGGCCGCTTCAGCGTCGAGCCGCCGCGCGATCCGGCGCATGGCGACATCGCAACCAATGCCGCGATGGTGCTGGCGAAGCCGGCCGGCAAGAATCCGCGCGAGATCGCCGAACTGCTCGCCGCGGCGCTGCGCGGCCATGCCTCGGTCACCGAGGCGACGGTCGCCGGGCCGGGGTTCATCAACCTTCGGCTCGCCGATTCGTTCTGGCACCAGCGCCTGTCCGAGATCCTGATATCAGGGACCTCTTACGGCGATTCGACGACCGGGCAGGGGATCTCGGTCAACGTCGAGTATGTCTCGGCCAATCCGACGGGACCGATGCACGTCGGCCACGGCCGGGGCGCCGTCGTCGGCGACGTGCTCGCGACGTTGTTGCAGAAGGCCGGCTACGCGGTCACGCGCGAGTACTACATCAACGATGCCGGCGCGCAGGTTGACGTGCTGGCGCGCTCGACGCATCTGCGCTACCGCGAGGCCCTGGGCGAGACGATCGGCGCCATTCCCGACGGGCTCTACCCCGGCGACTACCTCAAGGAGGCCGGCCGCCAGCTTGCCGAGCGTGACGGCAAGCGCTGGCTCGGCCTGCCCGAGGCCGAGTGGCTGGTGCCGGTGCGCAGCTTCGCGATCGACGCGATGATGGCGCTGATCCGCGCCGATCTCGCGGCGGTCAGCATCCGCCACGATGTCTTCACCACCGAGCGCGGCCTCGTCGAGAGCGGCGCGGTCGACGCCGCCCTGGCCTCGCTGGAGGCGGCGGATCTCCTCTACACCGGCACGCTGGAGCCGCCCAAGGGCAAGCTGCCGGACGATTGGGAGCCGCGGCCGCAGCTCCTCTTCCGCGCCACGCAATTCGGCGACGACGTCGACCGGCCGGTGAAGAAGTCGGACGGATCCTGGACCTATTTCGCCAGCGACATGGCCTATCACCTCGACAAGTACCGCCGTGGCGGCAAGGTGATGATCGATGTCTGGGGCGCCGACCACGGCGGCTACGTCAAGCGCATGCAGGCGGCGGTCAAGGCGCTGACCGGCGGCGAGGGCGTGCTCGACGTCAAGCTCTGCCAGCTCGTCAATCTTTTCGACAAGGGCGAGCCGGTCCGCATGTCGAAGCGCGCCGGCACCTTCATCACGCTGCGCGAGGTCGTCGACGAGGTCGGCAAGGACGTCTTCCGCTTCATCCTGCTGACCCGGCGCAACGACCAGGCGCTCGATTTCGACTTCGCCAAGGTGATGGAGCAGTCGAAGGACAATCCGGTCTTCTACGTGCAATACGCGCATGCGCGGTCGCGCTCGGTGCTGCGTCACGCCGCGGCCGAGCTCGGCGGCGTCGATCTGACGCCGGCGCTTCTGGCGCAGGCGCCCCTCGACCGTCTCGCCGATCCCGCCGAGCTCGCGCTGATCCGCCTGCTGGCCTTCTGGCCGCGTCTCGTCGAGAGCGCCGCCGAGGCGCACGAGCCGCACCGCGTCGCCTTCTATCTCGGCGAGGTCGCGGCCGGCTTCCACGGCCTCTGGAACAAGGGCAAGGACGACGCCAGCCTGCGCTTCCTCCTGGCCGACGATCCGGCGATGACCCGCGCTCGGCTGGCGCTGGTCCAGGCGGTGGTCTTCGTCATCGCCTCGGGATTGGCCGTCCTCGGGGTCGAGCCGGCCGAGGAGATGCGCTGATGTCGCACTACGACGACGAGCTCGAGTTCCGGCCGCGTCGCCGCCTGCGCGGGCCGGTCATCGTCGTCGCATTGATGGTGCTCTTCGCCGGTGGCCTGTGGTGGGCCTACAGCTCGGGCAAGAGCCATAGCACGGCCGAGGTGCCGTTGCTGCGCGCCGACGACAGCGCCAACAAGAAGCGGCCCGACCAGCCCGGCGGGATGCGCATCCCCGACCAGGACAAATGCATCTACGACCCCATCAAATGCAGCGACGGCGGCAAGGGTGCGCAGACCGAAAAGCTGCTGCCGCCGCCCGAGACGCCCGTCACGGGGCCGGTGCCGGTAACGCCGCCGCCGGAGCAAACCGCCGTCGCGCCGCCGCCGGCATCGCCGCTCCCGGCGATCGTCCAAGCGCCTGCCGCGCCACCCGCCCAACAACCCGTGACTCCGCCCGTGGTGCAGGCGCCACCGCAGCCGTCGCCGCCTTCGCCGGTGGCCGTGGCGCGGCCGCCGGCGCCGGAGCCGAAGCCGGCGCCGATCAAGCAGTCGCCGCCCGCCAGCACCGGCAAGGCGGGCGCCTACCGGCTGCAGATCGGCGCGGTCCGTAGCGAGGCGGCGGCGCAGCAGGAATGGGACCGGCTGAAGAAGAGCCAAAAGGATCTGCTCGGCGGCATCGGTGCGGGATGGAGCCGCGCCGACCTGGGCGAGCGCGGGATCTTCTACCGCATCCTCGCCGGGCCGATCGACGATGGGGTGGCGGCCGAACGGATCTGCGGCGAGCTCAAGAAACGCAGCGTCGGGTGCATCCTTGTCCGACAGTAAGGCCGCGCCGCCACGCGCCGTAATCCTGGGCTGTGCCGGCCCGACGCTTTCTGTCGAGGAACGCGAGTTCTTTGGCGCGACGGACCCGTTGGGCTTCATCCTGTTCCAAAGGAACTGCGCCGATCCCGACCAGCTGCCGGGCCTCGTCGCCGCCTTGCGCGACTGCGTCGGCCGCGCCGATGCGCCGGTCCTGATCGACCAGGAAGGCGGCCGCGTCGCCAGGTTGCGGCCGCCGCACTGGCGGGCGTATCCCGCCGGATCGCGGATCGGCGCGCTCGGCGGCGAGGCCGCGGCGGCGGCCGAGATCGTGTCGCGGCTGATCGCCGAGGATCTCGCGGCGCTCGGCATCTCGGTCGATTGCCTGCCCGTTCTCGACATGCCGGTCCCCGGCGCCGACGCCATCATCGGCGACCGCGCCTATGCGACGACGCCGGAGCGCGTCGCCGCGCTGGGCCGCGCCGCCTGCGACGGGCTGCTCGCCGGCGGCGTCCTGCCGATCGTGAAGCACGTGCCCGGTCACGGTCGCGCCACCGTCGACAGCCATCTGGCTTGCCCCGTCGTGACGACGCCGCGCGAAATCCTGGAGGCGAGCGATTTCGCGCCGTTCCGCGCGCTGCGCGACATGCCCTGGGCGATGACGGCGCATGTCGTCTATGCCGCGATCGACGATCAGCGGCCGGCGACGCTGTCGGCGCGCGTCATCGCCGACGTCATTCGCGGCTTCATCGGCTTCGACGGCGTGCTGCTCTCCGACGATCTCTCGATGCAGGCGCTCGGCGGCAGCTTCGGGGAACGCGCCGCCGGCGCCATCGCCGCCGGCTGCGACGTGGTACTACATTGCAACGGAAGTCTCGACGAGATGCGCCAAGTCGCGGCGGCGACACCATCTCTTACCGGGGTGGCGCTCGGCCGGGTCGCGCGGGGCGATGCGCTGGTGCGGTCGCGCCGTCGCGAATTCGACCGCGCCGTCGCCGAGCGGCGCTTCACCGGGTGGTTCGGGACCAACGCATGAACCCTCAAATGGCAGAAGCGGTCCAGATGGCCACCGTCTGGATCCTGCCGGTGATCCTCGCCGTAACGCTGCACGAGGCGGCGCATGGCTTTGTCGCGCATTGGCTCGGCGACGACACCGCCTGGCGGCTGGGGCGCGTCAGCCTCAACCCGCTCAACCACGTCGACCCGTTCGGCACGATCCTGTTGCCGGCGGTGCTGCTGCTGTCGCATTCGCCGTTCCTCTTCGGCTATGCGAAGCCGGTGCCGGTCAACTACCGCGCGCTGCGCCGGCCGCGCCGCGACATGGTGCTGGTCGCGGCCGCAGGGCCGGGGATCAACATCGCGATGGCGGTGGTCGCGGCGCTGTTGTTTCACCTCGTTGGGCTGCTGCCGGCGGCCGGCCAGGACTGGGCGGTGCGCAACCTCTACAACGCGCTGCAGCTCAACGTCATCCTCGCAGTCTTCAATATGCTGCCGCTGCCGCCGCTCGACGGTGGCCGGGTCGCGGTGGGGGTGCTGCCACGCGCCCTCGGCAACGAGCTCGCCAAGGTCGAGCCCTACGGCATGCTCATCCTGATCGGCTGCCTGTTCCTCCTGCCGATCCTGGGGCAGGGGCTCGGCGTCAATCTCGACCTCTTCACCCGGTTGATCGGGGTGCCGGCGAACGCCATCATCACCGCGATCATCACTGTCACCGGCAATTCATGACCGAAGAGCCATTTGAGGCCGCAAAGCCGGCGACTCCCCCTTCCAGCGAACTCGTCGTCGACCTCGAAGGCTACGAGGGTCCGATCGACGTGCTGCTGACCTTGGCGCGGTCGCAGAAGGTCGATCTCACCAAGATCTCGATCCTGCAGCTCGCCGACCAGTATCTCGAGTTCATCACCGAGCTGCACCGGCTGCGGCTCGAGGTCGCGGCCGATTACCTGGTGATGGCGGCGTGGCTGGCCTATCTCAAATCGCGGCTGCTGCTTCCCGAGCCGCAGCCCGAGGACGAGCCGAGCGGCGCCGATCTCGCGGCAGCGCTGACCTTCCAGTTGCAGCGCCTCGAGGCGATGCAGGCGGCCGGCGTCCGCCTGCTGGCGCGGCCGCAGCTCGGCCGCGACGTCTTCCCGCGCGGCGCGCCGGAGGGGCTGAAGACCGTCTCGCGCGTCGCCTGGGACGCGACGCTCTACGATCTCCTCAAGGCCTACGGCGACAGCCGGCGGCGCACGACGGGCAGCGTCCTCGAGATCCGCCCGGCCGAGCTCTATTCGATGGACGATGCGCTGGCGCGGCTCGAGAAGCTGCTCGGCAAGGTGCCGGAATGGCGCAGCCTCGCCTCGTTCCTGCCGGCCGAGCTGCGCGGCGGCATCTTCGGCCGCTCCGCCGTCGCCGCGACCTTTGCCGCCAGCCTCGAGCTGGTGCGCTCGGGACGGCTGCAGCTGCGGCAGGACGTGACCTTCGGGCCCATCTTCCTGCGCAGCCCGCCGGACGGGGGCTAGCGGCGACATGAAAGGATCGCCATGACCGATCGGGGACAGGATCTGCGGCTTGTCGAGGCGCTGCTTTTCGCGTCGGCGCACCCGCTCGACGACGCGGCGCTGGCGGCGCGGCTGCCGGAGGGCAGCGATGTTGTCGGGCTCGTCGCCGAGCTGACCGAGATCTATCGCAATCGCGGCGTCAACGTCGTGCGGATCAGCGGCGGCTGGAGCTTTCGGACGGCACCGGATCTCGCGCCGCGCCTCAATCTCGAGCGCGTCCTCGCGCGCAAGCTGTCGCGCGCCGCGATCGAGACGCTGGCGATCATCGCCTATCACCAGCCGGTGACCCGCGGCGAGATCGAGGAGATCCGCGGCGTCGTCATCAACCGTGGCACGCTCGACACGCTGATGGAGGCGGGCTGGGTGCGGCCGAAGGGCCACCGGCAGACGCCGGGCCGGCCGGCGACCTGGGTCACCACGCCCGAGTTCCTGCTGCATTTCGGCCTCGACAATTTGACCGATCTGCCCGGCGTCGACGAGTTGAAGGCGGCCGGGCTGCTCGACTCTCGTCCTTCGGCCACGCTGGGCGAGATGATCGCCGAGCCGGAGAGCGCGACGGACGAGGGCGAGGAGAGCGACGACGAACTCGGCGACGATGAGCCCGGCGCGGACGATGCCGGCGAGCCGCCGGAGACCGAGATGCCGGCGTCATGATCGGGATGAAGGACGCCGTGCCGCGCGTTGCCTGGCCTGGCGCTTTCTGCCATGATCGCGCCGCCGGCCGGCCGGTGCAGCCGGCACGACAATCTGGGCGATTCGGTATCTTGCGAGGAGACCCTCATCCTGCCGAGACAGACGCCGGGGATCTCGGGAAATTGATGGGCGATGTTTGATTTTAGCTGGACCGAAATAGCGCTGATCGGCGGCGTCGCGCTCGTCGTGATCGGCCCCAAGGATCTGCCGAGGGCGTTGCGGACGGCCGGAATCTGGGTGCGCAAGGCGCGGTCCATCTCGCGCGAGTTCCAGGGCACCATCGACCAGATGATGCGCGAGGCCGAGCTCGACGAGGTCAAGAAGACGATCGAGAAGGCGACCAGCTTCGACGTCGAGAAGGAGCTCCAGAAGCACATCGACCCGACCGGCGACCTCAGCGAGGCGCTGAAACCGCCCGAGATGCCCGACCTCGACAAGCTGATCAGCGGTAGCGATGCGAAACCGACGGAGTCGCCGGAGCCGCGGAACAGCATCGAGCCGCCGCCTGTCGAGGCGCTGCCGCCGCCGTCCGAGACCGCCGCGATCGAGCCGCCGCCGTCGGCGGAGGAGGCGCCCGATCCGCTGGCTGCCGAACCGGCGCCGCTCGTCCATCTCGCGACGCTGACCGCTAAATCCTCCTCGTCAGGAGACGGGCGTTGAGCAGCGAGGACGAGCTCGAAGAAGGCAAGATGCCGCTGCTCGACCATCTGATCGAGCTGCGCAACCGCCTGATGTACGCCGGCATCGCGGTGCTGATCGCCTTCGCGCTCTGCTACATGGTGAAGGAGCGGATCTACGGCTTCCTCGTGATGCCCCTTGCCGACGCGCTGTCGTCGCGCGGGCCGCATGAGATGATCTACACCGGCCTGACCGAGGCGTTCTTCACCTACCTCAAGGTCGCGTTCTGGGCTGGGTTCTGCCTCGCCTTTCCGATCGTCGCCAGTCAGATCTGGATGTTCGTCGCGCCCGGGCTGTTCAAGAACGAGCGCAAGGCGTTCTTGCCCTATCTGGTCGCGACGCCGATCCTCTTCATCATCGGCGGGACGCTGGTCTATTTCGTCGTCATCCCATTGGCCTGGCGGTTCTTCATCGGCTTCGAGGAGCCCGATGCGGCGCTGCCGATCAAGCTGCAGGCCAAGGTCAGCGAATACCTCTCGCTGATCATGACGCTGATTTTCGCCTTCGGCGTCGCCTTCCAGCTGCCGGTGCTGCTGACGCTGATGGCACGCGTCGGGCTGATCACCTCGGCGGCGCTCAAGTCGAAGCGCCGCTATGCGATCGTCGGCATCTTCATCGCCGCCGCGGTCCTGACGCCGCCCGACGTCTTCAGCCAGATCAGCCTCGCCGTGCCGTTGCTGATCCTTTACGAGATCTCGATCATCTCCTGCGGCATCGTCGAGAAGAACAAGGCCAAGCGCGAGGCCGAGGAAGCGGCGGAGCTCGGGATCGACGAGTAGCCTGGCGGGGCGCGGCACCATGGACGGCTGCCCGGTGCCGCTTTATAACCGGCGCTCCGTCATTTCCGGCTCGGCAGTCTGATGTTCGACGTAAAGTGGATCCGCGAAAACCCCGCCGAGTTCGACCGAGGGCTGGTGCGCCGCGGGCTGGCGCCGCGCGCCGCCGATATCATCAAGCGCGACGAGGCCTGGCGGGCTGCCGAGACGGCAGCGCAGGAGATTCAGGCGCGGCGCAACAAGATCGCCAAGGACATCGGCGGCGCCAAATCGCGCGGCGAGGACATCGCGCCGCTGCTGGCGCAGGTCGCCAGCGACAAGGATGCGCAGGCGGCGGCCGAAGCCGAGGCGGCCCAGCTCCGCAAGACGATCGACGCCGAACTCGCAGCGATTCCGAATCTGCCGGCCGACGACGTACCGGACGGCACGGACGAGCACGGCAATGTCCTCGTCCGGACGCATGGCACGCCGACCTCGCTGGGCTTTCCGGCGAAGGAGCATTTCGAAATCGGCGAGGCGCTCGGCGCGATGGATTTCGCGCGCGCCGGCAAGCTCTCCGGCGCCCGTTTCGCTGTCCTGAAGGGTCAACTGGCGCGGCTCGAGCGGGCGCTCGGCCAGTTCATGCTCGACCTGCACACCGCCGAGTTCGGCTATACCGAGGTCTCGCCGCCGCTGCTGGTCCGCGACGAGCCGCTGTTCGGCACCGGCAATTTGCCGAAGTTCGGCGAGGATCTCTTCCGCACGACGGCCGGGCTGTGGCTGATCCCGACCGCCGAGGTATCGCTGACCAATCTGGTTGCCGACGAGATCCTCGACGAAAGTCAGCTGCCGCAGCGCATGACGGCCTGGACGCCCTGCTTCCGATCGGAGGCGGGCGCCGCCGGCAAGGATACCCGCGGCATGATCCGCCAGCACCAGTTCGAGAAGGTTGAACTTGTCTCGATCACCCATCCTGACGCCTCGAACGCCGAGCACGAGCGCATGACCAGCTGCGCCGAGGCGGTGCTGCAGCGGCTCGGCCTGCCGTACCGCGTCATGCTGCTGTGCACGGGCGACATGGGCTTCGCCTCGCGCAAGACCTACGACATCGAGGTCTGGCTGCCCGGGCAGAATGCCTATCGCGAGATCTCGAGCTGCTCGAATTGCGGCGAGTTCCAGGCACGACGCATGAAGGCGCGGTTCCGGCCGAAAGACGAGAAGGGGACGCGCTTCGTGCACACGCTGAACGGCTCCGGCCTCGCCGTCGGCCGCACGCTGATCGCGATCCTCGAGAACTACCAGCGGGCGGACGGCAGCGTCGTCGTACCCGAGGCGCTGCGCCCCTACATGGGGGGGCTCGAAGTCATCACCAGCCATGTTTGATCGCCCGATCGACCTCGGGAAAGCGCGAATCCTCATCTCGAACGACGACGGGATCGGCGCGCCGGGCATGCGGCTGCTGGAGAAGGTCGCGCGTTCGCTCTGCCCCGACGTCTGGGTCGTCGCGCCCGAGCGTGAGCAGAGCGGCGCCAGCCACTCGCTGACGCTGCGGCGGCCGCTGCGCATCCGCAAGCTCGGCGCCAAGCGTTTCGCGATCGATGGCACGCCGACCGATTGCGTGCTGCTCGGCATCAAGCACGTGATGCGCAAGAAGCCGCCGACGATCGTGCTCTCGGGCATCAACGCCGGTGGCAATTACGGCGAGGACATCACCTATTCCGGCACCGTTGCGGCGGCGATGGAGGCGACCCTGCTCGACGTGCCGGCCGTCGCCTTCAGCCAGCACTACAGCCGCGAGCAGGGCATCAACTGGGGCGTCGCCGAGGCCTATACGGCCGAGGTGCTGCGCCGCCTGACCGCGTCGCCCTGGCCGCGCAACACGCTGATCAACGTCAACTTCCCCGACGTCGCCAGCGACGCGGTGACCGGCATCCGCGCGACGCGTCAGGGCAAGCGCAAGATCGGCGACAACCTCAGCGAACGCGTCGATCCCCGTGGCGTCCCCTATTACTGGATCGGTCCCGTGCGCAACGAGGCGCCCGACCAGCCCGGCTCCGATATCGAGGCGATCAATGCCGGCGCCGTCTCGGTGACGCCGGTCTTCCTCGACCTCACCAACGTCGCGGCTCTGACCGATCTGCGGAAACGCTTTCCATGACGGGCAACGACGCGGTCTTCCTGCCCAACAAGCTGCGTCTCCTCATGGAGCTGCGGCGCAACGGCATCGCCGATGACAAGGTCCTCGGCGCGATCGAGCGGGTGCCGCGCGAGAAATTCGTCCCTGCGACCTTCTTGGACCAGGCCTACGAGAACGTCGCCCTGCCGATCGGTAACGGCCAGACGATTAGCCAGCCCTACGTCGTCGCCCGCATGACCGAGGCGCTCGAGCTCGGCGACCGCCACAAGGTCTTGGAGATCGGGACGGGGTCGGGCTATCAGACCGCCGTGCTGGCGCGGCTCTGCCGCCGCGTTTTCTCGATCGAGCGCCACCGCGCGCTGCTGCGCCAGGCCGAACTCAGGCTCGCCGAGCTCCGGCTGCACAACGTGACGGTCCGCTATGGCGACGGCACCAAGGGCTGGCCGGAGCAGGCGCCGTTCGATCGCATCATCGTCACCGCAGCGGCCGCCGAGCTGCCGGCCCAGCTGACCGAGAGCCTCGCGATGGGCGGCATTCTCGTGGCGCCGATCGGCGAGGAGCGGCGCGAGCAGCGGCTGGTCCGCATCCGCCGCGACGAGAGCGGCTTCACCACCGAGGAGCTCGGCATCGTCCGCTTCGTGCCGCTCGTCGCCGGCCTGCCGCGCGACGGCGCGGGCGCCGCGGGCTGAGCGCAGGGACGATGGGCTTGCCAGGCAACGTCAGGATCGCATCCTGCCTCGCGCTGGCCCTCGCTGCCGCCGGATGCACGCGCGCCGGACCGCCGGCGCCGGTGACCTGGCGGGTATCGCCGGCCGAGCGCGCACCGGTGCGATCCGCGCCGCAGGCGCCGCCCCGCGTCGTCGAGCGGCAACCTGAGCAACGCGCCGTCGAACGCGTTCCGGAGCGGGTCGTCGAGCGCCCGTCGGCGCGGCCGGCCGAGCCCAACGCTGCGCCGGGCGCGATCGTCGTCGTGGGGCCGGGCGAGACGCTCTACGCCGTCGCGCGCCGGACCAACGTGCCGCTGCGCTCGCTGATCGAGGCGAACAATTTGCAGCCGCCGTTCCGCCTCGTCGCCGGCAGCCGCCTCGCGATCCCGCCGGTCCAGGAATACGTCGCCCAGCAGGGCGACACGGTCTACAGCGTGTCGCGGCGCTTCGGCGTCGATTCGAGCACGCTGGCGAGCACCAACAATCTGACGGCGCCCTATGCCGTGCAGAGCGGCGCGCCGCTGATCGTGCCGCCTCCCGCCCAGCCAGCCGCACCGGCGTCGGCGGCACGGCAGCTGCCGCCCGTCGAGACGCCGCGCGCCGCGTTGCCGGTTCCGGCGCCGAACGCTCGGACCGAGGCGCCGCGCGCTCCCGCCGCGGCGCCGCCGCAGCAAGCCCCGTCCGTCGTCGCGTCGCTGCCGCCGAACGAGCCGGCGCCGCGACCCTCGGTCGTACCGCCGCCGATCGCCAGCCCCCCGGCGCTCGCCGAGCCGACGCCGCCGCCGACAGCCGGCCGCGGTTTCCGCTGGCCGGTCCAGGGCCCGATCCTCGCGAGCTACGGGCCGGGTCCGAACGGGACGCAGAACGACGGCATCAACATCGCCGCGGCGCGCGGCACGCCGATCGTCGCCGTCGAGGAGGGCGTCGTCAAATATGCCGGCAACGAGCTGCGCGGCTTCGGCAATCTCGTTCTGGTCAAGCATCCGGACGGCTGGATCAGCGCCTATGCGCATTGCGATAGCCTGCTCGTCAAACGCGACGAGCGCGTCCGGGCCGGGCAGGTGATCGCCAAGGTCGGCGCGACCGGCGACGTCAGCGCACCGCAGCTCCATTTCGAGCTGCGCCGCGGCACCAGAGCCGTCGATCCGACGAACTATCTGCCGCCGACCTCGACAGCCGCAGCGCCTTAATCTCGAAATTTCCGACTCTTGCGGCGCGTCAGCGCCTGCGTTATATTTCAACTTAAAGTTGCTGTTTGGGGAGTCGTCGATGGTTGTCTGGGCGCGGGTCGCGGCGGCGCTGATCGTTGTTGCCACGTTAGCTGCCTGTTCGACCTCCTACGGTCCGTCCGGTGTCTTGAACGGGGGCTATACGGATCAGGCAATCGGTGGAGATCAATACCACATCGAGGTCCGCGGTAATCCGTTCACGAGCGTCGGCATTGCCGAGCAGTATTTCTTCCGGCGCGCCCAGGAGATCGTCAAGGAGCGCGGGTACGACGGATACCGGGTCGTCGTGCTCAAATCCGGCCTTGAGCGTCACGGTGACTTCTCGCAAGGCGTGGCGCGCGGCGTTATCCAGGCATATCACAATGGTGACAAGGCGGCCGAAGGTGGCCAAGAGGCCGGTGACAGGTCAGCAGGCCGTCAATCGTTCAAAGCCAGCGGCACGGGATTTTTTCTCGGCACGGGCGGGTTCGTGATGACCAATCAGCATGTCATCGCGCATTGCCAGGACATTACGATCCGCCAGTTCGATGGGACCGTCGTTCCTGCCAGCGTCCTTGCTGCCGACCCGGCAAACGATCTTGCGATCCTGAAGAGCAGCGCGAAAACCACGTCCTATGCGCGGTTTCGCGAGGCCCCCGATGTCCGACGCGGCGACAACGTCGTCGCCTTCGGCTTCCCGTTGACGCAGTTTCTGTCGAGCGGCGGCGCCGTAACCAACGGGACGGTCAGCGCGCTCTCCGGCCCCAAGGACGACAGCCGTCTGCTGCAGATCAGCGTGCCCATCCAACCGGGCAACAGTGGAGGTCCGTTGCTCGACCAGAGCGGCAATGTGGTCGGCATCACGTCGTCGGGATTCCGCGGTGAGACGCAGAACGTCAATTTCGCGATCAAGGCGAGTGTCGCGCGAGGGTTCCTCGACAGTCACTCGATCGGCTACCAGCAGGTGCCGTCGACCAAGAGCCTCTCGACCAGCGATATCGCCGCGCTCGCCGAGAAATTCGCCGTCTATATCGTCTGCACCGGCTCGTAGACCGCGGCGGCTATTCCAGGCGCTTGCCGAGCCGGCCCGCCAAATCCTGGATGTATTGCCAGGCGACGCGCCCGGAGCGGGCGCCGCGGGTGACGGACCACTCGACGGCCTCGGCCTTGAGCTGCTCTTCGGGAACGTCGAGCCCGTAGCGCCGGGCATAGCCGCGAATGATGTCGAAATAGGTCAGCTGGTCGCAATTGTGGAAGCCGAGCCAGAGGCCGAAACGGTCGGAGAGCGAGACCTTCTCCTCGACCGCCTCGCTGGCATGGATCGCGGTCGAGCGCTCGTTCTCGATCATGTCGCGGGATAGCAGGTGGCGGCGGTTCGAGGTCGCGTAGAGCAGCACGTTCTCCGGCCGCCCCTCGATGCCGCCGTCGAGCACCGCCTTCAGCGATTTGTAGCTGGTGTCCTCCTGGTCGAAGGAGAGATCGTCGCAGAACAGCAGGCAGCGCCGAGCCGAGCCGCGCAGCAGGCTGAGGAGGACCGGCAGCGACGGGATGTCCTCGCGATGCACCTCGACCAGCATCAGCGTGCCGGGATGCTTGCGGTTGATCTCGCCGTGCACCGCCTTGACGAGCGAGCTCTTGCCGGTGCCGCGGGCGCCCCACAGCAGTACGTTGTTGGCGGCGAAGCCCGCGGCGAAGCGCTGGGTGTTATCGAGCAGGATGTCGCGCACCCGGTCGATGCCGCGCAGCAGGTCGAGATCGACGCGATTGACCGTCGGCACCGGCTCGAGCCACTGGCGGTCGGCGTGCCAGACGAAGGCGTCGGCGGCGGCGAGGTCGTTGACCGGCGGCGCCGGCGGCGCCAACCGCTCGAGCGCGGCGGCGATGCGGCTGAGGAGATCGTGAGAGGCGGCGTCGGTCATAATTCCGGGGCGTTCCCAGGCTTTCGCGATATTGGGGGTAGTCAAGGCGGTCGCGGAACCTAACATAAGGGCAGCGCGGGTCAATTGCTCGCCGCTGGCCATGCGGGCGGCGCGCGACCCTCGCCCGGCGCGTCGCTTTCCCGGATTGCTCTTTGCCGGCAAGTCGCGTACCAATTCCGCCGCGCGCGGTCCGCAACCGGATCGGTAATATTCGACGGAGTGCTTGGCGAGGCCCACGCCAGATCTGCCATATCCGTCCTACGAGGAGACTTCGATGCAAGGGCTGTTCGACAATCAGGCGATGGTGCAATTCCTGCCGCTCGTGCTGATTTTTGTCGTCTTCTACTTCCTCCTGATCCGGCCGCAGCAGAAGCGCGCCAAGGAGCACAAGGCGATGCTGGCCGGCCTGCGGCGCGGCGATCGCGTGATCACCGGCGGCGGCTTCATCGGCACGGTGGCCAAGGTGGTCGGCGATGATGAAGCGTTGATCGACCTCGCCGAGAACACCCGGGTCCGCGTCCTGCGCTCGACGATCACCAGCGTGCTGGCACGCACCGAGCCGGTCGGCGGCAAGGACAAGCCGGACGCCGACGATGAGGCCGACGCGACCGACGTCGCCGCCAAGGATAAGCGCAAGACGACCGCGCGCAGCGGCGTCGCCGGCAAATAGGGACGGGGCGGCGAGCGCCCGCGAGAACGGCGCCGCGATCCCGCTGAAGACATGCTGCATTTCGCGAACTGGAAGATCGTCCTCATCGTCGGGATTTGCGCGCTCGGCGTGCTCTTCTCCGTGCCGAATCTCTTTTCCCCGGCGACGCTCGACCGGCTGCCGAGCTGGGTCCCGAAGAAGCAGGTCAGCCTCGGCCTCGACCTGCGCGGCGGCTCGCATCTCCTATACGAGGTCGATTTCGCCGCCGCCCTCCGCGAGCGCCTCAACAACGTCATCGACGCGACGCGGAGCGCGCTCGCGCGCGGCCGGGTCGGCTATACCGGCCTCAACATCGAGGGCGACCACGTCACGCTGCAGCTGCGCGACTTCGACCAGCTGAAGCGTGACGGCCGTCTGGCCGACGTCACCAAGATGTTCACGGACGCCGATCCGGAGATCGTGCCGACGATCTCCGATAGCGGCCAGGTGACGCTGCGCTACAGCGACGTCGCCTTGCAGGCGCGCCAGAAGGCGGCGGTCGACCAATCGATCGAGATCATCCGGCGCCGCGTCGACGAGACCGGCACCAAGGAGCCGACGATCCAGCGCGAGGGCGCGAGCCGCATCCTGGTCCAGCTTCCGGGTATCGACGATCCGCAGCGCGTCAAGGACCTCATCGGCAAGACCGCCAAGATGACCTTCCAGCTGGTCGACGTCGCCGCCTCGCCCGAGGACGCCCAGCGCGGCCGCCTTCCGCCCGGCGACGAGCTTCTGCCGAGCGCGGACGCCAGCCGTACCGGCGGCCCTGCCGCCTATGTCGTGAAACGCCGCGTCCTGGTCAGCGGCGAGAATCTGGTCGACGCGCAGCCCAGCTTCCAGAACAACGAGGCGGTCGTCAGCTTCAAGTTCGACTCGATCGGCGCCAAACGCTTCGGTGATGCGACCAAGGAGAACGTCGGCCGGCCCTTCGCCATTGTCCTCGACGGCAAGGTCATCAGCGCCCCGAACATCCGCGAGCCAATCCTCGGCGGCAGCGGCGTCATCTCCGGCAGCTTCACGGCGCAGAGCGCGACCGACCTCGCCCTGCTGCTGCGCGCCGGCGCGCTGCCGGCGCCGCTGACCATCCTCGAGGAGCGCACCGTCGGTCCCGATCTCGGCGCGGATTCGATCCACGCCGGCGCCACCGCCTGCATCGTCGGCGTGCTGCTGGTCGTGGCATTCATGGTGATCTTCTACGGTCTCTTCGGAATCTTCGCCGACATCGCGCTCTTCTTCAACCTGATGATCATGCTCGGCAGCCTGACGCTGCTTGGCGCAACGCTGACCCTGCCGGGCATCGCCGGGATCGCGCTGACCATGGGCATGGCGGTCGACGCCAACGTCCTGATCTACGAGCGCATTCGCGAGGAGATGCGCGGCGGTCGCACCATGCTGTCCTCGCTCGAGGCCGGGTTCAAGCGCGCCTTCGGCACGATCCTCGACAGCCATGTCACGACGCTGGTCGCCGGCGCGCTGCTCTACGAGCTCGGCTCGGGGCCGATCAAGGGCTTCGCCGTGACCCTCAGCATCGGCGTTCTGACCTCGCTCTTCTCGGCTATCCTGGTGACGCGGCTGCAGATCGTCTCGTGGCTGCACCGCTTCCGCCCCAAGGCCATCCCGCTTTAGGCGAATCCTTTTCAGACAAGACAGAAATGCGCCCACTCGTCGTCTTCCGGAAGACCCCAAAAATCGATTTCATGCGCTATCACCTGTTGGGCTTCGCCTTTTCGGCGCTGCTCACGGTGATCTCGGTCGTCGCCTTCTTCACGATGGGGCTGAACTACGGGATCGACTTCAAGGGTGGCGTTCTGATCGAGGCGCGCTCGACCGGCGGTCCGGCCGACCTCGGCCAGCTGCGCTCCAAGATCGACGCGCTGCACCTCGGAGAGAATTCGCTGCAGGGGTTCGGCACGCCGAACGACGTGCTGATCCGCCTGGCGCGCCAGCCCGGCGGCGACGCCGGCCAGGAGGTCGCTGTCAAGACGCTGCGCGATGCGCTGGGCAGCTCGATCGAGTTCCGCCGTGTCGAGGTCGTCGGCCCCAAGGTCGGCGAGGAGCTCGTCCAGGCTGGCCTCATCGCGACGGTCCTCGCGCTGCTGGCGATCGCCGCCTATGTCTGGTTTCGCTTCGAATGGCAGTTCGGCGTCGGCGCGATGATCTCGACGGCGCATGACGTCGTGACGACGGTCGGGCTCTTTTCGCTTCTGCAGCTCGAGTTCAACCTGACGACGCTCGCTGCCATCCTCACCGTCGCCGGCTATTCGATCAACGATACGGTCGTCATCTACGACCGCGTCCGCGAGACGCTGCGCAAGTTCAAGACAATGGATTTCTCGACGCTGATCAACCTCAGCCTGAACGAGACGCTGTCGCGCACCATCCTGACCGTCTCGACGGTGGCGCTCGCCGTGCTCTCGCTGCTGATCTTCGGCGGCGAGGTGCTGCGCGGCTTCTCGATCGCGATGCTCTGGGGCATCGTGATCGGCACCTACTCGTCGCTCTTCATCGCCGCGCCGCTGCTCTATTACATCCGACCCAAGCGCGGCACCGAGGCGAAAAAAACCGACGAGGGCGCTGTCGGCGCCGAACGCACGACCTAGGTTTCGGGGATGGACGTCACCCCGATCATTCCGTCCGGCCGGCAGGTCGTCGAAACCTACGGTCCCGCCGGCTTCCGCGTCAGCGGCGTCGGCTTCTCCGGCTCGATCCTCGTCTTTCCCGACCGCACCGAGCTCTGGCCGGTGCTCAGCCTCGCCGAGGCGTCGCTCGATCGCTTCGATGCCGTCACGGCGCATGGCGACGTCAGCATCCTGCTGCTCGGCTGCGGCAAGCGGATGGGACAGGTCCCGCCGGCGCTGCGCGCCGGGCTGCGGGCGCGCGGCATCGTCGTCGAA
>JAQGID010000123.1 GCA_028291405.1 Rhodospirillales bacterium | reverse complement strand
CCGGACAACTCGCGACCGCGATGCTGCAAAGCATGCAGTCCTTCACCGCGGGTTATCTGCTGGCGATCGTCGTCGGCGTCCCGCTCGGTCTCGTGCTCGGCCGGTTCCCGACGCTCGAGGCGGCACTCGGAATCTACGTGACCGCCGGCTACGCGATGCCGCTCGTCGCGCTCGTGCCGCTCCTCGTCCTATGGCTCGGGCTCGGCACCGCGGTGAAGATCGCGATCGTCTTCCTCATGTCGGTCTTTCCAATCTGCATCAACACCTGGTTCGGCGTCGCAGCGGTGCCGAAGAGCCTCATCGAGGTCGGCAAGTCGCTGGTGGCATCGGATATGACGATCCTGCGCCGGATCGTGTTGCCGGCGACGCTGCCCTATATCATGGCAGGTATTCGTCTCGCCGTCGGCAAGGCGGTCGTCGCGATGATCATCGCCGAGTTCTTCACGGCCCTTTCGGGCCTCGGCAGCATCATCATCAACTCGGCGAACAATTTCGATACCGCGACGATGTTCGTGCCGGTGATCGTCCTTATGATCCTCGCCACCGTGCTGAACGCCTTCATCGGCGTCGTCGAGCGCTGGGTCGCGCCGTGGCAGGCCGAGATCGCCGGCCACGACGCCGGCTGACCATTCAAAAGGATTCTGCTCCATGAAGCTCGCAGTCCCGGACATGATCTCGAACTCGTATTTTCCCGCCATCGCGGCAATCGAGCTCGGCTTCTTCAAGGACGAGGGGCTGGACGTCGCGCTCGAGCTGATCTTCCCGGTCGATAAGGCCTATCAGGCGATGCGCGAGGGCGCCGTCGACTTCGTCGCCGGCTCGGCCCATTCAGCCCTCGCCGCCTTTCCGGAGTGGGAAGGGGCGAAGCTGCTCTGCGCCCAGGCACAGGGCATGTACTGGTTCCTGGTCATGCGCTCGGATCTCAACCCGCCGCGCAGCGACATCGGCATCGTCAAGGGCCGCAGCATCGGCGCCGCCCCATGGGTCGACATGGGCCTGCGCCGGCTGCTCGCAGAGGCCGGTATCGATCTCCAGCGTGACGGCGTCACGATTGCGCCGGTTCCGGGCGCGATGGGGGCAGGGGTCAATTTCGGCGTAACCGCCGCGAAGGCGCTTGAGGATCGCAAGATCGACGGCTTCTGGGCAAACGGTATGGGCGCTGAGGTCGCGGTGCGGCGCGGCATCGGCAAGGTGATCCTCGACATCCGCCGCGGCGACGGGCCCAAGCCATGCTTCAACTATACGATGGCCTCGGTCGCGACCACCGATCGCCTGATCGAGCGCTCACCTGACGTCGCAGCGGCCGTCGTGCGGGCGATCGTCAAGACCCTGCTTGCCCTGAAGCAGGACGTCACGCGGGCGACCGAGGTCGGGCGTAAGCTGTTCCCGCCGACCGAGGCCGAGCTGATCGCCGAGCTTATCCGGCGCGACTTGCCCTATTACGATGCAGCGATCTCGGAGACCTTCGTCTCCGGCATGTGCCAGTTCGCACGCGACGTCGGGATCCTGCAGGGACAGGTCCCTTACGAGAAAGTCGTGGCGACCGAATTCAGCAAGCTCTGGCGCTGAGCCGAATGCCGAATGACCTGCCTTGCTCGGCGACGATCAAAGCGACCTCTCGACCCGTTTTGCGCGAGGCGGGGCTGACAAATGGAGAACCGTCGCGCCGCTGCGGGGACCCAAGGGCCAGCCCGTGATCCCGGGCGGGCTCGCCAGCTTCGAATGCGAGACCTATGCCCGGTACGATGGCGGCGATCACGAGATCCTCGTCGGCCGGGTCGTTTCTCTGCAGAGCGTCCCGGGCGAGCCGTTGGTCTTCTATGGCGGGCGTCATCGCCGTATCCAGCCCGACCAGCCGATCGCGACGCCCGCTGACGCGGATATCTGGCTGCACGGCTGGTGATGATGGGCTGGAGGATCACCGCATCAATCGACAGCAGCGGGTCCAGGCCGTCGTGACACCTCGGCCTTGCGATTGCGCCGGCGAAGCTCGACCAGCACGTAGTCCGAATTCCGGAACACGGTGCGCGCCACCTTCTTCGCCGTTTCGAGCTCCTCGGGCGAGATGTCCTTGAACAGGAGATCGTTGATCGTCCGGACGAACGGCGCGACTTCGGCAATTGCCGTCTCGCCCTGCGGGGACAATGAGACGAGAACGCTGCGCCGGTCCGAAGAACTCGGCCTCTTGATCAGAAGCCCCCGCAGGACGAGTCGGCCGACCTCCGTCGTTACATGGGTTGGAGCGAGCGCGATGTGCTCGGAGAGGTCCCTGACCGTAACGCCGTCACGGCTCTGCTGGTAGGCAATGCCGATTAGAACCGCGAATTGACTGGCGGTTAGATCGAGCGAACGGCCGAACGCTTCCCGGCAGGTGAGCAGCCGGCCGACACTTTGAACGAGGGCGTAGATCGTTTCGCGGAATGCGGCATCCGATCCGCCGCGCAGATAATCCGGTCGGGAGATGGTGAGCGGGGGCTTGTAGCTCGTCGCGGTCGCTTGTCGTTTTCCTCATGGAGTCCGATCCGTCATGTGCCTTTGCGATGGCCGATCTCGCGGCCCGAACCGATCCCTTCCTACATCGCGGACGCGACTCCCGTCACGGCACAAAATCGCGCAGGTGTGCGATTGACAGATACGATATAACATACACGATGTACATAAATGCGGTCCTGAAACGCTTTTTTTGCGCCGATCGCGGTGGCACCATTGCTTGCCGAGCTCGGCGTGTTTGCGATGCTGAAGGCGGAGAACGACCGATGAACGTGGCAGGCGCCAGATCGACTCTTGATCACCGCTCGGGTGTGCCACTGCGCACCGGGGAGAGCTTCTGGTCCGAGCTGAGCCAGAACCGGCGCACGGTCTTCGTGGATGGGGAACGCGTTTCCGACCCGACCAAGCATCCCGCCTTCCGGAACGCAGCGAGGACGATCGCCGGGCTGTTCGACTATGCGGCGGCGCCCGAGCATCGTGAGGAGATGACATTCACGTCGCCGGATACGGAGTCGCCGGTGTGGCGCTGTTATCAGATCCCTAGGTCCCACGCGGATCTGCGCGCCAAGTGCATCGCGGCCGAGGCATGGGCGGAGCAGATCTTCGGCTTGATGGGCCGCATGCCCGACCATGTCTCGAACTTCTTCTGCGGTTTCGCCGCAAAGCCGCAGGTCTTCGCAGCAGGCGGTCCCGGTTATGCAGAGAACGTCCTCAACTTCTACAAATACATCCGCGACAATCGAAGCATCGGCCTGGAGGTGAAGCGGTGAGTGAGCCAACGACTTACAACGACCTTCGGGAGTTCATCGAGCGCGCCGAGGAACTCGGCGCGCTTCGCAGGATCGATGGTGCCGATCCGCATCTCGAAATCGGCGCGATCACCGAATTGGCCGCCGGGATGCCGGAATGCCCTGCGCTGTTGTTCGACAACATCACAGGCTATCCCGCCGGCTTCCGCGTCTTCTCCAACGCCACGACCGACGTCCAGCGCGCCGCTCTCGCGCTGAACCTCGATCCCATGCTGCGGCCGCTCGAGGCGCTTACCGCCTGGATGGGCCGTCGCGCGACGCTACAGCCCCAAGAGACGGTTGCACGGGCGGCGTTCCTCGATCACAGCGACATCGGCGGCGACGTCGATCTGAAGAAGTTTCCGGTGCCACATTTGGCACCCGAAGGACGGCGGCCCCTACATCGGATCCGGCAGCCTCGTCGTCATGCGCGACCCGGATGCGGGATGGATCAGCGCCTCGATCTATCGGGTGCAGGTCCATGACAGGAATCGAGTGACGATCCAGTTCGACCACATGGGTCGTCAGGGTGCGATCATCGCCAAGAAATATTGGGACAAGGGCCAGCCCTGTCCGGTCGCCGTCGTGAAGGGCGAGGATCCCGCGCTCTTCATCGCGGGTTTCGAATATCTGCCGGAAGGATCTTCCGAATACGCTTTCGCCGGAGCGATCAAGCAACGGCCGGTCCCGGTGTGCAGGGGGCCGGTCGCTGGGCTCGCCGTCCCGGCCTTTGCCGAAATCGTTCTGGAAGGCTCGCTGCTGCCGTTCCCGGAGGAATCGCTACCCGAAAGGGCCGTTCGGCGAATTCACCGGCTATTATGCGGCGGAGGCGCGGCCGGCGCCGGTGATGCACGTTGAGGCCGTGCACTACCGCAACGATCCGATCCTGCTCGACTCTCCGCCGATGAAGCCGCCGCGCTTCCATTTTGGCCTGCCGTTTCGCGCCGCGAGCATTTGGAGCAATCTCGAAACCCGCTGGCGTCACCGACATCGTCGGGGCCTGGCAAAATGTCTCCCAGCTGATGACGGTGATTGCGCTGCGGCAGCGCTATGCCGGGCAGGCCAAGCGTGCTGTTCATGGCCGGGGTGCTGATGTACGCCGTCTCGATCATTCCTGACGCACAGACGGCGGCGCTCACGATGGCTGCGAGCGCGTTCTTCTGGGGAGCCGCACTCCCGCCTTTGTTCGCGCTGGCCGGCCAACTGCTGCCCACGCGTGCTCAGGCTGCGGGCGTCGGCGTGTTCAACGGGCTCGGCAATGTCATCGGCGCGTTCTCTTCGGTCGTCATGGGAGCTCTGATCTCCGCGACCGGGAATTTCGACGCCGGCTTTATGGTGCTGGTCGGCGCCGCGATGATCGGATCGATGGCGATGCTGCCCCTCGCGCGGCGATACTGAACGGCACCGTCATTCGGCGCCGCAGGCCGGCGCTTGATGGGTGGTAAGAGCGCTGTGACGGGAACTCGCGGACCAATTTCGGCGCCGGCGCGCTCTCGGTGCTCGATCCGGCGCAGGCGCCGCGGCAAGCACGGCGCCTGCGCCTGGCACGTCATGCCTATACACCGGGCAGGTGATCGGAGTCCGGGACGAGGTCAAGGCCTGGCAATTCCAGCGACGTTTAACTGACGGCGTTCGCCGGCTTGGAGGGAATATCGGCACGTTCCTTGCCTTCGATAACCTCGAACACTCGCCCAGCCGTCTCGGGCAGCGTCATCGTGAACGCCAGGCTCACCAATGAGCCGAGCAGAGCCAGCATCATTCCCTTCAGAAGACCGCTCTGCGCCGCGATGACCGGCACGAGATAGGGTGCGAGACTTCCGACCACCCGCCCGCTCGTAAATATCGAGGAGGCGGCGGTAGAGCGCGTTTCGACTGGATATAGTTCGGCAAACCAAGGCCCGAACTGCCCGATCGCACCTTGGCCGAATCCCCACAAGACATATGCCCACAGGATCGGCCAACCGAAGATGTCTCCGGAATATCTCCCTTCCCCGCTGGCGTAGATCCAGGCAAGGCCAACAATCCCGACCAGCGTTGCCGAGATCACCGCCCGGCGGCGACCCCATGCATCGCTTATGTAGCCGGTGAGAATCATGCCGCAGCCGGAGATGGTTGCGAAGAGCAAGGTGACCGACAGGAGAGTGTTCTGGCTCGCGCCGAGCACCTGCGTCATGAGCCGGGGCATGAAGACGCTGATGCTCTGGTAGTTGATGATGTAACCGCCCGCGACAATGACGCCGCAGATGAAATAGCGAAGCGATGCCCCCTTGAGGATCTCCAGCAAAGGCGATCCTTCGTCTCGTTTCCCAGGTGGCAGGGCGCCGGCAGCTTGGAGGTCGCGGAACTCCTCCCACAGGCGCGACTCCGGCATCTTCTTCCGCACGAGCAACATGAGAAAGATCGGCAGGCCGCCGACGAGCAGAGTGATCCGCCACGACATCTCGGGGGAAAGGCTCGTCAATGCCCATGTCGCAACCAGCGCCGCGAGTGCCAAGCCGACGGAGGAGCTCGCTTGCACGATGGCGCTTCCGAGCCCGCGACGGCGCGGATCCCAGACTTCGTTGAAGAGCACCATGCCGGCGCCCCATTCGCCTCCGACGCCGATCCCGGCGATAAGTCGGAAGATGAGGAGAGACCAAAAGTCCCAGGCCACCGCTGACAGCACCGCGCCTCCGGCTAGGAGCAACAGCGTGGCGAGGAGCGACGTCTTGCGCCCCCATTTGTCGCCCGCCCAGCCGAACAGGATCCCACCGACGACCGAGCCGGTCAGCGTCATCGAGACCACCAGCCCAACCTGAGGCAGAGACATGTTGAGCGTCTTCTGGATCGGTCCGATCAGGAAGGCGATCGCGATCAAATTGTAGAAGTCGAGCCCATAACCAAACACAGCCGAAATACCGACGAGCATGCGCTCGTTCTTGGAATATCGCGCGACCGATCGACCCGGCATGCTTCCCCCCGACTGAAATGCGCTCATTGTTCTTGCGTCCACTACGGACTGGGCCCGTGGCGGAATCAAATAACGAATTCTTATGTCGTCCATAACTCGTCGGCATCTGGTGGGCCGCTCGCCACCAAAGGCTGCGCTGAGGGAGAGCCGCCTCGCCGCCAGTTATGCACGGTATAAGGAGACCATATTTGCCAGGCCGGCATCCCCTCGTCACCCTTGATGAAATCGTCCAGGGAGAACGCCTGATATGTGGAATATGGAGCAACATCGCTTCCGGGATCTGGAGACACGTTCCCTGCACGTCGGCAGCGGCGAACCGATGCTGTTTCTGCACGGGGCGTCCGGGCTGCCGATGTGGGGCCCATTCTTCGACGCGTTGTCGGCACGGTACGATTTGCGGATTTCCGAGCATCCGGGCTTCGGCGCCTCGCAAGCGCCCAACTGGATCCGTTCCGTGTCGGACATGTCGATGTATTACCTGGATGTGCTCGACGAGCTCGATCTCGAAGACGTACATCTCGTGGGCCATTCGCTCGGTGGCTGGATCGCAGCCGAACTGGCTATCCGCAATTGCAGCCGCCTCGCCAGCCTGACACTGATCGCACCGGCGGGCACGCGCGTCAAAGGGATCCCTTCCGGGGACAATTTCATCTGGGATCCGGAAGAGGCTGTCCGAAACCTCTTCCACGACCAGGCCTTCGCAGAGCGGATGCTGTCGCATGCGCCGACCGATGAAGAAGCCGACCTCGCGCTGAACAGCCGCTTCATGGCGGCGCGTCTCGGATGGGAACCCCGGTGGGTCAATCCGGCACTGCAGCGCTGGCTGCACCGCATCAAGGTCCCGACGCTGGTGCTCTGGGGCGAGAACGACAAGCTGTTTCCGAGTGCCTACGCCACCGTCTGGCGAGACAACATTCCGGGCTGCCGCGTCGCACTCATTCCCGAAAGCGGTCACCTGCCGCAAGTCGAGAAGGCCGCGGAAACCGCCTCGCATATCCTCGCCTTCCTCAAGGGGAAATGAGCCATGCGTTTCGTCTGTTTTACGTTGATGCCGTATCGCCCGCTCGACATGGACGAGCGGCGCAAGCATCGCTCCGCCTGGGTCGTGCTGCCCAACGAGCTCTACGATCCCGAAAAGGGCGCCAACGAATACGAATCCTATATCGACCACCTCGTTTCGGCCGAGTCGCTCGGCTTCGACGTGGTGGCGGTCAACGAACATCATCAGACCGCCTATGGGCTGATGCCCGCGCCGAACATCATCGCTAGCGCCCTCATCCAGCGGACCAAGCGGGTGAAGATCGCCGTCCTCGGCCGTGCGCTGCCGCTGGTGAACAACCCGATCACCATCGCCGAAGAATTCGCGATGCTCGACAACCTGTCACGCGGCCGCATGATCGCCGGATTCGTGCGCGGCATCGGCACCGAATATCATGCCACGGGCCTTAATCCGGTCTTCTCGCACGAACGTTTCCACGAGGCGCACGATCTGATCGTCCAGGCCTGGACGCGGCCTGGGCCATTCGAATTCGAAAGCGAGAACTATAATTACCGCTACGTCAATCTGTGGCCACGTCCCTATCAGCGGCCGCATCCGCCGATCTGGATCCCGTCGCAGGGGTCGGCTGAGACCATCGACTGGGCAGCCGATCCAGCCCGCAAATATCCGTTCCTGGTGACATTCAGCGCTCATGAGCTGGTGGCGCGCTATCTCAATGCATATCGCGACCGGGCTCGCGAATTCGGCTACGAAGCGAGCGGCGACCAGCTGGGCTGGGCTGTGCCGATCTATGTAGCGGATACTGACGAGCGGGCACGCGAGGAAGCGAAGGCCGGCATCGAGTCACTTTTCAACGACTACCTCAACAATCCCTGGGAGATGCTGCTGCCGCCCGGCTACACGTCTCTGGGGTCGACGAAACGCATGATGAAGATGCGCGCCGCGCTCGGCACACGGCCCAAGCATCAGAGCGTCGACGCGCTCATTGAATCGGGCACGGCGCTGATCGGCAGCCCGCGGACGGTCATCGAGAAGATCGAGAAAATGCGAGATCTTACCGGCTTCCGGAACCTGGTCTCGATGCTACAGTTCGGCGTGCTCTCCGACGAGTTGGCGAAGCGGAACATGGAGATGTACGCAAGCGAGGTCATGCCGCGGTTGCGCGACTAGACGAATCCGGTTCCTCACGCAACGCCCGGGCCGATGCGAACCCCGATGTCGGCCCTCACGCATTCCTAAGGAGTTCGTCCCATGTCTGCCGCGTGTTCGCCATCTCATCGGACACGCGGTCGATGAAGACGCGCGCGGCAAGACTGAGCGTCTTGCCGCGCTCATGGATCAGGAACCACCGGAAGCTGAGCGGCGGCTCGACGAGCGGATAGATGTACAAATCGCCTTTGGCGACCTCGTCCAACACGCCGGTTATGGGAATCAGCGCGGCCCAGTCGGAGGCGCGGGCCGTCTCGAGGACACCGAGATAGCTGTCGACGACCATCGTGCGACTTGGGCGTATGATGCCATTGGCGAGATACTGATGCAGGATCGGGCCCAGAACCTGATGCCCCATCGGCAGCATCAGCTTGTATCCGTCGAATTTCCTGAGATCGATCTTGACGAACCTTTCCCCGAAGATCGGCGAGCCGCTGACGAGGACCAACTCCTCCTCTAGGATTTTCGCGGCATGGAGCGATGTGTCGCTCTCATCCCAGGCGCCGACCGCGAATTCCAGCAGCCCGCTTCGCACCCATTCCTTCAACGTGCCGCCGTAGCCTTCGGAGACGGACAACTCCACGTCGGGATACCGTTGAGAAAAATCGGCGATGATTCGCCCAAGGAACCGTTTGAAAAAACTCGGCGGAAAACCGCATTTCAGGCTGCCGAAGAGGCCCTCCGAGGAGGCAAGTTCCGACATCTGCTGTCTGGCGAAGTCGACTCCGTCACGAACCGGCGTGCACAATTCATAGAATTTGCGGCCAAGATCAGTCGGCACGGCACCGCCGGAGCTGCGTTCGAACAGCGTGACGCCGAGTTCTTCTTCGAGATGGCGAATTTGGATGCTGAGCGCCGGCTGCGCGACATTCGCCTTGCGAGCCGCCGCTGAGAAGCTGCGATGCTCGTAGATCCACATGAAATATCTAATCTGCCGCAGATCCACGACGCAGGCCTCCCCTCCTGCACCGTACTCGATGATGAAGGAGACGCCTAATCCCCTCTCATGCCGCTTCGCTACCTGTCGCGGAATTGCGACGACTGCGACCCTCGCGGCGAGGAACCAACTGATCTTTGTCCGCGGATGCATAACTCATTGCGAGCACCCCTTCATTTCGCCAGCGCGCCGAGCGCGGCACGCGCATCGACCGGCGACCACCAGCGCCTGACCGCGAGGTCCTCGGCGATCAGCCCGGCAGCGATGTATCCGGCGCCGCCCGAGATCGCGCCGCCGGGATGCGCCGCCGAGCCGACCATGTAGAGGTTCGGGACCGCGGTGCGATAGCCGAAGTGATCGTACATCACCTGATCGGCGCTGAAGGCCCCCATGAAGATGTCGCCGCCGCGCATGTTGGGCAGCTCCTGGACGTAATCGAAGGCGGTATAAGCAAAGCGGCCGAGGATATTCTGCCGCGTCATGTTCGGCGCGTAGCACGCCCAGGTCTCGATGATCTTCTCGGAGAACTCTGCCTTGATCTCGTCGACGGTTTCCGGTCGTCCGCCCGGTGCATAGGGCATGACGTGCCAGGCGTATGCGGTGTGCTTGCCGCGCGGCGCCTGCGCCGGATCGAGCACCGAGAGCGCGCCGGCGCCGAAGTTGATCCGCGAGGGCACGCGCCGGGCCTGCACGTCGGCATGCGCCTCCATCAGATCCGCGATCGATTCGGCGCCGATGCTGTATTTCAGCGTATGGTCGACCGCGGGGTCCCAGTCTGCCGCTGCATAGCGCGGCGCCTCGTTCAGCGCGAGATGCAGGCCGAACAGCGTCCAGGCGGTGTATTTATGACGCCCGACCTTGGCGAGGTATTCCGACGGCAACTGCTCGGGGCCGATCAGGGTCTCGAAGGTCTGGTGGATATCGAGGCTGCTGGCGACGAAATGCTTGGCCTTGTAAATTTGCCCGCCAGCGGTCTCGACGCCGGTGGCGCGGCCGCCCTCGATGGTGATGCGCTCAATTTCGACCTGGTTGCGATAGGTTCCACCGTTGACGAGGAAGCTTTCCATCAGCCCGCGTGCGAGATTTGCGCTGCCGCCGCGGCAGAGCTGATAGCCGGTCTCGAGATCGAAGGCGCGGATGACCGAGCCCATCGGGCTGGTCTGGCTCATCGTATCGACGAGCCAAGTGCCGAACAGCGACACCTTGAAGAGGAAGATGAGCTTGACGTGTTCGTTTTCGAACAGCTCGTCGACCAGCTCGAACGGCTGGCGTCGCGTCGTCGCAAGGAAATCGCGGCCGAGGGCGGAGCGCTGAAGGAGCGCTTCTCGCTCGGGGCGCGGCAGTGGTTCGGCGAAGCGTTCGGCCATGAAAATGTCGCGGGTGATCGCCTCAGCCTTGGCGTTCCATTCCCGGAAGGTCCTAGCGTCCTTCTCGGAGAATCGTGCGATGTTGGCGAGCGTCTCCTCGAGATCGCGGCTGAAGACGAGGGCCCGCTTGTCGCTCAGCGGCATTGCGAATTCGTAGTGCGGCGTGATGTAGGAGACGCGCTCGGCGAGCCCGAGGTCGTGGAACCACGGGGCTTCCGAGATGTGGAAATGATTGATCGAATGAAGGTTGTGATAGAACCCCGGCAGCGTCGATTCAAGCGTCGTGAGGCCGCCGCCGTGTTGCAGCCGGCGCTCGAGCAGGAGGATCCGGAGCCCCGCCTTCGCGAGGTACGAGCCGAGGATCATGCCATGATGGCCGGCGCCGAGAATAATGCCGTCGTAGTCAGTGACGCCTGGGTGACCGGATGAATCCTGCGACATCTCTCTTCCTCCTGCCGTCGGCGAGGCGCAGCTAAACACCCGCGCCCTCGCGCCCTCTGAGTCTGTCAGGTGATGGCTTGCTTCGTCCAGCCTTCGCGATAACAAGGCGAGTTCGCCCTCTTCGGTACGGATCTCGGCGATGTCGATGGTATCCACGATGCGATCAATCCGACCGAGCGGCTTGCGCAGGTCTGGCACGACAGCGCGCCGGACGCCGAGCTCGAACGCCGCGACCGATAGCCCCGACTTGCAACGATCGAGCACGTGTAGACGCAATCGGTCCAGAACAAGCGGAACCTCGAGGCCGAGGACGAGAGCAGCCGCGCCGAATTCAGGCAACGGATGCAGGGAGTCGCCGCCGCGGACCTACAACTATCTGCTCGGCGTCTCGAGGAGCGCCAGCCTGCGTCGGGTGGCGGAGCTCTCGGCTGAGATGCGGCGCGGCCGGAGCGCCGCGTCCAACCGATCAGTGCATTACCGAGCCGCCATCGACCACCATCGTTTGCCCAGTCATGAAGTCGCTGTCAGGCGAGGCGAGGAAGATGACCGCCCCGACGAGATCTTCCGGCGTCTCCTCGCGCTTGATGGCGCGGGTCGAGATGTTGCTGGTGATCATCTGATCGGACCAGTCGCTGCTGTTGCGGACGTTTTCGCTCAGGGTGAGGCCGGGGGCGAGGCAGTTTACACGGATCCCATCGTCGCCGAGCTCGCGCGCGCTGCACCGCGTGATCGCGATCACCGCACCCTTCGAGGCGACGTAATGCATCAGCATCGGATTGCCCTTGAAGACGGTGCCCGAGGCGATGTTGATGATCTTGCCGTATTTCCGCTTCCGCATCTCGGGGGTCACCGCCTTGGTGCACTCGAAGACGCCGCGCACGTTGACGGCCATCAGCGAGTCCCACTCCGCCGAGCTGATATCGGTGAAGGGCTTGAGAGCGAGCTTGCCGAAGATCGCGGCGTTGTTGACCAGGATATCGACGCGGCCGAACGCCTTGACCGCGCTCTGCACCATAACGGCGACCGAGGCCCCGTCGGTCACGTCCGCGACGACGCCGATCGCTTCGCCGCCGTTTTTCTTCATCGCCGCGACGGCGGTCGCTGTATCGGCCACATCGGCGAGGACGACCTTCGCGCCTTCAGCGCCGAGCGCCTGCGCGTACGCCGCACCGATGCCCTGGGCCGCGCCCGTGACGATCGCGACCTTGCCTGACAATCTTGCCATTTCCTCTGATCCTTTCCTCCGGATGCTCGCCCGCCCCGCTCGATCGCGGCCGGGGAACTGTTGCTGAACTCGGTTTCGCCGAGCGATTGCCACGCTTGCGACCCGGGCATCCCCGATCGCCGACCGGTGCCGCGTCATCATAGCGGATTACGCCAATCCGCATCCATTGTTGGTATGATGGGGTGTCCGGCATAATTTCACTTGGCAGACATGTCCGCCGATTGCGCCGGTCCCGGGAAGGACTTGGTATGACACAAACCGCCGACCGTACCGGGAGCGCGACAGGCGAAACCGCAGCCGAGCCAGTCGCGAGCTTGCGGGGTGGCTCGACCATCTCGCGCCCCGCGACCGTTTGGCCGTCATCAAGCCGGGCGTCGCGTTGCGCTTCGCGCTCGCCGCCATCGCCAATCGGCTGGACGGCGTCAAGGCGACGGGTATGGCGGGCTTGGAGAGAGCATCGGCCTGCAGGTCGCGCCGGACGGGCGGCGTATCCTCTGGGTTGCTCATGAGAGCGCCAAGAATTTCACCGCCCTCGACGTATCCGATCCTCGCAATCCGCGCTTGGTTCTGCAGACCGATTTGCCGCACGCCCAGATGCGCTCGAATTCACTCGATGTGGTCGGAAACACCATGGCGGTCGCCTATCAAACAGCCCGTCCGGGGCTTACCGGCGCCGGGTTCGAGCTGTTTGATATCTCGGTCCCTGAGCAGCCCCGTTCGATCAGCTTCTTCGACGCCGCAGGACCGCACTCGCGCGGCGTCCACCAGTTATGGTTCAGCGACGGCGAATACGTACACCTCTCAA
>JAQGID010000201.1 GCA_028291405.1 Rhodospirillales bacterium | reverse complement strand
ACGCCAACCAGCGCCTGCTCGCCGAGATCGAGGAGCGCCGCCGCACCGAAGATGCGCTGCGCCAGGCCCAGAAGATGCAGGCGGTCGGCCAGCTGACCGGCGGGATCGCGCATGACTTCAACAATCTGCTGACGGTCATCTCGGGCAATCTCGAGCTGCTTCAGGCCAAGCTCGACGATGCGCCGCGCCTCCTGCGCCTGGCCGCCGCCGCGGCGCACGGCGTCGACCGGGCGGCGAAGCTGACGCAGCAGCTGCTCGCCTTCTCGCGCAAGCAGCATCTCGACCCGCGGCAGATCGATCTCAATCAGATCGTCCGCGGCATGGCCGATCTGTTGCGCCAGACGGCGGGCGATGCGACGCAGCTCGCGGTGCATCTGGCGCCGGAGGTCTGCCTGGCCCTCGCCGATCCAAATCAGGTCGAGGCGGCGCTGCTCAATCTTGTCATCAATGCCCGCGACGCGATGCCGGACGGCGGCGAGGTGACCGTCACGACCGCCAGCGTGGTGTTGGATGAGGGTTATGCGCGCGAGGCCGAGATGGCGCCCGGCGCCTATATCGAGCTCGCCGTGCGCGACACCGGCCGTGGCATGTCGCGCGAAATCGCTTCGCGCGCCTTCGAGCCGTTCTTCACGACCAAGGGTGTCGGCAAAGGGTCCGGGCTCGGGCTCAGCATGGTCTATGGTTTTGCGCGCCAGTCGAAAGGCCATGTGCGGCTCGAAAGCGAGCCGGGCCGGGGCACCGCAGTCCGACTCTACCTGCCGCGCGTGGTCGAGCAGCGCGTCGAGGCGCCGGCGGAGCGCAACGTCGCGTCGCCCCACCAGTCCGCGGTCGCCGGCGCCAAGATCCTGATCGTCGAAGATGCCGAGGAAGTGCGAGAGATCGCCGTCGCAGTGCTGGCGGATTTCGGCTTCGCGGTGGTCGAGGCGACCGACGCGGCGAGCGCATTGGCGATCCTGGCGCGCGATCCCGGCATCTCCGTCGTCTTCAGCGACGTCGTCATGCCGGGGGAGATGAACGGCATCGATCTCGCCAAGGCGGTGGCCGAGCGCTGGCCGGGTCTACGGCTCATCCTGACGAGCGGCTATGCCGAGCGGCTGGTCGATTCCGACCGCATGCCGCCGCACATCGCCTATCTCCACAAGCCGTACAAGCCGCTGGATCTCGTCGGAATGGTCCGGTCCGTCATCGGCGGCCCGAACATGGTGGCGGGAACGGTCAATTAGATCTCGGCGATCGCAAGCAGGTGGGCCCGGCGAGGACCGATAATGAGGCTAAACGGCGAATTCGAGCGCGGCGAGAACGCCGGAGACGATCGCGACACGCGACATGATGACGAGAATCGCGCTGGGGCGCGTCCACCGGGTAAACTCGCCGGTGGCAACACGGTCCTCGCCCAAGGCGTCGATCACGCGACACCCTGAACGGGTGCCCTCGGTCAACAGCCGATCGACTGCTATCAAATTCTGCAGAGAAACGGCATGCTCGTCGGGTTCGCTACGCATCGCTAAAAAAAACCCTGTGCTTGCAAATCTCGCCGGGATATCGCCGGCTCACCCTTTCGTATAGGATGCGCTGCTTAAGCCAACCTTAGGTACAGTTAATATCGTGCTGGGATAATTGTGATGGCCGCGGCGGTCAAAGATTGGCCCGCCGACCCGGTCGCGATTGCTGGGACGAGTCGAGGCTTCACGGTATGCGGGTACTTTCGGTCGAGGACGATCACGTCCTGGCGCTCTTCATCCAGATGGGATTGAAGTCCATGGGATTCGCGGTGGACCGCGTCGCGACCGCGGAGGAGTGCCTCGCGGCCCTCGCCGCGGTCGTCTACGACATCGTCATCCTCGATCTGACGCTGCCCGACGCCGACGGGATCACACTCTTGAAACAGATGCGCAAGCGTCACGATGCGACGCCGGTGCTCATCCTCTCGGGCCGCAACAAGACCGAGCAACGCGTCGCCGGCCTCGATGCCGGCGCCGACGATTATCTCTCAAAACCCTTCGAGCTGTCAGAGCTGGCGGCGCGCCTGCGCGCTCTCGCCCGCCGCCCGGCGCAGGTCCTCGGCGCCGAGCTCGCCTACGGCAATCTCGTTCTGATCCCGGCCGAGCACGCCGCGGCGGTCGACGGCGTTCCGCTCTCCCTGCCGCGCCGCGAGGCCATGGTGCTCGAGAATCTGCTGCGCAACGTCGGCCGTCCGGTCAGCAAGACCGTGCTGGAGGACCGGCTTTACGCGTTCGGCGAAGAGGTCGCGTCCAACTCCGTCGAGGTCCACGTGCATCATCTGCGCCGGCGGCTCGCCGCTGCCAAGGCGGATGTCCGCATCGAGACGCGGCGCGGTACCGGCTATGTCCTGACCCTGTCCGAGGCCGGCTGAGCCGATCGACGAAATCGGCGAGCGTCGGCGACGTTAGAATTGACGGGCGCCAGAGACGTCAGGAACCGCGCTTGCTCGTCCGGCGAACCGAAGCGTGCTTGCGGGCTCGGTTCGTCACCGGCGGCGCGTCGAGCGCTTTCATCGCCGTGATGCTGTCCCGTCCCGCCGCGAGCAGGCTCGCGGTCAATGCCGTGAGATCCGCGCGACGTCGGCTGGTGCATGCCGACTCGAGGCGGCGTGCGGCGGCCTCGAGCCGTCCGGCGCCGAACGTGCCGGCGGTGCCGATCAGATCATGGGCCGCGCGGCCGATCGTTTTCCGGTCGCCGTCGCCGAGCCTCACCTGCTCGAGAAGCTCGGTGATCCGTTTGAGCCAGGCAGCGATGAGATTGCTGAAGTCGGCAGCCAGGATCGTGCTTTGCACGATCGCCAGGCGCGTCGGGTCGAGCAAGGGCGGTTCCGTGGGCGCGGCGGTGTTTGCCGCCGCATCGTCCTCGTTCGCCGCGACGGGCGCGCCACCGATCAGCCAGCGCTCGACGGTCGCGAAGAACGAGCTCGGCTGAATCGGCTTGGTGACGTAGTCGTTCATGCCGGCAGCAAGGCATTTCTCCCGGTCGCCCTGCATCGCACGCGCGGTCATCGCGACGATCGGCGTGCTCGACTTGAGCCCCGGCAGCTTGCGGATCGCCCTTGTCGCCTCGAGCCCGTCCATGATCGGCATCTGGATGTCCATCAGGACGAGATCGTACTCGCCACGTTGCACCGCGGCGATCGCGTCGGCGCCGTTCTCGACGGCATCGACGGCGGCACCTCGTTTGCGCAGCATGGTGGCGGCGACCTGCTGATTGATCTTGTTGTCCTCGACCAGCAGAATGCGGCGATCGGTCAAATCGCCTTCGGCCGGTGGCGGCGCCGGCGCGGCCCGCTTCCGCGATGCCGCAGACGGCGGCTCGCCGACGCGGCCGCTGAACAGCGAACCGAGAGCGTCGATCAGCTCCTGGCGGCGCAGCGGCTTCGCCAGCACGCGATCGAAACGTGGGCCGGGGTTCCAGCCGTCGCGCACCGGCCCGGCCGAGGAGAGCAGCACGATCTTGGTATCGGCGAGAAACTCATGTTGGCGAAGGCGTTCCGCCAGCGTGTCGCCGGCCATTCCCGGCATCATCTGATCGAGCAGCAGAAGATCGAAGGGATTGCCGCTATGCCAGGCGCGCTCCAGCGCCGCGAAGCCGGCGAAGCCATCCTCGACATCGGTGACGGCGACGCCCTCCCATTCGAGGAGCCGTCGCAGGATCCGCCGGTTCATCTCGATGTCATCGACGACGAGGGTCCTGACGCCGATCAGCGCATGCTTGAGCGCCTCGCGGCTCGGCGCCTCGATGACCGCCGGCGCCAGCGCGACGGTGAACCAAAAGGTGCTGCCGCGTTTCGCCTCGCTCTCGACGCCGATCTCGCCGCCCATGATGCTGACGAGGTGCTTGCACAGGGCGAGGCCCAGGCCGGTGCCGCCATAGCGGCGCGTCACCGAGCTGTCGGCCTGGGTGAATTTCTCGAATAGACGATGCTTGGCGGCGGGGCTGAGCCCGATGCCCGTGTCGCGCACCTCGAAACGCAGATAGACCGTGCCGTCGTCGGACGCAGCCGCTGCCGCCGGGGCGACGCTGACCTCGACCGAGCCGCGTTCGGTGAATTTGAGGGCATTCCCGACGAGGTTCATCAGGATCTGACGCAGCCGCGTCGGATCGCCGCGGCGGTGGATCGAGGTTTTCGGATCGACCCAGGAGCCGAGGTCGATTCCCTTCCGCGCCGCCTGCGGCCCGAGCAGCTCGAGGATCCCGTCGAGCAGCTGCTCGAGATTGAAGTCGATGCTCTCGAGCTCGACCTTGCCGGCCTCCAGCTTCGAGACGTCGAGGATGTCGTTGATCAGCGTCAGCAGGCTTTCGGCGCTGTCGCGCACCGCGATCGCATATTGCCGCTGCTCGTCGTCGAGCGACGTCTCCAGCAACAGCGAGTTCATGCCGAGGATGCCGTTCATCGGCGTCCGAATCTCGTGGCTCATGTTCGCCAGGAAGTCCGATTTTGCCTGGCTCGCGGTATCGGCCGCCTCCTTGGCGACCGACAGCTCCTCCTCGCGCCGACGCTGCTCGCTGATGTCGACGTAGAGCCCGGCGTAGCTGCCATCGGCCAGGGGCTCGCCCTGGATTTCGAGGATTCGTCCGCTCGGGCGGATCCGCTGGGTGCGCCCCGCGTGGTGCCGCGTCCGCGCCCCCTCCATGCGGGAGGCGACGTGCGCCTCCGGGTCGCCCGGACCGAATTCGCCGCGCTTGGCGAGAAACCGGAGAATGTCTTCGAGCGGCGTGCCCTTCCGGCAGCGCTCCTCCGGTATGTCGAGGAGCTCGAGATAGCCGCGGTTGAACGCGGCGACACGTAGCGAGCTGTCCATCAGCGTGACGCCGACCGGCAGGTGGTCGATCAGGCTTTGCAGCCGCTCCTGCTCGGCGGCGAGCAGCCGCCGGGCGAGGCGCAGTTCCAGCTCGTCCATCACGATGGTGGAGAGCCGCGCGAGGTTCGTCTGCTGGGTCTCGCCGAAGTCGTCGCGCGCCTCGGTATCGAGGATGCAGATCGTGCCGATGCGACGACCATCGGAAGTCTTGAGCGGAGCCCCGGCGTAGAACCGGATCAGCGGCTCGCCGGTGACGAGCGGGTTGCCGCGAAACCGGCGATCCCGCGTGGCGTCGGGGACGAGGCAAATCCCGTCGCTCATGATCGCATAAGCGCAAAATGCGATGGTGCGCGGCGTCTCGGTCAGCGTGACGCCGTGCCGCGCCTTGAACCATTGGCGGTCGCTGTCGACGAGGGTGATGAGCGCCATCGGCACTTCGAAGATATCGGCCGCCAGGGCGACGAGCCGGTCGAATGCGGCTTCCGGCTCGCTGTCGAGGATATCGAAGCGCTGGAGGGCGGCAAGGCGCTGCGCCTCGTCCCTCGGCCGCGGCGCCCCGGCCTTGCTCTTTGCGGTCGTGATCGGGCTCATCGTAAGACCTTGCAGCGGAGCGGGAGCGATGTTGCCCTAATCAATTATTCGGCGTCCGAGGACGGGCCAGCGCGCTTGAGCATAACCTAGCTTGCCGCGCCGGGCGAGCCGGTCCTCCCGAGATTGCGGTGCGCGACATTCTGGTTGACCCGCGGCGGAGCGGCTCTTAGGTTCCGCGGCGGGACACGGCCCCCCAACGGGTCGCATCTATTCTGTAAGGAATAGTCGTATGAAGCCGCAGACTCGGCCTGCCACCCCGCATTTCTCGTCCGGCCCCTGCGCCAAGCGTCCGAACTGGTCGCTGGCGGCGCTCGAAGGTGCCTTTCTCGGCCGCTCGCATCGCGCTGCTGCCGGCAAGGCGAAGTTGAACGAGGTCCTCGACCGTTCTCGCAGGCTCCTCGGAATCCCCGCCGACTACCGCATCGGCATCGTGCCCGCCTCGGATACCGGCGCCGTCGAGATGGCGCTCTGGTCGCTGCTCGGCGCCCGCGGCGTCGACCTCCTCGCCTGGGAGAGCTTCGGCGAAGGCTGGGTGACCGATGTCGCCAAGCAGCTCAAGCTCGCCGACGCGCGCATCGTCAAATCGGGCTACGGCGAGCTGCCGGATCTCGGCCAGGTCGACACCGACCGCGACGTCGTCTTCACCTGGAACGGCACGACCTCGGGCGTCCGCGTCCCGAACGGCGACTGGATCAAGGATGACCGGCAGGGGCTGACGATCTGCGACGCGACCTCGGCCGCCTTCGCGATGGATCTGCCGTGGTCCAAGCTCGATGTCGTCACCTGGTCCTGGCAGAAGGTGCTGGGCGGCGAGGCGGCGCACGGCATGCTCGTGCTCAGCCCGCGCGCCGTCGCCCGGCTCGAGAGCTACGTGCCGGCCTGGCCGCTGCCAAAGATCTTTCGCATGACCAGCAAGGGCAAGCTCAACGAGGGCATCTTCAAGGGCGAGACGGTCAACACGCCCTCGATGCTCTGCGTCGAGGACGCGATCGACGGGCTCGTCTGGGCCGAGAAGGTCGGCGGGCTGCAAGGCCTGATCCGGCGCAGCGAGGATAATCTCGCGACGCTGGCCGCCTGGGTCGCCGAGACGCCCTGGATCGACTTCCTCGCGAAGGATCCGGCGTCGCGCTCCTGCACCTCGGTCTGCCTCTCCTTCACCGACGAATCCTTCACCGGCCTCGCGCCGGAGGCGCAGATGGGCTTCGTCAAGAAGTTCTGCGCCTTGCTGGAGAAGGAAGGCGTCGCCTTCGACATCGCCTCCTACCGCGATGCCCCGCCGGGCCTCAGGATCTGGGCCGGCGCGACGATCGAGCGCAGCGACATCGCGGCGCTGATCCCCTGGCTTGAATGGGCCTATGGCGAGCAGCGCCAGGCGCAGGCGGCGTAGCTCCGGCTTCCGACGCGGAATTTCCCCAAAGGACCGACACATGCCCAAGGTATTGATAGCGGACGCGCTGAGCGACCGGGCGGCGGCGATCTTTGCCGAGCGCGGCGTCGAGGCCGACGTCAAGGTCGGGCTCACCCCCGACGAGCTGAAGAAGATCATCGGCAATTACGACGGGCTGGCGATCCGCTCGGCGACCAAGGTGACGAAGGCGGTGCTCGAGCTGGCGACCCGGCTCAAGGTCATCGGCCGCGCCGGCATTGGCGTCGACAACGTCGACGTGCCGGCGGCGACTCAGCGCGGCATCGTCGTGATGAACACACCCTTCGGCAACTCGATCACCACCGCCGAGCACGCCATCGCGATGATGTTCGCGCTCGCCCGCCAGCTCCCCGCCGCCGACCGCTCGACGCAGGCCGGCAAGTGGGAGAAGTCGCGCTTCATGGGCGTCGAGCTCGCCGGCAAGACGCTCGGCGTCATCGGCTGCGGCAATATCGGCTCGATCGTCGCCGACCGCGCCCTCGGCCTCAAGATGAAGGTCGTGGCCTACGATCCGTTCCTCTCGCCCGAGCGCGCCGTGACCCTGGGCGTCGACAAGGCCGAGCTCGACCAGCTCTTCGCCCGCGCCGACTTCATCACGCTGCATACGCCCCTGACGGATGCGACCCGCAACGTCATCGACGCGGCGGCGATCGCCAAGATGAAGCGCAGCGTCCGCATCATCAACTGTGCTCGCGGCGGTCTCGTCAACGAGGCCGACCTCAAGGCGGCGCTCGATTCCGGCCATGTCGCCGGCGCCGCCCTCGACGTCTTCGTCACCGAGCCGGCCAAGGAAAATCCGCTGTTCGGCAGCGAGAGCCTGATCGCGACGCCGCATCTCGGTGCCTCGACCAACGAGGCCCAGGAGAACGTCGCGCTGCAGATCGCCGAGCAGATGTCCGATTTCCTGATGAGCGGGGCGGTCAGCAACGCCATCAACATGCCGGCACTCTCGGCCGAGGACGCCACTCGGCTGCGCCCCTACATGCGTCTGGCCGAGCAGCTCGGCAGCTATGCCGGGCAGATGACCGAGCGCAGCATCGACGCCGTCTCGCTGGAATTCGAGGGTCATGTCGCCGAGCTCAACACCAAGCCGCTCTCGGCCGTCGCGCTGACCGCGCTGCTCGCGCCCTCGATGGAGGGCGTCAACATGGTCAACGTCCCGGTGCTCTGCCGCGAGCGCGATATCCGGATCAGCGAGACGACACGCGCCGAGCCGACCGACTACCAGACCTTGATCCGCGTCGTCGTGACGGCCGAGGGCGTCTCGCACGAGGTCGCCGGTACGCTGTTCGGCGGCGACCGGCCGCGCCTCGTCGAGGTCGAGGGAATCGCCATGGAGGCCGA
>JAQGID010000057.1 GCA_028291405.1 Rhodospirillales bacterium | reverse complement strand
CGAGCCGGAAGAGTTGCCCTAGATGGCGCGAGCGAGGAGCAGTGCAATGGACGAGACCGAGGCGAAGGATCGGCTGCTTCTCGCCATGCTGCCCGAGGTCGCGTTCGACGGCTGGTCGCTGGCGGCGTTGCGTGCCGGCGCGCGCAGCATCGGCGTCGCCGAGGCGGAGGCTGTCGCGCTGTTCCCGCGCGGCCCCGCCGGCATGGTGCAATGGTTCAGCCACTGGGCCGACCGCGAGATGCTGACCGCCGTCGCCACCGACGAGTTCGCCGCGATGCGGACGGCGGAGCGGCTGGCAGCAGCGATCGGTGCGCGGCTCGCCGTGCTGGCACCCTATCGCGAGGCGGCGCGGCGGGCGGCGTCGGTGCTCGCCTTGCCGCAGAATCTGCCGCTGGGCATGCGCCTCCTGTACGACACGGTGGATGCAGCCTGGTATGCGGCGGGCGATACCGCGACCGATTTCAATTTCTACTCGAAGCGCGCGCTGCTCGCCGGCGTCTACGGCGCGACGCTGGTCTATTGGTTCGACGACCGCTCGCCGGAGAGCGCCGATTCGCTGGAGTTCCTGGCGCGGCGGCTGGCCGACACCATGGCGCTGCCGCGCGTCGCCCAGCGCCTGCGTGCCGCCGCCGACCGGCTGCCGAATCCGCTGCGCCTGCTGCGCGCGGCGCAGCGACGCTAGACGACGTCAACGGCGCGGCAGCAGCCGCGTCACATGGCCCATCTTGCGGCCCGGCCGGACCTCGGTCTTGCCATAGAGATGCAGCTTCGCGGTCGGCTCGTTGAGATATTCCCGCCATTTCTCGACGTCGCGGCCGATCAGGTTCTTCATGACCGCGTCGGAGTGATACTCGGCGGAGCCGAGCGGCAGGCGGCAGATGGCGCGGACCACCTGCTCGAACTGGCTGGTGTGGCAGGCATCGAGCGTCCAATGGCCGGAATTGTGCGGCCGCGGCGCCAGCTCGTTGACCAGCAGCTCGCCGTCCTGGGTGACGAACATCTCGACCGCGAGGAGGCCGACGAGGTCTAGCCGCTCCGCGACGTGCCGCGCGATCGCCTCGGCGCGCATCGCCAGGGCGGGTGCGATCCGCGCCGGCGCGATGGTCGTGTCGAGGATATGATCGACGTGCTGGTTCTCCACCGCCGGGTAATTGGCGATCGCGCCCTGGCCGTTGCGGGCGACGATCACCGAGATCTCGCAGGCGAAATCGACGAAGCTCTCGAGGATCGCGACCTCGCCGCCGATGCGCCGCCAGGCCTTGTCGAGCGCCGTCTTGGGCCCGAGCATGACCTGGCCCTTGCCGTCGTAGCCAAGCCGCACGGTCTTCAGGACGCCGCGCTGGCCGGCGTTCGGGCCGCTGAGCTGCGCCAGGTCGCGCACCGCGCGCTGGAGCCCGGCGAGGCTCGTAACCTCGCGGTAGTTCGCCGTGCCGACCTCGACGGAGCGAAGGAAATCCTTTTCGCGGAGGCGGTCCTGGGTGATCCGCAGGATTGCCGGGTCGGGCGCGACGGGCTTGCCCTGGGCGGCGAGAAACTCGGCGGTTTCGGCCGGCACGTTCTCGAATTCGAAGGTGACGATGTCGACGGCGGCGGCGAAGCGCGCCAGCGCCGCCTCGTCATTGAATTCGGCGATCGTCGTGAACGGCGTCACCTGGCTCGCCGGGCTGTCCGTCTCGGGGGTGAAGATATGGCTGCGATAGCCGAGCCGCGCGGCGGCGCCGGCGATCATGCGGCCGAGCTGTCCGCCGCCCAGGATTCCAATCGTGGCGCCCGGCAGGATCATCTTGGCTCCGGTCATGGGCCGACGGCCGGGGCCAGCGCAGGGTTCTCGTCGACGCCCGCCGTCTGTGCGGCGCGCCATTCGTCCAGCGCCTCTGCGATCGCAGTGTCGTTCAGGGCCAGGATCGCGGCGGCGAGCAGCGCGGCGTTGATCGCGCCGGCCTTGCCGATCGCGAGCGTGCCGACCGGCACGCCGCCCGGCATCTGGACGATCGAGAGCAGGCTGTCGAGCCCTTTCAGGGCATGCGATTCGATCGGCACGCCGAGCACCGGCAGCGGCGTCATCGCCGCGACCATGCCAGGCAGATGTGCGGCGCCGCCGGCGCCGGCGACGATCACCTTGAGGCCGCGGCTGCGCGCCGTCTCGGCGTAGGAGACGAGGCGTTGCGGCGTGCGATGCGCCGAGACGATCCGCGTCTCATGGGCAACGCCGAGCCGGTCGAGCGTTTCCGCCGCGTGCCGCATCGTTTCCCAGTCGGAACGACTTCCCATGATGATGCCAACCTGCGGTTGGACCGGCGTCATTGCCATCTCGTGTCGGGCTGCAAAAGAGGCGGCATTATAGGGAGGCGAGAGGATACGGCAAGCTTCGTTCCGGAAATCCCGGCGGCGAAAAATGATTTACCGGTCGTTATCGAATTACAGTATTTATAGGACAATGAATCTTCACTTTTTTGCCTAGAATGTAGAGCTGCGGTCGCGAGCGGTCGCGGCAAGCGTCATTTCCGGGAGTGCGAGCGCTTCCGGCGGAGCGTTGCTTCTTTGATGACCCGGTCAGCGATTTAGGGGGAGATCCGCGGCGGCATGGAAATCCGCGACACGAAGCCTCTTTCCGGACCGGCGCCGGTGCGCAAGGCGGCAGCGCGGGCCGGTGCGGCGCCGGCGTCGTCGACGGTCGCCGAGGTTTCCGAAACGGTCGTCATCGGCGGCGTGCCCGAAAACGAGATGACGCCGCGGGTGCGTCAGGCCTTGATGGGCCTGCTCGGCGAGGTCGACCGGCTGCGCCGCGACCTCGACGAGGCGCGCAACCGTATCGCCTATCTCGAGCGGCTTGCGGATGAAGACACGCTGATGCCGATCGCGAACCGCCGTGCCTTCGTGCGCGAGCTGTCGCGCATGATGGCTTTCGCGCAACGCTACGGCACCCCGGCGAGCGTCATCTATTTCGACGTCGACGGGCTCAAGCTGATCAATGACGAGTTCGGCCACGCCGCGGGCGACGCCGCGCTGCTGCACATTGCCCAGACTCTGATCGACAGCGTGCGCAACTCCGATATCGTCGGTCGTCTCGGCGGCGACGAGTTCGGCGTGCTGCTCGTCCAGACCGACGAGACGACGGCGATGCACAAGGCCGCGTCCCTGGCCGTCGCGATCACCGAGCGGCCGCTGCTCTGGCAGGGCAGCGAGATCCGCCTATCGGCCTCTTACGGCACGCATTCCTTCCACGGCACCGAAGACGTCGGCGCCGCGCTGGCCGCCGCCGACCGCGCGATGTATCTGCGCAAGAAAGAGCAGCGCTCCGGCAAGTAGCGGCTCAGTAGCGGGACAGTCGAATCAGGCGATGATGTCCGGCAACATCTGGCTCTCGAGCCGGATGATCTGGTCCTTCAGCACCAGCTTGCGCTTCTTGAGGCGCTGCAGCTGCAGCTGGTCGAACGGCGCCTTGTCGTGCAGCCGCCCGATGACCTCATCCAGGTCGCGGTGCTCGGTGCGCAGCATCTCGAGCTTGGCCTTGGTGGCTTCGTGGTCGAGGTCCATCGGTGATGCGGAGTGGCCTGCTGACGGTGAAGGCGTGACTATAGCAGTATCTGCGCTACAGTGAGAACGACGCTGCGCGCCCATCGCGGCCGCGGCGCTTCGGACGGCGCGAGGCAGAGCGATGGCAGGCCAGCTTGATCCCCAGCCCGATACGGGAGCGCCGCGCGGCTCCGCGCAGGCAGTCAAGCGGCTGGGAATCCTGACGAGCGGCGGCGATTGCTCCGGCCTCAACGCGGCGATCCGCGCCGTCGTCTGCCGGGCGATCGAGGGTTACGGCTGGCGCGTCTTCGGCATCAAGCAGGGAACCCAGGGGCTGATGCGCCGGCCGGTCGATTACCAGGAACTCGATCTCGGCCTCGTCAACAGCAATATGCTCCGGCTGGGCGGCACGATCCTCGGGACGACCAACAAGGGCGATCCCTTCGCCTTCCCGATGCCGGACGGCAGCCTGCTCGATCGCTCGGAGGAGCTCATCGAGGGGTATCGCGAGCTCAAGCTCGACGCGCTGATCGGCATCGGCGGTGATGGGAGCTTCGCGATCCTGCGCCGCCTTGCGCTGCAGGGCGGCATCAACCTCGTCGGCATCCCCAAGACGATCGACAATGATGTCGGCGCGACCGAGAACTCGGTGGGCTATCAATCGGCGGTCGAGGTCGCGACCGAGGCGCTGGACCGGCTGCAGCCGACCGCGGCGAGCCACGACCGCGTCATGATCCTCGAGGTCATGGGGCGCGACGCCGGCCATATCGCCCTGACCGTCGGCATCGCCGGCGGCGCCGATGTCATCCTGATCCCCGAGATCGCCTATTCGATCGAGAGCGTCGCCCGCCACATCGACAAGGTGCGGCGCCGCGGCCGCAATTTCGCGCTCGTCGTCGTCGCCGAGGCGGTGAAGGACACGCTCGGCCAGGGCGTGCGGCGGCGGCACGGCATGGGCGCCGAAACCTACGGCGGCATCGGCCATCTGCTGGGCGTCGAGCTCGCCCGCATGACCGGCGCCGAGACGCGGGTCACGGTGCTGGGCCATGTCCAGCGCGGCGGCGAGCCGAACGCCAGCGACCGGCTGATCGCCTCGACCTTCGGTGTCCATGCTGTCGACCTCGTCGCCGCCGGCAAGTTCGATCGGATGGTCGCCTGGCAGAACCGCCGCGTCGTCGACGTGCCGCTCGCGGAGGCGATCGCCATGCCGCAGCGCGTCGACCCCGGCGGCACGCTGGTCCATACGGCGCGCGGCCTCGACATCTCGTTCGGCGACGATGGCTGAGTCGGAAGCCGCCGATTTCTGGCAGTTTTCGTTGGCGGTCTATGCCGCGCCCGGCGTCGCCGAGGAATGCTTGGCGCTGCAGGACCGCCACGGGATCGACGTCAATATCGCGCTGTTCTGCTGCTGGTACGGCTGGAGCGGGCGAGGGCGTCTGGCAGCGGTAGAGATCGCCGCGGCGGAGGCGCGGGTCGCGGAGTGGACCCGCAACATCGTCGTGCCGCTGCGTTCCGTCCGCCGCGCGTTGAAGCCGTTGGTGGCTCCTGCCGCGGCGGCAATCCGGACCTCGGTCAAGCGACTCGAGCTTGATGCCGAGCGCGAGGAGCAGCGGCTGCTCGTCGCCGGCGTGCCGGCCGCATCGGATCGCGTCGACCCCGCCGGCGATGCCGCCCTCAACCTCACGTCGTATCTTGCAGCCCATGGCGTCGCGGATGTCGGCGTCGGGCGATTGCTCGGCGCGCTGCCCCACACCTGACAAGAATGACGCACCGCACATGGACACCGGCCGGTCGAGCCGTTTGTCATTGTGTCGGCGTGAGCGTAATATCCGCCTGTTTCCGTCCACTTCGACTGGAGATGCCGATGTCGCAGCAGGATCGAATCGAGTCCCTTCGCGCGAAGCACGCGCATTTGGAGCACGAGATCGACGACGAGATCCGTCGACCCGCTCCAAACCCCGAGACGGTTACCGATTTGAAACGCCAGAAGCTGCGAATAAAAGACGAGATCTTCGGGCTCGAACACAGTCACTAAAACCCAAGGCCCCCACCCCAGACCGCAAGTTCGCGGCGGCGCAGGACGAGGTTCTTCATGGGCCGCTACGACGAGGTTCATCGTCGCTCGTTGAGCGACCCCGAAGGATTCTGGGGCGAGGCGGCCGAGGCGATCGACTGGGAGCGGCGCTGGGACTGCGTCCTCGACGATTCCCGCCCGCCCTTTTTTCGCTGGTTCCGCGGCGGCCGGCTCAATACCTGCTGGAACGCCCTCGACCGTCACGTCGCCGGCGGCCGTGCGGCGCAGACAGCGCTGATCTACGACAGCCCGGTGACCGGCACGATCGCGCGCTGGACCTATGCCGAGCTGCGCGATGCCGTGGCCCTGCTCGCCGGCGCCCTGAAGTCGCACGGCGTTGGCAAGGGCGACCGCGTCCTCCTCTACATGCCGATGGTGCCGGAAGCGGTCATGGGCATGCTCGCCTGTGCCAGGCTGGGCGCGGTCCATTCCGTCGTCTTCGGCGGCTTCGCGGCGCCCGAGCTGGCGACCCGCATCGACGATGCCAAGCCGAAGCTGATCCTGACCGCCTCCTGTGGCATCGAGGGGCAGCGGATCGTTCCCTACAAGCCGCTGCTCGACCAAGCGATCGGCCTGGCGACGGCCAAGCCCGCCACCTGCCTCGTGCTGCAGCGCCCGATGATGGCAGCGGCGATGACCAAGGGGCGGGACCACGACTGGCGCGAGGCTGTCGCGGCGGCGCGCCCGGCCGATTGCGTGATCGTCGACGCGACCGACCCGCTCTACATCCTCTATACCTCGGGGACGACCGGCATTCCGAAGGGCGTCGTGCGCGACAACGGCGGTCACGCCGTCGCGCTGCGCTGGACGATGGAGAACATCTACGGCATCGCCCCCGGCGAGGTCTTCTTCACCGCCTCCGACGTCGGCTGGGTCGTCGGCCATTCCTACATCGTCTATGCGCCGCTGCTGCAGGGCGCGACGACCGTGCTCTACGAGGGCAAGCCGGTCGGGACGCCGGACGCCGGCGCCTTCTGGCGAGTCGTCGCCGAGCATGGCGTCCGCGTCTTCTTCACCGCGCCGACCGCCTTCCGCGCCATCAAGCGCGAGGACCCTGAGGGGTTGCTGATCCGCAAGCACGATCTCGGCAAGCTCCGCGCCTTGTTCCTCGCCGGCGAGCGCGCCGACCCGCCGACCGTCGAATGGGCCGAGAAGCAGCTTGGCGTCCCGGTGGTGGATCACTGGTGGCAGACCGAGACCGGCTGGCCGATCTCGGCAAATTGCCTCGGCATCGAGAGGCTGCCGGTCAAGCACGGCTCGGCGACGCGGGCGGCGCCGGGCTGGGACGTGCGGGTGCTCGACAGCGACGGTCATCCGGTGAAGCCGGGCGACGTCGGCTCGCTCGCGATCAAGCTGCCGTTGCCGCCCGGCGCGCTGCCGACGCTGTGGCAGGCCGACGACCGTTATCGCTCCTCGTATCTTGCCGAATTTCCCGGCTTCTACGAAACCGCCGATGCCGGGTTCATCGACGACGACGGCTACATCTGGGTGATGACCCGCACCGACGACATCATCAACACCGCCGGCCATCGCCTCTCGACGGGCGGTATCGAGGAGGTGCTGGCAGCGCATCCCGACGTCGCCGAATGCGCCGTTCTCGGCATCGCCGATGCGCTCAAGGGACAGGTGCCGCTCGGGCTGCTCGTCCTGAAAGTCGGCGCGGACCGTCCGGCCGCGACGATCGTCGAGGAGGTCGTCCGGATGGTACGCGACCGCATCGGTCCGGTTGCTAGCTTCCGCACCGCGGTGGTCGTCCAGCGCCTGCCGAAGACCCGCTCGGGCAAGATCCTGCGCGGTACGATGCGCGCCATCGCCGACGGACGCGGTTACCGGATGCCGGCGACGATCGACGACCCGGCGATTCTCGATGAGATCGCCGCGGCGCTCAAGGCCGCGGGTGTGTGCGGGTAACTAAATAATGCCGTTAGGCCCGGGCTCGACCCGCGGCTACTCGACCGTTGCTTCCTCCGCGTCGGCGGTCTCTTCCGCCGGCTTCTTGCCGCGATTCGCCTTGGCGACGGCGGCGTCGAGCTCGGCCATCGTGCAAAGCCCGATGGAGACCGGATGGCGCGGCTTGATGTTCGGCGAGTTCCAATGCGTCCGGTCGCGAATCGCCGCGATCGTCGGCTTGGTCGTGCCGATCAGCTTTGAGATCTGCGCGTCGGTCAACTCCGGATGGTTCTTGAGCAGCCAGGACAGCGCGTCCGGCTTGTCCTGACGCTTGGCGATCGGCGTATAGCGCGGCCCGCGATGCTTGACGAAAAGCTCCGGAATCGCCTCCGGTGACAGTTTCAGCCGCGCCTCCGGATCCTGCTGGCAACGCTCGATCTCGGCCGTCGAGGTCTGGCCGTTCGCGACCGGATCGAGGCCCTGCATCTGGACGGCGACCTCGCCGTCGGCGATCGCCTGGACCTCGAGCGCGTGCAGGCCGCAGAAATCCGCGATCTGCTCGAAAGTCAGGGAAGTATTCTCGACCAGCCATACGGCAGTGGCCTTGGGCATCAATGGTGTCGCCATTTTATTCGACCTCAGGGTCGTCCGCCGTCTGGCGACGCTGAAGGGCGCACGGCACAGACACGAACGGACATGGACGGGATGATTCCCTTATATAGTCGCTCCCGGCTGGCGAGGGAAGGGCGCTCGCGCCCTTCCGGCACCGCCGCTCAGACGGTGAGAACGATCTTGCCGATGTGTTCCGAGCTTTCCAGCATGCGGTGGGCAGCGGCTGCCTCGGCAAGCGGAAAAGTCTTGTAAATCACCGGCTTGACCTTGCCTGCCTCGATCAGCGGCCAGACGTTCTTCCGGAGGCCGGCGGCGATCGCGCCCTTTTGCTCGGTGGTCCGCGGCCGCAGCGTCGAGCCGGTGATCGTCAGCCGCTTGGTCGACATCGGCTGGAAATTGATCTCGACCTTGGCGCCGCGCATGTAGGCGATCATGACGAGCCGTCCTTCGACTGCGAGAACGTGCAGGTTTCGCTGCATGTAATCGCCGCCCAGCATGTCGAGGACGATGTCGACGCCGTGACCCCCGGTCTTTTCCTTCACGATAGGCGCGAAATCCTCGCGCTTGTACTCGATCGCGACATCGGCGCCGAGTTGCTCACAGGCCAGGCACTTCTCGCGGCTGCCGGCGGTGGTGAAGATTTTGGAGGCGCCGAGCGCCTTGGCGAGCTGGATGGCGGTCGTGCCGATGCCGCTCGTCCCGCCGTGGATGAGAACACTCTCGCCGCGCTGGAAACGGCCGCGCTCGAAGAGGTTGGCCCAGACCGTGAAGAACGTCTCGGGCACCGCCGCGGCCTCGATCATGCTCAGCCCTTTGGGCACCGGGAGGACCTGCGGCGCCGGCGCGATGCAATAAGTCGCGTAGCCGCCGCCGTTGACGAGGGCGCAGACCTCCTGGCCGATGTGCAGCCCGTGCACGCCGAGCCCGCAGGCGACGATCTTGCCCGCGACCTCGAGTCCCGGCAGATCGGAGGCGCCGGGCGGCGGCGGGTAGTTGCCCTGGCGCTGGCTCGCATCGGGCCGGTTGACGCCAGCTGCCGCGACCTCGATCAGGACCTCGCCGGCACCGGGGACCGGCATCGACCGGGGCGCCGGCTTGAGCACCTCGGGTCCGCCGAACTCGCTGATCTCGATCGCGGTCATGGTGTCGGGAAGCTTGCTCATCGTGAGATTCCTGCTCGGACGGTTTGCGGTGGGTCGGACGATTGCACCTCTCGTGCGGAGGGGCAAGCCGCTGAGACACTAAGCTGTTGAAAAGGTTAGCTCTGATCAGGCGAGTGACCGCCCCGAAAAGGGCAAACTGACCATACCACCGACCAACCGACTGACCAAGAGGTCGTGCCTCTTGTCTGTCAGCATCATACGGGATGGCGACGGGAAGCACGACGATGGATGTCAAAGAAGCGCCGTGATTTTCAGAGATCGGACGCCAGAGCGGTGGCGGCGGGCTTGGTTTCACAAGCGTGTACTTCATGGACAATCCCACCGTGATCGCCGGCTGCTTGCTCGACCAATCTCGCCAAGGTCGCCAACCGTACCGCCTCGGCCGTGGTGCGGACGCCGAGCCGATTTAGCATGCGCGCGCGATGTACCTCGATGGTTCGGACGCTGATCCCGAGGGTATAGGCGATAACCTTGCTGTACTGCCCTTCCGCCAGTGCATCGAGCACCTGGCGCTCGCGCCGGCTCAGCGACAAGACCCGGTTGACCGCATCGAAAGCAGCTTCGATGCGGTCGGAGGGACGCTGCGCATAACAGCTCCTTTCGGTCCTCGTCTCGGGCAGCTTGCTCTCTCGTCGCGTCCAAGTCCTTGATTGGACAAATCTCTATCGCCTCTGCTCGCGTCAATTACGTGAAGTCGAGCCGGCTTGCCCAAATCGACGCAGTAGCAGTTGTTGCCTTCGACCGAACGCGCGAGACTGGCAACCTTCTAGCCGTTCCGCGAGGACGAGATGATCGAAGATGAGGAGCGCGAGGCGCATAACAAGCCGCCGAAAAAACGGGACCTCGTCCCGCTCTCGATTGCAGAGCTCGAGGCGTACATCGCAGAGATGGAGATCGAGATCCTGCGCGTCCGCGAGGCGATCGCCGCGAAGCGGCAGCAACGTAGCGGTGCCGAGGGTTTGTTCAAGATCTAGCTCTTTAGGCGTTGAATTCTTTGAAAACTAACGTAAGGGTTATAGTTCGAAACTTAAAATGCAATATTGCTGTAACTATTTATCTAAATTATGTTGCGATACCTTTAGAGAATCTTCATAGGGTGCGCTTATCGTTTGGCATCGGCTGGGCATTTACCCTGGCCGGCACGATCGAGCAGCACCTTCCACCTTCATTATCGAGGCCGCCACTCGCTGGCGGCTTCTTTCGTTGTGGCAAGCGAAAACTGCCGGCGGAGCGCTCACAACCCGGCGCCCACTCTGCCGCTTTGCCCCACCGAGCCGCGTGCTATGAATAGGTACCGCCCATCAACGCCGGCGCGAAGCGTTCCGGGGGCGGAGCGGAGGATGAATTGAAATTCGGCATCTTCGATCACGTCGACCGGTCGGACCGGCCGCTTGCCCGCCAATTCGACGAGCGTCTCGACTTCGTCGCCACCGCCGATCGGCTCGGCTTCTACTGCTACCATGTGGCGGAGCACCATGCGACGCCGCTCAATATGGTGCCGGTCCCTGGCGTCTATCTCGGCGCCATCGCGCGCGCGACGACGCGCATCAAGCTCGGGCCGCTGGTCTATCTCCTGCCGCTCTACTCACCGCTCCGCCTGATCGAGGAGGTCGGCATGCTCGATCACCTCAGCCACGGCAGGCTGGAGGTCGGCGTCGGCCGCGGGGTTTCTCCCTATGAGTTGAACTTTCACAAGGTCGACCCCGAGAGCTCGCGCGAGATTTTCATCGATGCTTTCGACGCGCTGCTCGCCGGCATGACCAACGATCGGCTGACTCACCAGGGGCCCTATTTCTCCTACAGCAACGTCCCGATGGAGCTGCGTCCGCTGCAACGGCCACATCCCGGCCTGTGGTACGGCTCGTCGAACCAGGTCGGGTCGCAATGGGCCGGCGAGCGCGGGCTGCATTTCTCGACGCTGGGGCCCGTCGCCGCCGCCAAGACCTATATCGACATCTTCCGCGCGGCGCTTGCCAAACGCGGCGGACCGCTGACCGTGAAGCCGGAATTTCCCGGGGGGACCGTCGTCGGCATCAATCGCAGCATCGTCGTCGCCGACACCGACGCGGAAGCGATCCGGATCGCGCAGCCGGCCTATGATCGCTGGTACGCGAATCTGACCAAGCTCGAGCGCGAGAACGTCGCCGGGCCGAAGATCACCAAGAGCATGTTCGCCGACGTCGGCGAGGCGGTGAATCGCGGCACGGTCTTCGCCGGCTCCCCCACGACGGTGCGCGCCGCGATCGAGGAGCAGATCGCCACGCTCGGCGTGAACTACATGAGCCTCGCGTTTTATTTCGGCACGCTGTCGCACGAGGACGCGATGCGCTCGCTGAATCTCTTTGCGAGCGAAGTGATGCCGAAGCTGGAGCATCTGTGATGGAGCGGACGGCGGCATGAAGGCACCCCGCGCGAACCAGCTCGCCGAGACGGTCTACGCACGCATCAAGGAGGAGATCTTCGATTTCCGGCTGCTGCCCGGCGATCGCTTCACCGGGAGCGAGCTGGCGCTGCGCTATGCCGTCTCGCGGACGCCGGTGCGCGATGCGCTCTACCGCCTCGAGCGCGAGGGCTTTCTCGACGTCGGTT
>JAQGID010000190.1 GCA_028291405.1 Rhodospirillales bacterium | reverse complement strand
GCATCCGACAAAAAGCGAAGTCCGGCAGGAATACGAGCAGATCTGGTCCCAGGTCGGCAGCCGTTCGATCGAGGAACTCGTGGACTTGCCATTAATGAGCGACCCGGAGTGTAGAGCGACTCTCGATGTCTTGACCGAGGTCGTGACGCCGGCATTGTTTACCGACGAGAATCTGGTGTCGCTCGTGATTTGCCGGATGGTCAATCTCAGCCTCGAGTACGGTAACAGCGACGGATCGTGCTTCGCCTATGTCTGGCTTGGTATGATTCTCGGACCGCACTTTGGCGACTACCGGGCCGGCTTCCGATTCGGCAGGCTCGGCTACGGTCTGGTGGAGGAGCGGGGACTGCATCGCTACCAAGCGCGCGCCTACATGTCCTTCGGGAATCTCGTCATACCGTGGACGAAGCACATCCAAACCGGCCGTGAGTTGGTGCGTCGCGCCTTCGATGCCGCAAACAGAATCGGCGACCTCACCTTTGCGGCTTATTGCTGCAACAATCTGAACACGAACCTTCTCGCAACCGGAGATCCGCTGGGCGATGCGCAGCGCGAAGCCGAAAATGGGCTCGACTTCGCGCACAAGGCGCGGTTCGGTCTCGTCATCGACATCATCACTGCGCAGCTCGGTCTGATCCGGACTCTGCGCGGCATGACACCGGAATTCGGCTCCTTCGATGATGAAGGATTCGATGAGCGCCGGTTCGAACGTCATCTGCAAGGCGATCCACGTTTGGCGCTTCCCGAATGTTGGTATTGGATCCGCAAGCTCCAAGCGCACGTCTATGCAAACGACTACGCTGCCGCGATCGAGGCAGCATCGCAGGCGCAACAGCTTCTCTGGACGTCGCCCTCGTTCTTCGAGCTCGCCGAATACCATTTCTACGACGCACTCGCGCAAGCAGCACAATATGACGCGGCATCAGCCGACGAGCGTGCCCGGCATCTGGAGGCGGTGGCCGCCCATCACAAGCAGCTCGAGGTGTGGGCGGAAAACTGCCCCGAGAATTTTGCGAACCGTGCGGCGCTGGTCGCGGCCGAGATCGCTCGCCTCGAAGGCCGCGCCCTCGACGCGATGCACTTGTACGAGCAGGCCATTCAGTCAGCCCGAGAGCACGGCTTCGTCCAGAACGAGGGCTTGGCCCATGAGGCGGCCGCGCGTTTCTACTTCGCGCGTGGCTTCGAGATGATCGGTCATACGTATCTGCACAAGGCGCGGAACTGTTACGACCGCTGGGGTGCGCTCGGCAAGCTGAAGCAGCTCGATGCACGCTACCCGCATTTGCACGAAGAAACAGCTCCTGCCTCACCCACCGTCACGACCGTCGGGGAGTTGGACCTCCAGACGGTGGTCAAGGCCTCACAGGCACTCTCGAGCGAGATCGTTCTCGACAGGCTGATCGAGAAGCTCATGCAACTCGCGCTTGAGCACGTCGGGGCCGAGCGCGGCCTTCTCGTCCTTCTCCGGGGCGACGAGCCGCGGATCGCGGCTGAGGCGACGACAAGCCGCGCCGGGGTGGAGGTCACGCAGCGGCAGGCGGCCATGACGCCTTCCGAGTTGCCCGAATCCGTGCTCCATTACGTGATTCGGACGCAGGAAAGCGTGATTCTCGACGACGCCGCAGAGCCGACCTTGTTCTCGGCGGATGCGTACGTGAAGCAGCGGCGACCCCGGTCCGTGCTCTGCCTCCCCTTGGTAAAGCAAGCGAAGCTTGTTGGCGCACTCTACCTCGAGAACAATCTAACGCCGCGCGCCTTCACCTCGGGCCGAATCGTAGTGCTCGAATTGCTGGCCTCGCAGGCCGCCATCTCTCTGGAGAATGCCGCCCTCTATCTCGATCTGCAGCGGGAAAACGCCGACCGCAAGCGGGCGGAAGAGGAGCTGCGACGTAGCGAGGCCTTCCTGGCTGAGGGGCAGAGAATAAGCCACACCGGCAGCTGGGGCTGGAATATCTCCACCGGAAAACTCGTCTGGTCGGAGGAACATTATCGGATCTTCGGCTTCGATCCCAAAGAAGGGGAGCCGACGTTTCAATTATTTTCGGAAAGAATTCATCCGGAGGATCGGTCCCATGTTCAGCAAACTCTCGAGGGGGCAATTCGCGAGAGCAGCGATTTTACACTAGAGTTTCGCATCGCCCTCCCCGATGGATCCCGTAAGTATCTCCACGGAGTGGGTGGTCCCGTAATAGGCGCGGTTGGTGACATCGATGAGTATTTGGGCACCACGATTGACATCACCGAGCGCAGACGGGGCGAGGAAGCGCTGCGCAACGCGCAGGCGGATCTCACACGCGTGGCGCGGCTGACGACGATCGGTGAGCTTGCGGCATCGATCGCGCACGAGATTAGTCAGCCGCTCGCGGCCATGGTCACCAGCAGCGATGCCTGCTTGCGCTGGCTGGCGAGTGACAGACCGCATCTCGATGAGGCGCGACAGGCTGCGGAACGCATCGTCCGGGACGGCCACCGTGCACGCAACATCATCAGGAGCGTCCGCGCCCTGGCCGGCAAATCCGGGCCGGAGATGACGCATCTCGACATCGATGACGCGATTCGGGAGATCCTCATCCTGATGCGGAGCGAACTCCGCCGACACGAGATCTCGCTCGAGACCGCATTATCCGGGCGTCTCGAACCCATCATGGGTGACCGGGTTCAGTTGCAGCAGGTCATCCTCAATCTGATCATGAACGGCATCGAAGCGATGAGCACGATCATGCACCAGCCGCGTGTGCTGCATGTAAGATCTCAGGCCCACGGGCCCGGTGATCTGCTCATCACGGTAGAGGATTCTGGTCCGGGGCTCGCTCCTGAAATCATGGACCGGCTCTGGGACCCCTTCTTCACGACGAAGCCCAGCGGCATGGGCATGGGGCTGTCGATCTGCAGGTCGATTGTCGTTGCCCATGGCGGTCGCCTCTGGGCGTCGCCGCGGTCACCCCGGGGCGCCGTTTTTCAATTCACCGTGCCGACCGCAGCCAAAGGCTTCTGACCGAAGCGCCGCGCTAGGCGGAATCGACATTCATGCCCAGAAAGTTATCGCTGCGAGGCAGAGGAAGGCGTGGAGGTTCCGCGGGTTGCGGTCGTATCGGGTGGCGATGCGGCGGAGCTGCTGTGCGTTATGTGCCCAAACCAACGGTCGCGCTGGCGCAGCGCCTTTAGCGTCGGATGTGAATTCGGCGAGAGTATCTGCAGTCATTGGCGCGAACAATTCCGCGCCGGCGCTCCTCTCGGCCGCGCAAGCGTGCGGCAGACGAAGGTGGAAGCTTTAAACGGGTGGGCAGAGTTCGGCGTAACGCCCTGGACCTTTCGTCCATCTGGCCGAGATGCGGACCAAAACGAACTGCGAACCGCGACAAGTAGCGTGTCAAATCCTACAATTCCACTTCTGCCGCAACTGGAGCGTCAGGCATACGGGAGAAGCGAATGCTGGCCATGCGGAACGTCGCACGGGAAAAGCTCGAGCAGGGCGGCCTGTCGCTCGGCGTCGGCATCAGGTTTGTCAAAGGCGTGGAGATTGCCAAGGCGATGAAGAGCGCTGGCTTCGACTGGCTGTTCCTCGATCTGGAGCACGGCACGATGTCGATCGAGGCGGCGTCGCAGATCTCCCAGGCGGCTCTAGACACCGGCATCGCGCCGATCGCGCGGGTGCCGAAAGGAGAATTTTCGATCGCGACCAGGCTTCTCGACAACGGCGCCCTCGGTATCGTCGTTCCGCACATCGATACCGCCGAGGAAGCGACCGCGATCGTCGAGAAGCTGCGCTATCCGCCGCAGGGCCACCGCGGCCTGATGAGCAGTCTGCCGCAATACGACTTCCGGGCGGTGAACGTCGCTGAAATGATGGCGGCATTGAACGGCGCGAACCTCATTATCGTCATGCTTGAGTCGCCCCGGGCCATCGAGAATGCGGGCGCTATTGCCGCAGTACCGGGAATTGACGTTCTGCTCATGGGCACCAACGACCTTTGTGTCGAATTGGGCATTCACGGCCAACTGGGACACGCGAAAGTAGTCCAGGCCTACGAGCGAATGATCACTGCCTGTCGCGAGCATGGGAAATGGCCGGGAATGGGCGGCGTCTACGACGAACAGCTGATGCGCCGGTACATCGACATGGGATCTCGGTTCATCCTCGGCGGCGGCGACCTTGGCTTCCTTATGGGCGGGGCGGAGAAGCGCACCGCGTTTCTTCGCGATCTCGAGAGACCACGCTAAGCAACCGCGCCATACTCACCAGACGCCGAGCCGGTCCCGTCGATCTGCGCGAAGAATAATCTCTCACTAGGGTGGCGCCTTCGCTGAGCCGTCCAGCCGCCCTCGATCGAACAGCATGCCGCGGACCTGGACGCCGGCAGCGGAGCACAGCAAGACGGTACGATCGCCGATCTATTTCGGACGTCCACAGCCGTCTGCGCCGCCTCGCCTGCGAATGACGGACAGCGGTGTATGCGGCAAGAGCAAGTGCCGGTCTCCGGGCACCGAGTTTCCTCTTGCCTCGAGCGTGCGGTAAGGCGAGCAGCCGGCGTGCCTGCGCCGACGATTGCGGCGGCGCTACGAACGGGCGCGCTCGACTTCGTCCTTCAGGTATCCCCAGATCCGGTAGACGATGTCGCCATAGCGCGGATCTTGACGCAGCTCTAGCACATTGCGCGGACGCTCGAACGGCACGTCGATGACGATCTTAGCGCGGCCCGGGCTCGCACTCATGACCATGATGCGGTCACCGAGCGTCACGGCCTCATCGACGCTATGAGTGATGAAGACCACCGTCTTCTTGTCGTCCTCCCAGATGCGCAGCAGCTCCTGCTGGAGGATCGTCCTGTTCTGCTCGTCGAGCGCAGAGAAGGGCTCGTCCATGAGCAGAATCTCCGGGTCGTTGGCGAAGGCTCGGGCGATGGAGACGCGCTGGCGCATCCCGCCGGAGAGTTGGTGCGGATAAAAATGCGCGTAACGGGTAAGGCCGGTGCGATCGAGATAGTGTTCGACGATCGCGTCCGTTTCTGCTTTGGGCGCCTTGCGCATGCGCAGCCCGTAGGCGGCATTGTCCCAGACGGTCATCCACGGAAAGATTGAATCGCCTTGAAACACGATCGAGTGTTGCGGCCGGCCGGCCGCCGCGCCGCGGATTTCGATGGTGCCTTGTGTCATCGCGTCGAGCCCGCCCAGGATGCGCAGTAGCGTGGTCTTGCCGCAGCCGCTGGGGCCGACGATGACGAAGAAGCTGCCCTCGGCAATGTCGATCGAGATGTCGTCGAGCGCAATCTGGGAGCCGAAGCGCTTGGTGAGATGCCCGATGCGGATTTTCGCAGGATCGCGCGCTGCGCTAACCGGCGGGCCGCCGCTGCTCAAGAATCAGCCTTCCATGGGATGATCCGGCGCTCGATCTCGTTCAACGCCGCGGTAAGAGCGAAGCCAATCATCGCGATGGCGAACAATCCGACGTACATCCGCTCGACCGAGAAGGTCTCCCAAGCGCTCCAAATCATGTAGCCGATGCCACTCTTCGCGCCGACCATCTCGGCCACCGCGATGAGAACGAGGCCTAGACCCACGCCGAGCTTCACTCCGGTCATGATGAAGGGCAGCGCGCCGGGAAGCGCAATGGTGCGGAAAGTATCCCAGCGCCCCGCATTGAAGCTCTTGCCCACATCGAGATAGATGCAGTTGATCTGCAGCACCCCCGCGGTCGCGTTGATGGCGACCGGATAGAACACGCCGATCGCCACCATGATGATCTTCGATCCCTCGCCCAGGCCGAAGACGAGGAGGATGAGCGGCATGATCGAGCTTTTCGGTATTGGATAGGTGGCGGCAATCAACGGGTCGATGAAGGCGCGGACGGGCCGCGAGATACCCATGACGATCCCCAGAGCCAGCGCGGGCACGCCGCCAAGAACGAATCCGATGAACAGGCGCTGCAAGCTCATGAGCACATGGTTGGCGAGCTCGCCCGAATGAACCGAGGCGAGAAGCGCTACTGCGACGCTGCTCGGCGCCGGAAAAAATCTGGTGTCAATCAAACCGAGCTGCGCCGCCACCTCCCACGCCAACACAAGACCGAGCGGCGACGCCACGTTGATCAGGCGATCGCGGCGCCTTTCCCACCTGCGGGCGCGCTCGTCGAGGTCCACGTTGCTTGTACCAGCAGCGCTTCGTTTCAGCAGTGCGCTACGCAAACTTTAGGCCTTGGCTGGCGATTGCTTGTCGCCCGGGGGTGAGCGACGTGGCGATGAATCGATAGCCGCGGAATCGATATCGCCGAGGCTATCCAGCGCAAGGAGCGCCGTCAGCTCGCGCACGCTCTCCGCATGCTCGATTGAAAACAGGCACCTCGCGAGCTTCTCCACGTGTGCGGCCCCAGCGAACGGCTCGACATTCTCGCGCAATTTCGCAGTGAGATCAGCGTCGCTGAACGGATTCCTCGGATGGCCAGGAGGCGGCTCGGCCGCCCCATGCACGATCCTGCCGTCGGCCAGCTCGATCTCGACGCGCGAGAGGTAACCTGCTTGAGCGCGCCTTAGCTTGCCGCTGGCGAGCGTTCCGAGCTCCGGAGCGCTGCTCACAGTTACCGTTTCTTTCAGGAAGCGCTGGCGTTCAGCCGCCAATACGCGGCTCGGATCGAAGCTCTCGGTGCCGATATTGCCGTCGAGGACCGCCGCGGCGACGATATAGGGCAGCGAATGGTCCGCAGTCTCGCGCGAGATCGGGGTCCAGGGATCTTTGCGGATCTTGACGAGATGCTCGTAAGCGCCCTCCTCGGCATAGACCCGAATCCGGTGGATTTGGGAGAGATCGCCTACTTGCTTTCGGGCTTCCAAGGCGGCGTGGATCGCGCTTTGCGCCAGCGAGCCCACGGGCCAGCGCTTCATACCGGTCTCGGCGATCCGCGACAGGGGCCGCTCGGCGGCGAGCCGCTCGCGCAGCACCGGAATCGAATCCTCCTGCTTGTTCGCAAGCTTGGCGATAAAGCCGAGCTTCCCGACGAACGGCCGCACCGCGCCCTCAACTCCAACCGATGCGAGCAGGCAGGCCTGGAGCGCGTTTCGCACAGCATCGCTGCCATTGAAGCGCTTCCACATCGTCAGATCGCCGCGTGCATTGAGCTCGCCCGACTCGATCTCATCGCTCGCGAAATGCGGGATCACCGTCATGGCGAGCGCCTCCTGCGTCTGCTGCGCATCGAGGCCGAGGACCCTGGCAATGGCGCAAGCCGCGCCGATCGCAGTAAGGTTGGTGTAGTCCCAGCCGCCGGGCGCGGTCGAGAACGCGTCGAACATTGCCGCAACGACTTCGTATCCGAGCGCGAGCGCCGAAAGCAGCCTTGCGCCGGAAACGTCCGCCCACTCGGCCGCGGCGATGACGCCGCCGATTATGTCGCTGGGATGGCCGCTGTTTCGCGCGCCGACGAAGAAATCGTTGTAATCGTAGCAGCGAAGAAGAACGCCGTTGCTCAGCGCGGCGATGTCGGGCGTGGTGCGCGCGCGACTGCCCCAGATCGTGCAACCGCCCTCGCCGACCGGGAAGCGATAAGCATGGCGGCGCGCCGCCTGGGCGGCAGGATGAATGAGAGCCCCGATGGCGACGGCAATTGCATCGACAAGCGCCGCCTTCGCCGCACGCTCGGCCTTGGCGTCCAGGCCGGCAGAAGCGTTTGCCACGTAGCCTGCGATCAGTGCCGCGACTTCGTCGGGCGATTGGGGAACGGGGCCATTCGACATCAGGTGTAGGCCTTTTCTTTAACCCCGGCGGCCTCGCCGCCCAGAGCAGAGGCGACTTCCTTTTCGACCGCCGCGGGAAGAAGCGACGAATCCTTGGTCAGCGTGACCAAGCGAAAGCCGCGGTCGGAGAATTTGCGAGCGGAGCGCCCACAGCCGCATTGGATTCCCGGGACCAGGCCGACCTGCTGACAGGCTTTCAGGATCCGATCCACGGCGGCGACGTGCTCTGGCTCTTCCTTGTCGAGATTGGGCGGCAGTCCCAGGCCGAGGGCGAGATCCGCCGGTCCGACGTAGATTCCGTCGAGTCCCGGCGTGGAGGCGATCTCATCGATGCGTTCCACCCCCTCGCGCGTCTCTACCATGACGAAGCACAGCACACTGTCGCCGACCACCGCGATGTCGCGGCTCTCCATCACCATAGACGCGCGAACCGGGCCGAACGAGCGTGTGCCCTTCGGCGAATACCGGCACGCCGCCACGGCGGCGGCAGCCTCGGCGCCGCTATTGATCATCGGAACCACCACGCCCTGCGCACCTGCGTCGAACGCCTTCGATGAGCCAGCCCTCGTTGGCGGGCACGCGCGTAAGCGGCACGCTTCCGCGTCCTTCGATCGCGCGCAGCATCGCCACCATGTCGTTGTAATCGACGAGACCGTGCTGCTGATCGATGCAGACATAGTCGATACCCGGCACGCACATCAATTCGGCGGCGAAGGCGCAAGGCAGCGCCGCCCATGCGCCGTAGGTCGTCTTTCCCGCCGCCCATTTTTCCCGAAGCCTACGTGAAGCGCTCATGGAGTTGTCCTTTTCGCCGAAGGGCGGTCAGACCGCGACGTGCGGCTCCCCTTTTCTAACCCGGATCGCCTTGGCTGCCGCGTCCTCGAACACCGCTTCGACGGGAAGAACGAACGACGCCGAGCGGACGAATTGGGCCTCCGGCTCCAGGCCGGGCGCGCGTTTTCCCTCCTGCACCGCTTCCGCGGCCGTCCTCAGGCGCGCGCGCGCCATGACGATCGCCTTGTCCGTGGGCACGAGGTTCTCCGTGGTACGATTGGCGATCGGACCCATGCTTTCCTGAACCGACGCATCCTGAATCGCGAGGCCTTTGATCCCGCTGTAAGTGTCTCCCGCCGCCTGGGCTGCGCGATCCATGAGATAACCGTTGGTGCGGTTCGCCACGGGCCGGAAGGTCCCCGCAATCAGCTGCGGATGAACACCGTGGCCGCTGCGCATGAGTTCCAATTCCTGCGCGCTCAGGTCCCGGACGGTGTGGAAAGTCATCGTCCAGGCCATGCAATTATGGTCGTCGATGGGAATCCAGGCATGTCCGTTCGCGGCATGCCCCTGGTAGGGGGGAATGAGGGTGTACCACGGCATCAGCCACTGCGTGATGCGCCAATAGTGATAACCCGGTTCCGCATCGCGGCGAGCGCCGATCAGCAGGCCGCCCGGAGATTCGAGAACATTGAATATCGTGTTGGTGCTGCGCGCATATTTCGCCCCCGCCGTATTCTTATGCAGCGGATCCGAATTCAGATCGGCACGATGCAAGAATGATACATGGCTCGAATCGAGGCCGCCTTCGATGGCCTGCAGATAATTGCACTCCTGCGTACGTTTCGACAGGAATCGCTTCGTAGCGGGCAACTCGACCCATTCGTAGGCCGGAAGCGGCGGCTGTTCGGCGGGCGGACCCATGTAGGCCCAGATCACCCCGCCGCGCTCGACCGTCGGATACGCGTTGAGCTTGATTTTCTCGCAGAAGTTGCTCGATACGGGAACTGACGGGACCTCGACGCACTGCCCTGTCACGTCGTATTTCCACCCGTGATAGGGGCAGCGCAAGCCGGACTCCTCGTTGCGTCCGAACCACAAGGACACGCCCCGATGGGCGCAGAATTCACTCATCAATCCCACCCGCCCCTGGGTCTCGCGAAACGCGATCAGCTTCTCGCTCAGCAATTGGACTTGGACGGGCGGACAGTCCGGCTTTGGCAGCTCCTCGGCCATCAATGCTGGAATCCAGTAGCGGCGAAAGAGCTCGCCCATCGGGGTTCCGGGTCCAGTGCGCGTCAAGAAATCGTTTTGCTCGGGCGTCAGCATGTGTCCCCACAACGTCGATTCCGCTCGAGGCATCACCATTGCAAGCTTTCCGCCAGGTGACGATAATAGTTATTATCCTATTACCAATCGCACCAGAGTCCCCGGCCTCGACTTCCGCACCGTGCCAATGCCACAAAGCACCCTCGCCCGGAACCGCCAGGAGCTGTCGTCCTTTATCCGCCAGCACCGCGAGATGCTGAAGCCCGCGGATGTCGGACTGCCCGTCACGGGAGGGCGGCGCACGAAAGGGCTGCGGCGCGAGGAAGTTGCTGCCCTCGCCGGCGTCGGCCTGACCTGGTACACTTGGTTCGAGCAAGGCCGCCAGGTCAACGTGTCTCCAGCCTTCCTTGAAAACGTTGCGCGCGCCTTGAATCTGGATCCGGCGGGACGGACGCATCTTTTTGTCCTCAGCGGCCATCCTGCACCCGAGCCGGAGATCTCCTCGCGCAACGAGGTTCCTCCGGGTCTGCAGGACATGATCGACAGCCTGCGAGGGTGGCCGGCTTATGTGAAGGACGCGCGTTGGCAAATCCTCGCGTGGAACTCGGCGGCGCAGCGCATCTTTGGCAATTTCGCGGAGCTGCCGGAGCAGGACCGCAACTCGTTGCGGCTGGCGTTCATCGATTCTTCCTTCCGTCGAGCAATGGTCAATTGGGAGGAAGACGCCCGCCGCATCGTCGCCCGTTTTCGGGCGGATTATGCCCGCCATGCCGATGATACCGGCATGCGCAGGCTCGTCTCCACGCTTGAGAAAACGTCAGCAGAATTCCGCCGCCTATGGCGCCAGTACGAAGTGCTCGACCGCGGCCAGGGCTTTAGGCGCCTACAGGTGCCCAAGCTCGGCTGCGTTCAGTTCGGCTATTTGGTATTCCGCCTTGAGGGCATCCAGAAGTTGAGCGTCGTGGTCTATTCGCCGGATCCTCGCGACCCGAACAGCCATAAATTTATGAAAACAAGCTCGCGCTAGCGTTGCGCGCCCTTGTAAGGGCCGAGCACGCGCGCGGCCTCGTCGGCGAAGGAATTGTCGACCACCTGCTCCACACCGACTTTCGTGCCGACCAAGCCGCGCTCCCGATAAAACATGAGATCGTTTTTCAGGGTTTCGGTATTGACCCTTCCATCCGGGTTCACCGCAAACGCCGTCATATCTGCATAGACGGCGCGGTCCTTGATCGCCGTATACTCGGTGAGGATCGACAGAATCTCCTCCGCCTGCGGCCCCGCAAGCTTGCCTCCAATCAATGCGCCGTTGTAGTCGCGGATCGCACGGATGTAGGCATTCATGAATTTTTGCGCAAGCTCCTTGTTCTTCGTCGCGAAGCCTTCGGAATAGAGCACCACGGCAGTCTGCTGTCCCGGGTAGATGGGATCCGGACTCGCACGCTCCGCGACGCCTTCGCGGATTGCGCTGGTTACGGTGGGCTCGTTTGTCACGCCGGCATCGATTCCTTTGTTCCGCAGCGCGACCAGCATCTCCGGGAATCCGAGATAGATGGCGTTTGCGTCGCTGAACTTGAGGCCGCCCTTCTTCAGCGCTTCGTTGAGCGATGACTCAGAGCCCGCGCCCTGCGCTGCCACAGCTACCGTCATGCCCTTCAGATCGCGCAGCGACTTGTAGCGCCCGCTGTCGACCAGATCCTTGCGCACGAGCAGCGTCGAGTATTCGTACTTGTCGGTGACCGAGCCCTTGTCGGCGACGACCCGCACCTGGACGCCGCGCTCGACGGCGTTGTAGAGCCCGGCGGCCACGGTGCCGCCTCCGACGTCAAGCTGACCGGTGCCAAGCGGCGCGATCATTTTGGCCGCGGAGGGGAACGACATCGTCGAAACCTCGATGCCGGCATCGCGAAAATAACCCTTCTTGTCGGCGATGAAGAAGCCAACGTCGGTTGCGGTATTCGTGATGCCGATATTGAGCTTTGTCAACTCGGCGGCATTGAGCTTCGTCAGCGCGGCCGCGGCGAACGGCCCGGACAACAAAATTGCGGCGGCAAGACCGAGCAGTGCTTCGGGGCATGATGGCTTGCGCATAGGATTCATCCCGTTGGTTAAAGGTTTACACGAAGGTATGTCCTCTCATATTCGGGTCGGTGTGGACCACAGCACCTAGCGGGCCCCGTAGAGTGCGCAAGCTGCTATGGCGCTCCTAGGAGCACGCATCGAACGCGATCTCCTGCGCCCCATGCCACAGCACAAGTTTGCCGAGATCCCCAAGCTTATCGCAACCTTCGGTGACCGTGAGGAAATGATTGCCTGCCAGCGGTCCCATTTTACTGGCGAAGGCAACACCACCATAGGCCAGCAGGATTTCTGTCTCGCTGATTCCGCCGGGATAGAGCAGCATCTGTCCGGCAGCAGGATAGCTGGTGTGGTTCTCGTAGCCGAGCCCGAGATCCAGATCGCCCAAAGGAATCCAACAGGCTTCACCGCTCCAGCGGACATGAATGATCCGTTGACGGTACGGCAGCAAACTCAGAAAGGTGGCGCAGGTCTTGGGTGCTGCAGCCAACTCCAATCGGGCCATAAACTCATACGGGCCGGCCGTGACGCGGATCGCTCTCATCGGAATTCCTCGGAATTGCAACTGCAGTAACGTGTTGGCCGGTGCCGCTCGCCCTGGACCGAGAGGGTGCGCGTCATCTCAACTGGCATCACCCGCTCCGTCGGTCCGGTCAAACCGCCATGACCGCGCGGGTGACCGCCGCCGTCGTATGTTCGAGATTGCGCGGCGTCGGCGCCGGCATATGCTGGATGCGGCGGACCGAGGTGCCGTGGCCACGAGCCGCCTCGATCAGCTTGCGATCCCGCATGACGAAGCGGCCCCGGACCAGGGTGTGGATCGGCAAGCCCTTGACCGGCGTGGCCTCGAACGGGGTCGATGAGCCGAGCGAATGCAGATGACGGCCTTCCACGATACCCTCGCGTGCGAGATCGACCACGACGATGTCGGCGTCGGAACCGGGCAGCAGGGTGCCCTTGCGGGGATAGAGCCCGAAGGCATTCGCCGGCGCCGTGGCCGTCAGACGCACGTAGTCGCAGAGACTCAACCGTCCGGCCACGACCTGGGTCAGCATCAGGGGCATTTGTGTCTCGACCCCGGTGAAGCCGCAATCGGCCTGCCAGATATCGGCCTTATGCTTCTCGCAGGCTGCATGGGGCGCATGATCGGTGGCGATCATGTCGATCGTCCGATCGGCAACGGCCTGCCACAAGGCGTCCTGATGCTTCTTCTCCCGCACCGGCGGATTGACCCGGATGAGCGAGCCGTGTTGCTCATAGGCGTGCTCGTCGAGGAGCAGATAATGCGGCGCCGTCTCGGCGGTTATGTCGACGCCGCGGAGCTTGGCCTCGCGCAACGGCCGCAATTCGTCGCCGGACGAGACGTGCAGGATATGGATCCTAGCGCCGGTCCATTCCGCTAGGATCGCAGCGCGGGCCACCGCCTCGATCGCCACGACCGGCGGTCGAGCGGCAAGATGCGCCATTGCGTCATGGCGGCCTGAGGCCTTCAGAGCTATCTGCCGGCGGGCCATGATCGTGGCGTTCTCGGCATGCAGCGCAATGCGATAGCCATGCTTCGCGATGATCTCGAAGCCTTCCAGCATTGCACCCGTCGAGGGAGACGGCAGATTGCCGAATGTATTTCCCATGAAGCATTTGAAGGCGGCGACGCCGCCATCGATCAAGGTCTCGAGCTGGTCGAGATTGTCCTCTGCGAGAAGCCCGTAGATGCCGTAATCGACATAGGCCTTTTTTGCGGCCTCCAGCTTCATCTGCAGCGCCGGCAGCGTACCGGTCGGCGGATTGGTGTTGGGCATCTCGAAGACCGTGGTGACTCCGCCCATGGCGGCACTCGCTGTGCCGGTCTCCCAGGTTTCCTTGTGGGTGTAGCCGGGTTCGCGGAAGTGGACATGGGCATCGATGGCGCCCGGCAGGATGTACTGGCCCGTCGCGTCGAGCACCTCCAGAGCGGCCGGCATCGCCGAAGCGTCGCCGATCGCCAGGATGACGCCGTCCTTGATGGCGACGGCACCGGCGAATTGCGCCGTATCGGTGACGATGGTCGCGCCGGTGATCACAAGATCGGCAAGCATTGTTGGGGAATCCGTATTGAAGTCGTTCATAGAGCCGCCCAACCGCCATCGACAGGCAGATCGACGCCGGTGATCTGCCGGGAAATATCGGAGGCCAGGAAAAGACAGGCGTTGGCGATGTCGGTATCGAGGCTGATCCGCCGCAAGGCGTATTCGCCCGCCAACCGTTGGATCGCCTGGTCTTCCGTAAGGCCATGCGTCTTCATTATTTCGGGGATGACCTTGGTGCGAAACCGCGCACCATCGACCATGCCTGGGGCGACGCAGTTCACGTTGATGTTATGGGGCCCCGCCTCGATCGCGGTCGATTTGGTGACGCCGCGCAAACCCCATTTCGACGCGGAATAGGCCATCCGCCCGGCCCTGCCGCGCATACCGAACGTGCCGCCGACATTGACGATCTTGCCATATCTGCGCCCGATCATACCGGGCAGAACGGCGCGCATGGTGTTGAAGCAGCCGGTCAAATTGAGCTCGATTATGTCTTCGAACTCCCGCTGAGACGTCTCCCAGCTCGACGGCCCGACCGGTCCCGAACCGCCAGCGACGTTGATCAGAATGTCGATCTGCCGAAAGCGGCGCATCGCCTCCTCGGCCAGCGCCGCCGTATCGGTCTCTAGCGTTACATCACAGGCCACCACGAGCACGTCGGCACCGTGCGACCGAATGTCGGCGGCGACGGGCTCCATCGCAGCCAAGTCTCGCCCGGCCATCACGATCTTGCACCGCTCGGCCGCGAACGCCTCGGTGATGGCAGCACCCATGCCTTTTGCCGGCCCGGTGATGATCGCGACCCGGCCTTCAAGTGCTAGCTGCATTCCACCAACTCCGTTCACTCATCTTCAACCTCATCTCACCGGGATCGTCGAAACCCGCTCGTCGTCCTCTGTTGGAAGCGCTCGCTAGATGACGTTCCGGCCCCATCCCACCGCTGACAACGGCCGTCCATCCAGCGCCACCGTTCGCCCCCGCACCAGTGTTCGCACCGGCATCCCATGCAGCTCGAACCCTTCGTATGGTGTCAGATTGCCCAAGGAATGCAGCCCGGCCGCCGTGACGACGCCCCGCCGAGTCATGTCGACCAGCACGATATCCGCATCCGCGCCGACGACCAGATGTCCCTTCCGCGACAGCCCGAACGCCCGCGCCGGCGCCGCACATGCCATCCGCACGTATTGGCTCAATGTCAGTCGCCCGGCATTCACCTCCCGCAGCATCAGCGCCATCGACGTCTCCACCCCTGGGAACCCGGGCGCACACTCCCAGATTGACGCCCGCCGCTTCTCCTCCGGCAGATGCGGCGCATGGTCGGTTGACAATATGTCGATCAATCCGGACCGCAATGCGTCGAACAACGGCCCGGCATGCCCGGGCTCGCGCACCGGCGGCTTCACCCGCATGGCATTCGCACCCACCCGAACTCCGTCTTCGGTAGACAGCAGCAGGTAGTGCGGGCAGGTCTCCACCGTCAGATCCACACCCCGCGCCTTCGCAGCCTGGATCACCGGCAGCGAATGCCGCGAGTTCTCGTGCGCGATATGGACTTTGGCGCCTGTCCATTCGGCGAACAGCGCGATCCGGCTGGCCGCCTCCACCGCGGCAATGTCCGTGTGCTGCTCCAGGTGCGCCGCCGCGTCCGAACGCCCGGCAGCGCGCAGCCGATGCTCCCGCCATCGCAATATCTGGTTATTCTCCGCATGCACCGTCGTGCGCAGACCCATTGCCGCCAACGTCGCCAGCGCCTCCAGAACCGCCCCGTCGGAGGGCACCGGGATGCGGGCGTGATCGGTCGCCAGCATCAGCTTGAACGCCACCGCCCCTGCCTCGTGCATCGGCAGCAGCTGATCGAGCGTGTCCTCGATCACCACGCCATACACGCCGTAATCAATGCAGCTCTGCGCCGCTGCGACGTCGATCTTTTGCCGCACCGCCTCGGCGTTTGCGACGACCGGATCCGTGTTCGGCATGTCGAAGATCGTCGTGACCCCGCCCACCGCCGCCGCCTGGCTCGCGGTTGTCCAGGTCTCCTTCCAGGTCAGGCCAGGATCGCGTACATGCGTGTGGACATCGATCGCCCCCGGCAGCACGTGCAGCCCGTCGGCTTCGATCACCTCGAGCGTCGCCCACTCGCTGCCGGGAGCCAAGATGCCCTCGATCCGCCCGTCGCGCACCACGAGGTCGGCCGCCACCTCTCCCTCGGGCAAAACCAGGATACCGCCCGTGATCAGCAGGTCCGCCGTCTTCATCGCACGCTCTCCAACATACTCATTGCACGCTGTCGGCGATCGCCGTGGCGACAGCAAACAAATCCGCATTCCGCCGCCGCAAGGAAACCGCCATCGCTCGGACCTCCTGCGCCAAGGCCGTTGGGTCGAAGCGGGTGGGCCGACCGCCATCCAGCAGCACCTCTCCCGCCACGATCACCGTCTCGACCGCGCTGCCGGATTCCGAAAACACCATCTGGCACTGCGGGTCGTTCAGCGGCGTCCAGGCCGGATGGTCCAGCTGGTACAGCACCAGGTCCGCCGCCCATCCCGGCGCGATCGCCCCTACCCTCTGTTGTCGCAGAGCCGCCGCCCCACCGATGGTTGCCATCGCTAGCGTCTGCCGCGCCGAAACCCAGTCGCCGCGCTCCTTCAGCCCGGCTCTGTGCAGTGTCGCCGCCGCACGCATTGCTTCATGCATCGATTGGTTGTCGTTGGCCCCTGATCCATCCGTCCCCAGCGCCAACCGCATTCCGGCATCCCGCATCGCCGGGATCGCAGCCGTACCCACGCCCAATCGCGCATTGCTCTCCGGGCAGAGCGCCGCCACCGCACCCGCCTCGACCATGAGCCCGATATCAGCCTCGCTCAGCCACACGCAGTGCGCGCAGGACCACCGGTCGGACAGCACGCCCAGCTCCTGCAGATGGGCGACCGTCGTCATTCCATACCGAGCCTGCGCCAGCGTCGCCTGCTTCCGCGTCTCAAGCAGGTGCGTATGGATGCCCGTATCGTACCGCTCGGCCAATTCGGCGCAGAGCAGCAGCGCCGCGTCCGAGCATCGGTCAGGATTGGACGGCGCCGGAAATACGCCGATCCGCCCGTCCCGCCCATGCCATCGCACGATCGCGTCGGCGGCCAGCTCCCGCAACTCGCCGAGCGGCTGCGGCTGCAACAATTCGACCTCCTGCAACGCCGCCATCATTGTCGGGGAGAGCACCCCTGGAGCGGGAAAGATGTCCGCGAAGTCGCCGTCGAAGAAGCGCAACCCCAGCACCGCCCTCATTCCGGTCTCGTGCCACGCGGAGAGCGCCGCCCCGATGTCCGCCGAGGAGAAGCGCTGTCCCGGGAAATGATCGATCAGGGCCGTCGTGCCCGTGCTCAGCGCCGCCCAAGCCGTCAGCAGCACTGCGAGCCGCGTCTCGTCCGGCGTGCGCCGCGCGGTATGCGCCTGCGTCAGCCACATGAACGCCGGATGGCTCAGCCGATCGCCGAACCCCGACAGCGTGCTCGACTGCGAATGGGTGTGCGCATTCACCAGCCCGGGCGCCAGCAGCAGCCCCCGTCCCTCGATCACCCGCATGCCGGGCTCGACCACCGGATCTCCATCCCCCACCGCGGCGATGACGCCATCGCGCACGAGTACATGCCCGTCCTCGATCACACGATCGGCGGCATCGAGCGTCAGGACCGTCGCCCCGCGGATCAGCAGTGCGGTCATGCCGCCAGGCCCTCCAAGTCCAGCACCGTTCCCACCCCCCGTTCCTCCGCCCGCCGCAGCAGGGCTTGCGCCAGCATGAGGTCCTGGCGCGCGATACCGATCGACTTGAACACCGACACGAACCCGGCCGTCAGCGCCGGCGCCGGCCCACCAAGCAAGGCTCCGATCTCCACCCCGATTGCCTCCTCCTTGATCGTCCCGGCGGCGAGCGGCAAGAGCAGGTCTCCTGCCTTCGCCAGCGCCCCCTCGCGATGGTCCGGGTAAATCATGGCCCGTCGTATCAACTCGTCATCCGCCTCCCGGGCCGTCGGCCGATTCGCCCCGCCCAACACCACGAAAGTCCCCGGCCGGACCACCGCCCCTGGGAACACGGCGTTGTCCGCCGTCGTCGTGGTCGCGATGATGTCGGCACACGCAGCGGCCGCCGCCGGGTCGTCGCAAGCCTCGACCGCCACGCCCTCGAACCCTGGCCACGCCCACGCCTCGGCCGCCAGCGCCTCTGCCCGCCCCGGTGTCCGTCCCACAATCAGCACCCGCCGGATCGGCCGCACGCCGACCAGATACCGCAATGTCGATCCCGCCAGCCGGCCCGCCCCGAACACGGTCAGCACCGAGGCATCCTCGCGCGCGAGCAACTGCGCCGCCGCAGCGAACCCCGCCGCCGTCCGATGCCCGTTGAACCCGCGGGCCGCGATCAACGCCACGGGACGACCCTGTGCCACATCCCATAGCGTCACCAGACTTCCGCCCGTCCGATGACCGCCCGCCGGATGCGCATGTACGTTCGTCTTCACGAGCAGCGAATCACCCTCGAACCCAGCGAGCGCCAGCAGCCCCGCTCCCGGCTGCCGCAGATCCAATCGCCCCAAGGCCCCTGGTCCCGTTGCGGCGCCCGCCGCCTGCATCCGGAAAGCTTCCGTTGCCGCGCGGATCGCTAACTCCGGATCGGTCAGGCGCTCCACGTCCGCCTCCGACAGCAGCCGCATCGCCTCAGCCCGCCCGCGCGCCGGCCCGGCGCCAGCGCGTCGCCCGCGCCTCGCCCAGGCTCGTCAGACCGAATACGACCAGCCCGCTGATGACCGCCGTCACCACCGCGCCCCACAGCATCTCCACCTCCCGCATGTCCGAGGACTCCAGGATCAAGTTGCCCAATCCTCGGGTTCCGGTGATCCACTCGGACAGCATCGCCCCGAGCACCGCGCTGCCGGCTGCAACCCTCAGCCCGGTGAATAGGAAGGGCAATGCCGCCGGCAACCGCAGCAACACGACCTGCTGCCACACCGAGGCATCGTGCACGTGGAACAGCTCCAACGCCCCGCGGTCGACGCTGACCAAGCCACGCCGTAGATTGACGAAGATCGGAAAGAACGAAACGATCGTCACCACCACGACGCTGGTGGCGATCCCGCGCCCGGTGAACAGCATGATGAGCGGCGCCACAGCCGCCACCGGCGCGGTCCGGAACGCCAGCAACAACGGCGTCATCGCCTGCTCGGCGTCTCGCGAGACGGTGAACAGCATCGCCGCTCCGGCGGCGAATAGGCTGCTGACCAACAGCCCGAGCGAGGCAGCCCCCAACGTCGTCCCGGTCTGCCGCAGCAACACGTCCCAATGCAGGACGGCGCTGTGCCAAACCGCTTCCGGCGGCGGCACTAGGTAGACCGGCACCCGAAACGCCGTCACCGCCGCTTGCCACATGATGACCAGCGCCGCCGTCGCAGTCACCACCAGCACCGCGCCTCGCGCCGAGCCCCTCACGTCGGCAGCTCCACCGTCCGGTTCCATCGGAGCGCGCTCCGCTCGATCAAACTCCACGCAGCATAAGCCAGCCCCGCGAAGGCGCAGCACGTCAGCACCGCCAGCCACACCGTGACGATGTCGTAGGAGAACAGGGCATTCAGCATCACCGCCCCAATTCCGCGGTCCGCCCCCGCCCACTCCGCCGTCACGGCCCCCAGCACCGCCAAGGGCGTCGCCACCTTGAACCCGGCGAACAAGAACGGCAGTGCCGACGGCAGCTGCAAATAGCGGAACATCTGCCACCGGCTCGCCGACAGGCAGTGCAGCATCTCGATCTGCCGCGCGTCCGCCGCCGCTAGCCCCTGCATCGCCCCCACCAGCAACGGGAACTGCGCAGCCAGCGCCACGATCACAACATGCATCCCGGCACCCGTGCCAAGCCACAAGGCCAGCAACGGCGCCGTCGCAATCACCGGGATCGCATGCAACACCACCCCAAGCCCGTAGACCGCTCCCCAGACCCGCCGAACGGCCGTCCCGATGCCGGCCGCCGCCAGGGTCACCACCGCGGCGATGACGAACCCTTCCGTCGCCGTCCCAGCCGTCGGCAACAGATTGTCCCACAGCAGCTGAGGACGCGCCCAAGCGGCCGCCAGCACCTGCCCGGGCCCGGGGATAAACACCGGCAGCGCCCCGGCACGTTTCAAGCCCTCCAGCACCACGAGCAACATCAAGGTCGGCAGCGTCGTCACCCAAAGCCGACGCATTTCACCAGCTCTCCGCGTTGACCGCCGACGGATGGCCCGTTCGCCCGAACAACCCGTCCCGCACCTCGTTGGCCGACGCGAACAGCTCCGGCGAACGCATCATCTCCAGCGTGCGCGGCCGCGGCAGAGCTACCTCGACCGTTTGCGCCACCCGCCCGGGCCGCGGCGACATCACGAACACCCGGTCCGCCATGAATACCGCCTCGGCGATCGAGTGAGTCACCAGCAGCGCGGTCGTCCCGCTCTCAGCCCAGATCCGTAGCAGTTCGAGGTTCATTCGCTGCCGAGTGATCTCGTCCAGCGCACCAAACGGCTCGTCCAGCAGCAGGATATCGGGTCGCAGGACCAGCGCCCGCGCGATGGCGGCCCGCTGTTGCATGCCCCCGGAAAGCTCGCCCGGCAAGGCGTTCTCGAACCCCTTCAACCCGACCAGCTCGATCAGCTCGGCCGGCGACAGCGCTCCGCCCCGCCCGCTCCGACGGCCCACAATTGCCAGTGGGAGCTCCACGTTCTGCAGCACGCTGCGCCAGGGCAGCAGGGTCGGCTGCTGGAACACGAAGCCGATCGCATGCTCCTGCCGCGCCTGCCGTTGCGTTTGCCCGCCCAGACGAATGCTTCCCGCATCCGGCCGCAGGATGTCGGCCACCAGTCGCAGCAGCGTAGACTTGCCGCAGCCCGACGGACCGATGATCGCCCCGAACCCGCCGCCCGGCAGCGCCAGGCTGGCGCTGTCAAGGGCGATGACCGGATCGCCCCGGCCGTGGAACACGAGCGAGACGCGATCGATTACCAGCTCTCGGGAAGACATGTTCAGATGGCTAACGCGGCGTCGACGTAGCTGGGATCGCACAGATCGGCCGCGGTCATCGGCGACTTGATCATGTCCACCTTGCGATAGAGCGCGATGATTCGGTCGTACAGCGCGGGATCGACGGCCAGCAGCCCTTTCGAATTGTCGGTAATGAACGGCTCGCTCGCCGCCAGCTCGGTTCGCTGTGCCTTCAAGTCCAACCCCGGCGCCCCGTACTTCTGCACCATCAGCGTTGCCGTCTCGTCCTTATGCTCCAGCGCCCAGCGCCAACCCGCGATGGTGGCACGAAGAAACCGCACCACGAGGTCCCGATTGCCGGCCAGGAAATCCTCGCGCGCATAGATCGTACCGGCGGTTTCCGGCAAGCCCAGATCGTGCGCGTTCAGGGCAAAGATCTCTACGCCGCGCGTCTGCAGCATCACGCCCTGGTTGGTGGAATATCCGACGTACGCGTCGATCTGGCCGGAAACCAGCGCCGAGGGATCCGGCGCGGACGGCACGATATTGACGCTCTGCGGGTCCATCCCCGCGTCTCGCAACATGTTGAGCACCAATGGCCGATTGGATGTTGCCACGGCGACCGTCTTGCCTTCCATCTCCTTGACGGTGCGGATCGGCTTGGCCGCCAGGCTCATCACCGCGAGAGGGCTGCGCTGGAACACGGTGGCAATCACCTTGATCGGGATGCCTTTGTCGCGCGCCAGGATCAGTGGCCCGATTGGCCGATCCCCCAATTGGGCCTGCCCGGCTGCGACGTTGGCCACCGGATCCACGTTCGGGCCGCCCGAGTTGAAGGTCGCCGCAATCCCTTGCTTCGCGTAGCTTTCCGTCTCGATGCCGGCAAAATATCCGCCGTACTGAATGCTCTTGATCCATGAAAGCTGGAACGCCACCGGCGCATCGGCCGCGGCCGCGCGGCGTACGAACGGCATGCCCAAAGCTAACGCGGCCGAGCCAGCCAGGACCTGACGTCGTGCAATGCGGGATGCTGGCATGGTAAATCTCCTGATCCAGATTGAGGGTTCATTCCGGCTTGTTCCGGCCCCTCCGGCCGTTTGACGCAACTTCCGTACCAACTTCGTCCGGCGCCGCGAACAAGTGCGGCGTGCCCAGTTCGCGGATCTGGGTCGTGCTGTCGGAGATATGGCGCGCCGTCAGCGCCATCAGTACGTCCGCGTCTTGCGCCAACACTGCGTCCACCATCGCGGCTTCGATCGGTTCGATGGTCGGATGCCGCCCCGCCGCCTGCACCGCCAGCCGCCGGTATCGGTCGAACTGGTCGTAAAGCTGGTGGCAGAGTGTGACCAGCCGCGGCGACGGGCAGGCCTCCAGCAGGGCAAAGTGGAATGCCCGATGCAGCGCCTCCCAATCCTCATCGATCAGCCTCTCCGCCGTGCGCGGGTGGCGGGATAGGCGGTGCCGCGCCGCCAAAATCCTAGCCTCCCAATCCGCGCCGCCGGCTGCCATTGCCGCCTGCAGCGCTTGGCATTCCAGCATCGTCCGCGTGTTGCACAGGTCCAATAGGTCCGGTAGCGACACGGGTGCCACCCGGAACCCCCGCTGCACTTCCTGGATCACCAGCCCCCGCCCGACCAAGTTCGCCATTGCCTCGCGCATCGGGCTCAGCCCGATACCATAGGTGGCGCTCAACGCCCCCAGCCGCAGCCAACTACCCGGCGCAAGGCGCCCGCCCAGAATGTCGGAGGCGACCGCATCCTGCGTGCTCTGCACCAGGCTCAAGGCGGTGCTCATCGCCGGCCCTGCCCCTTAATCGGGCAGATCATAAGGCAAATGCCTAAAGACTCGACACTATGGCAAATCATCGATTATCCAGCCAAATCTGTTATTGTTACGTCTATGACCGATAGCAGGGACAGACCAATGATGGAAGACCGAGGGATCGAGTTTGGCCACGAAATGGTCCTGGACGGCCGCCTTCTCCGCCTCGGCGGCGGTTGCACCCGCTGCACGCCATCCCGGCTCACCCTCGCGGCCGGGCACGTCGCCGACGTCCAATCCTTGGATGCCCCGGCCGCCGCCAAGCAAATCCTGATGCCGCCGCTCGCCAACGCCCACGACCATGTCCGCGGCGTCCGCCCCACCGCCCTGGGCGCCTACGACCTGCCGCTCGAGCTGTGGCTCGCCACAATGAGCAATACCCCTGTCTGCGACCCCTATCTTGTCGCCGCAGCCGCGCTGGGGCGACAAGCCTTGGGTGGCTGCGGCGCTATCATGATCCACTACACTCGCCCTCAGCGTCCCGCCCGGCTCGGCGAAGAACTGGGCGATGTCCTGCGCGCCATCCGCGCCGTCGGTGTCCGCGCCGCCATCGCCGTCTCCATGCGCGACACCCACCTCCTCGGCTACGCCCCGGACGCGACCGTTCTCGCCGCCCTCCCCGGGGTTGCCCGCGCCGCTATCGAGCAGCGCATCCTCGCCGACCGAATCCCCAGCCCGACCGAGCAACTCGACCGCTTCGACGAATTCGCCGCCAGCCTTAGCGACCCGCTGGTCGACGTCCAATACGGTCCATACGGCCTGGAATGGTGTTCCGAAGCCCTCCTGCGCGGCATCGCCGAACGCTCCGCCACAACCGGCCGCCGCGTCCATATGCACCTGCTTGAATCCCCCACTCAGCGGGAATTCCTCGACGCCCTGCACCCCGGCGGCCCCGTGCGCTACCTAGACAAGATCGGCCTGCTCTCGCCCCGTCTCTCCATTGCCCACGCCGCTTGGCTGCGCTCGGAAGAGATGGAGCTGCTGGCCGAACGCGGCGTCACGATCTCGGTCAACACCAGCTCCAACCTGCATCTGCGCAACGGTATCGCCCCGATGGCCGAGATGGCTCGGCGCGGCGTGCCCCTCGCGACGGGCCTCGATGGCTTCAGCGTGGATGACGATGACGACGCATTCCGCGAATTGCGCCTGACTTACCTGCTGCATCACGGCACCGGCCTGCAGGACGGCCTCCCCCTCGGCACGCTGCTCGATGCCGCCTGCCATGGCGGCCGCTTCGCGATCACTGGTGACACCCTGCGCGACCGGGCGCTCACGCAAGGCGCCCCGGGCGATGTAATGATCCTCGACCGCTCGGCTCTCGACGTCGACATCGTGATCGACAGCGACGACGCGGCCTTGGTCGCGCAACGGGCCACAAAGCGCGCGCTAAGGTCTCTAATGGTCGCTGGCCGTGAAATCGTGCGCGACGGCGTCCTCACGGGCCTGGACCTACCCTCAATCCAGGCCGAGCTCGACGCACAGGCCCGGCACGGTGCGAATGCCTACCGCGACTGGCGCCAAGTCACCACTCACTGGTCGAATGCTCTCCACGGCCTCTACACTGCCGGTCGCCACCGCTGCGGTTGATTCACGCGCTTGGTGCCGCAAACCTCGATCGGACCGGCCTCATTCAGCTCACGGACTCGCAGGGCGAGGTAACGTGTCTTACAGCGCCGCCGTGATCGAACGAGCAACCCGCCCCTCGTGCGCAGATTCGTGCTTGAACCACTTCACCAAAAAATCGATCAGCAGACGCACCTTTTGCGGGATATGCGGCGACCGCGGGTAAAGAGCCACAACCGGACGCCCGACCGTGCACAGCGGCAGTACCGGCGCGAGCGTGCCCGCCGCAAAGTCCGCCTCGATGCAATACTCCGGCAGCAGCGCGATTCCTAAACCGGCGAGTGCCGCCTTTCTCAGCGCTAGAGCACTATTGGAATGAAATTGGCCATCGACCCTGACAGACCCGTTGTGTCCGGGACCCGAGAAGCGCCAGATCCGGTCATAAGGATCCGAGTTGAGATGCGCTAGGCAAGAATGCCGCGCCAATCCGGATTGCTCCGATCCTGATCGCCACGTCGAAGCCATCCTCGACAAAGTCGCCAGGACGGAACGTGAAATCATTCAGAGAGAGCGAGACGCCGATCTGTGGATAGGCGTCACAAAATCCGATAATCGCATCTGACA
>JAQGID010000436.1 GCA_028291405.1 Rhodospirillales bacterium | reverse complement strand
GGTCGCGCCGAGGATGCCCGCATACCGTCCGAGGTCATGACGGACGCGCGTTCACGTCGGATGACGGAAGGCGTTGCCAAAAGCTGCGATGCCCTAGCGCAAAACGCGGAGCGGGAAGAAGCCTCTGTGGACCGCCAACGGCGCAACCTAGCCAGCCTCGCCCGTTACAATTCAACCCGTTACAATTCAAACTGAGGACACTACCTACGATCGGCCCTCGTGGCACCAACGCATCTTCGATGTTAAACTGGTGTTTAACAACCAAAGTGCGCAAGTTCGCAGGTTAGCGCAATGCGTTGATATTAAAAGGGATTTTGGCGCGCCCGGAGAGACTCGAACTCCCAACCCCCAGATTCGTAGTCTGGTGCTCTATCCAATTGAGCTACGGGCGCAGGCCGGGTCCGGCCTTGGGCCGGAGCGGGCGGAAGCTACTCGGATCGGTCGGGGATGGCAAGGGCCGTTTGGCGGATCGCTGGAGCCGCGAGAAGGCTTGTTCCGGCCGCCGCCGCCGCGTAAAATCACGACCGCCGAGCGTGCCGGCGTCCCGTGTCTTTTCTCTTCCCAATCAAACATTTGCCCGCTGGGGTGGTCAGGATCCGTCATGTCGCGATCGTATCCTCGGTTCCCGGCGCTCGTTGCGGTTCTGCTGCTCGCGGCGTGCTCCTTCACCGACGACATGCTGTCGGCCTCGCTGTCCGGCGAGGACCCACGCGGCGCCGCGACGCCGGCCGCGGGGCAGTCGCCGGGAGTCTCGGTAGCCTCGACGACCGGCACCAGTAGTACCGCCAGCACGACGGCCGCGGCGACGGCGCCCGCCGCGGTCGGCAGCCCGGCAGCGCTGCGCGTCGATCTGCAGAATCTGCAGAACGACCTCAATACGCGGAACCGTGATTTCGCCGATCTCCGCCGCCAGCTCAACGAGACGCTGGGGCGGGTCGACGAGCAGGCTTCGGACATCGAAAACCGCCTGAAGTCGCGCAATGTACCGAACGATCCGCGGCTGCTCACGGACTGGAGCGGCGCGCAGACCGAGCTCAACCACAGCGGCCAGATCCTGTCGCGGCTCGCCGGGATCTCGAGCTGGGCGACCAGCGACGTCGCGCTCGCCGGCTATGTCGTGCAGGCGGTGCATGCTGCCGGCAGCCAGCCGAACGTCAGCGAGCTCGACCGCCGCCAGTTCGTCCAGATCGAAGCGGAGGCAAACCGCCTCAGCGGCCAGGCGACGCAACTCGTGACGCAGATCAGCGGCGAGATCGCCAGCCGCAACCTCGCGCTGGTCAACGCCAATCGCCGGCTGGCGGCGCTCTCGCCGCGGATCGCCGGCGCCACCGCGCCGGTCGCGCCGGCGACGGTGAGCCCGCTGCCGGCGAGCGCCGCGCGGGCGCTGGTCACCATCCATTTCGATCGCCCCGACGTCGCCTACGAGCAGCAGCTCTACGCCGCCTTGAACGAGGCGATCCAGCGGCGGCCCGACCTTGCCCTCGACGTGGTCGCGGTGGCGCCGCCCGGCGAAGGCGCCGCGGGCTCCGCAGCGGCGAAGCGCAATATCGAGAGCGTCGTCGAGGCGCTCGTCAAGATGGGGCTGCCGCCGTCGCGCATGCGTCTCTCGTCGCGCACCCTGCTCGACGCCGACGGCAACGAGGTGCGCATCTATCCGCGCTGACCCTTATCCAGGAATACGAGCCTAGGAATCCGACCCATGACCGACATCCCCGCCGCCACGCCGCCCGTCCGCACCTTTCCGGTCGGCTGGGAGGAGCTGCATCGCCACTCGAAGGCGCTCGCCTGGCGCCTGCTTGAGCTGGGCCCGTGGAAGGGCATCGTCGCGGTGACGCGCGGCGGCCTCGTGCCGGCGGCGATCGTCGCGCGCGAGCTCGACATCCGCCTCGTCGATACGCTCTGCATCTCGAGCTACAACGACCGCACGAAGGGCAGCAACGTCCAGGTGCTGAAGAGCATCGCCGGCGACGGCGACGGGCTGCTCATCATCGACGATCTCGTCGATACCGGTCACACCGCGCGCGTCGTCCGCGAAATGCTGCCTAAGGCGCATTTCGCCACGGTCTACGCCAAGCCTGCCGGACGTCCGGTCGTCGACACGTTCGTCACCGAGGTCAGCCAGGACACCTGGATCCTGTTTCCCTGGGACATCGAGCCGCAATTCGTGCCGCCGATCGTCGGCGGGCGATAGCCAGGACTTTCAAGACTCGGGATGGGCCATGGATTCGCGGATCATCAAGCTCTACGACGAGTACACGCACAAGCCGCTGCCCCGCCGCGAGTTCCTCGACCGCCTCGCCAAGCTGGCGGGCGGCGCTGCGGCGGCGAGCGCGTTGCTTCCAATCCTCGAGAACAATTACGCGGCGGCGGCCACCGTCGACCCCGGCGATCCGCGTCTCGCGGCAGAGCGGCTCTCCTACAAGGGCGCGACCGGCGAGATCCGCGCCTATGTCGCGCGGCCGAAGGCCGAGGGGAAGCGCGCCGGCGTCATCGTCGTCCACGAGAACCGCGGGCTCAATCCGCATATCGAGGATGTCGCCCGCCGCGCCGCGCTCCAAGGCTTCACTGCGCTGGCGCCGGATCTGCTGAGCCCGAGCGGCGGAACGCCGGGCGACGACGATGCGGCGCGCGACGCGATCGCCAGGCTCGATCAGGCGTCGACGGTCGCCAATCTGGTGGAGGCGGTCGCCTATCTGAAAACCCGTGACGACGCGTCAAGAAAGATCGGCGTCGTGGGCTTCTGCTGGGGCGGCGGCATGGTGAACCTGCTCGCCGAGGCCTCACCCGATCTCACGGCCGCCGTGCCGTTCTACGGCATCGCGCCGCCCGGCCCGGGCGTCAAAGACATCAAGGCGAAGCTGATGATGCACTACGCCGGCAACGACGAGCGCATCGATGCGACGATCCCGGGCTATGAGGCGGCGCTGAAAGCGGCGGGCGTCACCTATACCAAATACATGTACCCCGGCGTCGAGCACGGCTTCCACAACGACACCGCCGGACCACGCTACAATAAGGAAGCGGCTGAGCTCGCGTGGTCGCGGACGGTGGCGTTCTTCAAGGAGACGCTTACAGGATGAAGCTGATGAGACCGAGGGCGCCGAGCTCCTCGGCGGCGAGCAGGACGCGGCGCTCGGCGATCTTCAGCGAATCGCCCTGGCGCTTCAACATATAGCGATAGCTGCCGACATAGTCGCGGGCAGCCTCGCCGCGGCGGAAGCGATAGACGACGAAATTCGCCGCGACGCCGATCGTGTCGCCGGACGTGCTGGTGATCCGTACGTTGCTGATCATTCGGCGGGTGCGCGAGCGCGGCTGCTCGGCATGACAGTTCGGATCCTTGATGCGCTTCACCCGCTCGCGCAGCCGCGCAATGTTGTCGGCGACGAGGAACAGCGTGTCGCGATGGTCGGCATCCGGCTTGTCGTTCGGCGGCACGTAGTAGCAGGCGTCCTCGGTCAGCAGCCCGAGCCAGGCGTCGAGCTGCCAGGAATCGAGCAGCTCGGCCTCGTAATAGAGGAAGTCCTCGACGTCGGCGCGCGACACCCTCGCACCGGTGAGCTGCGGCGCGCTCATCGGCCGGCCCCCATCAGGCCGCTCCAGCGTCGCCAGAAGACCCGCAGATGCCCCTCGTCGGTGTTGAGTTGCTCGTCGTCCGGGCGGTTCATCCCGCGCGAAGAATCCGACCAGCGCACCTCGCGCCAGGCGCCGAGGCCGCGTTGCACGAGCTCGAGCGCGGCGACGTCGTCGGGCGTCGCGAAGCCGCCGGGGCCATAGAAGGTGAGGAAGGAATCGAGCCGCCGGGCGCGCTGCGCCGCGCTCTCCTCGACCGGGCCGAGCGCCCAGGCCGTCACCTTCATATGGCCGGCGTCGGTCGGGAAGAAGGTGCGGATGGTGACGGACGAGCCGTCATTGACCACGAGATTCGGGAAGACGACGAGGTTGCGGTTGGTGTCGGCGACGCGGGTGGCGCGCGCCTGGCCGAGACGGGCGACCAGCTCCTCGCGCAGCGCCGCCATGTCGGGCTTGGCGTCCTCGCCGTAGATCGGCATCCAGCCGGCGACCGGGCGGCCGCGATAGTTCGGGTTGTCGGTCGCGAGATGGCCGTTGCCGAGATCCTTGCCGGCGCCCTTGGTCGGCAGCAGCAGGCCGGTCTCGCGCGGCTTCATGTCGACGCCGGAGTTCTTCATGTAGTTGAGCCAGGTGAGATGCGCCGTCGGCAGGTGGTAGTCGTCGACGCTGTTCTCGACGAGGAGCTTCCAGTTGGCCGCGATCTCGTATTCCTGGGTTCCCGAGATGACCTGCATGCGGCCGCTCGGCGACTGCTCGGTGACGAGGTCGAGATAGTCCTTGGCGCCGGCGAGATAGGTCTCGAGATCCTCGACCGCGGGATCGAAGGAGAGGAAGAAAAAATCGCGGTAATGCGCAAGCCGCGGCACCGCGACGAGGCCCAGCTTCTCCTTGTCGAAATGCGGCCCGTAGGCATCCTCGCCCGGCACCGTCCGCAGCTTGCCCTCGGTGTCGTAGACCCAGCCGTGATACATGCACTGGAAGAGCCGGGCATTGCCCTCGCGTTTGGTGCAGGTCAGGGCGCCGCGGTGGCGGCAGGAGTTGAGGAAGGCGCGGACCTCGCCGGCACGGTCGCGGCAGAACAGGATCGGCCGGTCGGCGATGTCGCGGGTGCGAAAATCGCCTGGCTCCGCCACTTCGGAGCCGTGGCCGACGTAGATCCAGCATTTGTCGAAGACGGCGCGGCGCTCCCGCTCCAGCACCTCCGGCGAGACGAAGACTTCGCGGTCGAGCGAGAAGCTCATCCGCTCGCGGTCGTCGAGAACGTAGCTTGCATCACTCATGGCTTGTATCCGTAGAGCCAGTCGATCATTGAGAAATCATTGGGCTTGCGCGGCGACATCATCGCGTTGCGCAAAGTCCTGCCGACGCCGTCGATGTGGAAGAACTCGCCCATCGCGCGCGCCGTCAGCTGGACGCGCGCCGTCCGCAGATAGCGCGCGGTCTGGTAGTCCAACAGCGCCTGACGCGGATCGTTCGGTTTCGCGACGATCGCCTTGGCGAGCACGATCGAATCCTCCAGCGCCTGACAGGCGCCCTGGGCGATGTACTGCAGCATCGGATGCGCCGCGTCGCCCATCAGGACGATGCGGTTCTTCGTCCAGGTCGCGATCGGCGCGCGGTCGATCATCGGCCAGCGCCGGTCGCGGCCGATCATCTTCAGCGAGTTGCGGACATAGTCGCAGGTCTGGGCGTAATGCGCGTCGAGCTCGTCCGGATTGCCCCAATCGTCGGAATTCGGCGTGTAGCGCTTGCTGGCGAAGACGGCGACCTGGTTGTAGAGCTCGCCGCGCCGCACCGGGTATTGCACGAAATGCATCTGCGGCCCGATGAACATCACGACGTTGTCGAGGCCGGCATGCTCGGAGACCATCGCCATCGGCAAGGTCCCCCGATAGGCGACATAGGGCTCGCAGACCGGCTCGTCGTCCGAGAGCAGGCGGCGGACGCGCGAGCGCAGCCCGTCGGCGCCGATCAACAGATCGGTCTCGTAGACCGTGCCGTCGGCGCAGCGCACCCGCGCGCTGTCGCCAAGATCCTCGATGGCGACGGCGTCGCGGTTGGTCTCGAGCGTGATGCGGTCGTCCTGCTGGCAGGCCTCCAGGAGCACGGTCAGCAGGTCGCTGCGGTGCATGACGATATAGGGCTGGCCGTAGCGGGCGCGGAACTCGTCGCCGCAGTCGACGTAGCTGATCCGCTCGCCAGTGATCGCGTCGAGCCAGACGAGGCGGCTCGCGACGACGGCGTGCTTCCTGATCTCCGGCAGGACGCCGAGTTGGTCGAGCGCGTGCATCGCGTTCGGCGCGATCTGCAGACCGGCGCCGATCTCGCCGAACTCGGACGCCCGCTCGATGACATGCACGCGACGCCCGGCGCGGGCGAGGCCGAGCGCCGTCGCGAGGCCGCCGATGCCGCCGCCGATGATGAGGATTGGAAGCCTGTGTGTTTCCGCCATGCGCCTCTTCCCGATCTGACCCGCCGTCGTTGATCCGATCCGATCAATGCCGGCCTCGCCTGCTTGACCGTGAACTTATTGTAAGTATACTCACGATATTAGCGGATCGTCGCGACGGGCGCAAGCGCCGTCGCCGGCGGCGCGAAAGAGGGTGGTGCCGTCATGCCGAGACAGGTCAAGGCGACGCGTGCGCAGATCGCGCGACCCGAGCTGACGGCCGCCGCGCTCGACGGCGTGCTCTACAATCAGCCGGGACATCTCATCCGCCGGCTGCAGCAGATCGCGGTATCCCTGTTTCACGAGGAGGCCGCCGCGTTCGAGCTGACGCCGGTGCAATATGCCGCGCTCGCCGCGATCGACGTCTATCCGGGAATCGACCAGGCGTCCCTGGCGAGCTCGATCGGCTTCGACCGCTCGACGATCGGCGGCGTGCTCGATCGCCTGGAGGCGAAGCAGCTCATCAAGCGCCAGGCGACGTCACGCGACCGCCGCGTCAAGATCGTCCACCTCACCGAAGAGGGCGTCAGCCTCCTCGCCCGGCTGAGCGAGGCCTCCGCGCGCGCCCAGCGGCGCATTCTCGAGCCCCTTGCGCCGCCGCAGCGCGATGCCTTCATGGCCATGCTGTCCGAGATCGTCTGGCACCATAACGACGGCAGCCGCGTCAAGGTCATGCGCGATGCCTACAAAGGCGCCGCCGGCGAACGCTGAGACGGCCGGCGATCTCGATGGAAGTTAAGGGCTCGGCGGGAGCGGCCGGTATAGTGTCCTTGCCGCATTCTTAGCCGTCGGCTTCGGCCGCCCAACGGTAGGACCATGTCGGCAAGCGATCTCGGCTACTGGGCGGTCCTGGTGGTGGGCGGCCTGGCCTGCGGGCTCATCAATACCCTGGCCTCGTCGGGCTCGGCCGTCAGCCTGCCGCTGCTGGTGGCGCTCGGCATCTCCGACGGCGTCGCGAATGCGACCAACCGCTTGCCGGTGCTGGTCGGCGGGCTGATGGCGAGCTGGACCTTCGCGCGCCAGCACGAGGTCGACTGGCGCGCCGCGCTGGTCCTGGCGCCGCCGGCGCTGATCGGCAGCATCCTCGGCGTCCGCGCCGCCGAGATGCTCGGCAACCGGGAGATGGGGCTGCTGATCACCGGCGCGGTCATGCTCGCGCTGCTGCTGCTCTTCACCAAGGTGAAAGCGGCGCTGTCGCGCGTCCTGGGAAAACCGCCGAAGGTCACGTTCGACGCCGTCCTGCTGATGTTCGTCGTCGGCCTGTGGCTCGGCCTCATCGTGCTCGACGGCGCAACATATCTGATGCTGGTGCTCATGCTGGTATGCCGTTACCAGCTGGCGCCCGCCAACGCGCTGAAATCGATCATCCTCGCGGTGACGACGCTCGTTCCAGTCGCGCTTTTCTGGGAGGCCGGCGACATCCTGTGGACCGAGGGGATCGTCATGGCGGGCGGCAGCGTCGGCGGCGGCCACATCGGCGCGCTTCTGTCGAGCCACGAGAGGGCGCGCGCCTGGACGTTCTACATCCTCGTCGCCGTCATCTCGCTCGAACTCGTTCACCTGCTCTGGCACTACGCCGCATCGCTGCGCCTGCCGGCGCTTTGACGACGGCGCCGTCAGGCGGCGCCGGGCGGCAGGAAGACGAAACGGTCGAGCGGGAAGCAATCCTCGAGATCGGCGCCGCGCCAGTCGAGATCGATCGGCTGCGCCGCCTCCATCACCATCAGCGCGAGATCGTAGAGTCGCCGCGCGGGTGGCTCGAGCGCGTCCGGCTCGTCGATTTTCAGCGTGTCGAGATAGTTCATCGCCGCCTCGAGCCGCGGGAAGGTCGCGGCGTGGAACTGCTCGAGCGTCTCGAGGCTGCTGGCGACACGCTTGCGGAACCGCGCCTCCTCGCTGGCGAGGCTCCATTCGGCGACGAAGGGTGCGAGATCGGCGAAAGGCTCGGGCAGCAGTCTCTCGGTCATCGCACTCTCCACTATGCCTGCGCCAGCATGTCGGCGGTCACCTTGTAGTGGTGCCGCAGCGCCATCTCCTGGCGCGACAGCACGACTTCCTTCAGGGCGCCCGACGCCAGCACCTCCTGCTGCACCTCGAGGGTGTTGAGGTCCTCGCGGAAGATGTCGCGGTTGCGCATGCGGTAATAGGCCCGGCTGATGCGCTCGCTCGGCTTGCGCGCCCGGTAGGCATAGCCCTGGTTGAGGACCAGCGTGCGGCCTTCGTCGAGCGGCCAGAAGCGGATCTCGTTGTGCCAATGGTTGCCCATCAGCATGACGAGGTTGGGGAAGATCTCGGCGACATCGAAGGCCCATTTGCCGTAGCGCATCGAATTGACCCCCGGCGGCAGGCCGGTCATGTCGAAATCGAAGGAGGGCAGCAGCTTCTTGCCATAGCGGCCGGCGAGCGCCTCGCCCGGCGCTTCGAGGTGATCCGGATTGCCCGGCGCGGAATAGCGATGGTGCCGCTCGAAGAGCTCGATCGACGGCCGATGGCGCTCGCGATTGCCAGCGCCGCCCTGGTAGTCGCGCGCCGTGTCCTTGTGCAGATAGAGGGTGTGATAGCCCTCGGTGAAGGAATTGACCGCGAGGTGCCAGTTGCAGTTCAGCACAACCTGATAGCTGACGACCTTCTCGTGGCGCTGGAAATAATCGCCGTATTGCCCGTGCCACTCGCCCAGCCATTCGGCGAGGGTGGTCCGCGGCGTCTCGTCGAAATTGACGAAGATGAGGTTCTCCCAGATCTCCGACGTGACCGGCACCAGCCCGAGCTGCGACTTGTCGATATCCTCGAACTGGTGCTCGTCGGTGACGACCCGCAGATCGCCCTCCGGCGAGAACACCCAGCCGTGGAAGTTGCACATGAAATTGGCTTTGCAGCCCGAGCCCGCCCGCACGATCTTGTTGCCGCGATGACGGCAGGCGTTGTGGAAGACGCGGATCCGGTCGTCGTTGCCGCGGATGATCAGCAGCGACGTCTTGAAGGTCGGCACCTCGTAGACGTGGTAGCTGCCCCTCTGCGGCACGTCGTGGGTATGGGCGATCGGCAGCCAGGCGCGGCGGAAGATCCGCTCCCGCTCCAGCGCGTAGTGCGCCGGCGTCACCATGGCGCCGAGCGCGACCCGCGTCGGCAGGCCGGCGGCGTCGCCGCGGATCCTCGACTGCAAACCGTCGTCCATCGCCTGTCCTTCCATCGCGCAACGGAGGCTGGTCGTTCACGACCTTGCGCGTTCCAATTCAACAGTTGACGTGTCATTCTTCTGGCCGAAGGCACAATGGTGTCCCGGCGCAGGGAGGATGGCAATGAACGAAATGCCCATGTTCAACGATCCGGTGAACCCGCCGCATCTCATGTCGCATTACGTCGACATCGAGAGCATCCCCTGGGAGGCGACGAACCTGCCGGGCTCGGAGCGGAAGGTGCTCTTCCACGATCCCAGGACAGGCATGATGACCTGCCTCTTCCGCATGGCGCCCGGCGGCGTCATCCCGCTGCACGAGCATCCCGAGCTCGAGCAGACCTATGTGCTCGAGGGCAGGCTGGTCGACGGCGAGGGCGAGGTCACGGCGGGCAACTTCGTGTGGCGGCCGGGCGGCAGCCGCCACATCGCGCGCTGCCCCGACGGGGCGGTGTTCATCGCCTTCTTCATGAAGTTCAGCCAGCGGCTGTAGGACACGGAGCGCCGGCGCCGGGGGGCCGGCACGAATTGATTTGCGACGAAGCGACGAGACGTCGCCTCGACATTGGTCATCGCGTGGGGGAGAGTGCTATGTTGCGTATGAAGACCTGCCTGCTTGCCGGAGCCTTCGCGGCCGCCGCCATGGCGGCGGCCGGACCCGCGGCGGCGCAGCAGAAGATCAAGATGATGTATACGGCGGTGAATGGCTTCTCGGCCGCCTATGTCGCGCAGGAACAGGGCTTCTTCAAGAAGCACGGAATCGATGTCGAGTTCATCCTGACGCCGAGCTCGGGCAACAACCCGCCGGCGCTGGTCAGCGGCTCGGTGCAGGTCGCCGGACCGACGATGACGACGCTGCTGCAAGCCAACGACGCAGGGCTCGACCTTATCGTCATCGCCGGCGGCGCGATCTATCCGCTGCCCGGCGACGTGCTGATCGCGCGCACCGGCAGCGACATCCAGAAGCCGACCGATCTCAAGGGCAAGATGGTCGGCGTGCCCGGCCTCGGCGCGCTGCTGCACGTCATGCTGCGGCGTCACCTCAAGGAAAACGGCGTCGATCCGAACGCCGTCCGCTATTCCGAGGTCGGCTTCGTCCAGGCCGCCGACGCGCTGAAGACCGGGCAGATCGACGCCTACCCGTCGCAGGCGCCGTTCACCGCCCGGATCCTGCAGTCGGGCGCCGGCTA
>JAQGID010000415.1 GCA_028291405.1 Rhodospirillales bacterium | reverse complement strand
GACGAGGCGGTCGCCGCCTATGAATTCGCCCGCGGCGGCGGCGCCCTCGCGGGCGCAGAGCTCGCCCAGGCGAACGCGTTCGAGGAAGACCATCGCAAGCATGCGGCTGCGCTCCGGCGCTTCGCCGAAAGGCTCGGCGGCAAGACGATCGCCGAGGCGAAGCGCGACTACGGATTCGCGGCCGCCGCGGTGGCGCGCCGCGAGGATGCGATCGAGTTCCTGATCGGCATCGAGCAGGGCGTGACCCTGGCGCATCTCGGCGCCGTTCCGGCCTTCGCGGGACGCGGGATCGCCAAGGACGCCGCCGCGATGCTCGGCGTCGAGGCGATGCATTGGGCGTACTGGCGGCTGGCGGCCGGGAAGGACCCGGTGCCGGCGCCCTTCCTGACGCAGTGACCCGGCGTCAGTAGCGGATGAACATCCCGACGAACGCGCCGATCAGCAGGATGATGCTGCAGGCGACGGTGATCGCGTATCCGGGACCGCGCTGATTCTCGCCGCGGTAATAGCCCCAGGCATAGAGCAGGCGGCCGACGATCCAGACGAGGCCGATGATCCCGGCCCAGGTCTCCGACATGAAGCGCGCGAAGAGCCAGAGCGCCGGCAGGAAGATGACGATCTGCTCGAGCGTGTTCTGCTGGACGCGAAAGACGCGCTCGAAGGCGGGATCGCCGGCGACCGACGGCGCCTTGACGCCATAGCGCCCCCTGGCGCGCGAGACGTTCAGGGTGAGAACGAGAAAGAGCAGCACGGCGAGCGCGGTCGCCATCGACGGCAGGAGCGGCAGCATGAATCCCCCTTCGTCGCCTGTGTCAGTGGCCCGGCCCCACGGCCTGGCGCGGCTTCCGGATCAGCGGCATCGTCGCCAGACCGAAAGCGAAGACGCCGGCCATCAGCAGCAGGCAATCGTTGAAACTCATGACATAGGCTTCGCGCATAAGCAAATTCCCCAGCTGCCGGGTCGCCGTCGCCGTCGCATCGCCGGGCAGCAGCGTCGACAGCCTGCCGCTCATCTGGTCGAGGTAGTTCTGGATGGTCGGGCTGGTGAGGTCGATATGGCTCGACAGCCGCGCCCAGTGCAGCGCCAGCCGGTCGGTCAGCACCGTGTTGATCGCCGCGAGCCCGAGCGCGCCGCCGAGGTTGCGCATCAGATTGTAGAGTCCGCTGGCGTTCTTGATCTTGCTCGGCGCCAGCGTCCCCAGCGTCAGCGTATTGATCGGCAGGAAGCACAGCATCAGCGCCGAGCCTCGCACCATCTGCGGCACGAAGAGCTCCCAGAATCCGGTCTGGTTTGTGAGGCCGGCGTTGAGGTAGAGCCCGGTCGCGAAGAGCGCCATGCCGAGCCCAAGCATCACCCGCAGCTCGAGCTTTTTCGAAAGGATGGCGGCGAGCGGCGCCGAGAGAAACTGGAACAGGCCGGTGACGAACATGATCTCGCCGATCTGCAAGCTGTTGAAGCCGCGGACGCGGGCGAGGAAGACCGGCTGGACGTAGACCGCGCCGTAGAGCCCGATCCCGAGGATGAAGCTGTAGCCGCAGCCGAGCGCGAAGTTGCGGTCGGCGAAGGCGCGGAGATCGACGATCGGGTGGTGGTAGCTCAGCATCCGCCAGAAGAAGAGGCCGGCGGATACCGCGGAGATCAGCGCCGCAGTGGCGATCGAGGTATCGGCGAACCAGTCCCAGCGCGGACCCTCCTCGAGCGTATATTCGAGGCAGCCGAGGAAGAGCGCCATCAGCGCCAGGCCGGCGCCGTCGAAGCCCTTGAGCAGCGTGAAATCCGGCCGGTCGATGTCGACCAGCAGGAAGACGGCGGTTGCGACCAGGATGCCGGGGCCGATGTTGATGAGGAACAGCCAGTGCCAGGACAGCGCCTGGGTGAGATAGCCGCCGATCGTCGGGCCGAGCGTCGGCGCCATCGTGGCGATGAGGCCGACGAGCACGCCGACCGCGGCGCCGCGGTTTGGCGGGAAAAGGGTGAAGGAGGTCGCGAAGACCGTCGGGATCATCGCGCCGCCGATGAAGCCTTGCAGGGCGCGGCAGACGATCATCGAATCGATGCCGGTGGCGAAGGCGCAGCCGAGGCTCATCAGCGTGAAGCCGGTCGCCGAGATGACGAAGAGCAGCCGCGTCGACAGCACGCGCGAGAGATAGCCCGAGAGCGGGATCATCACGACCTCGGCGATCAGATAGGCGGTCTGCACCCAGGCGATCTCGTCCGAGCTCGCCGCGAGCCCGGCCTGGATCTCGCTCAGCGAGCTCGAGACGATCTGGATGTCGAGCAGCGCCATGAACATGCCGAAGACCATGGCGAGGAAGCCGACCCATTCGCGGATCCCGACGTGGCGGACCGGGCGGGCATGTTGCGACGAGGCATTCGCCGCCGCCGGCATCTCGTGAAGCGCGATGTCGCCGTCCATGGCGATCGGCTCTAGCGCGCCGCGTGGAGCGCCGCCGGGCTCCAGATGCCGGCGACGATGGCGCCGCCCTGCGGCGTCACGCGCGTGTCGACCGAGACGGTGACCGAGAGGCCGGGACGCAGCTGTGCCGCGTCCGGGCCATCGGACGGGACGGCGATCCGCACCGGCACGCGCTGCACGATCTTGGTGAAGTTCCCGGTCGCGTTCTCCGGCGGCATGATGCTCCATTGCGAGCCGCTCGCCGGCGACACGCTTTCGACGTGTCCCTCGAATTTGCGGTCGGGAAAGGCATCGACGCGGATCTGCACGGGCTGGCCGGGCTGCATGCGCGTCAGCTGCGTCTCCTTGAAGTTCGCGACGATGTAGGACTGCGACAGCGGCACGACGGCGAGGAGCTGCGTCCCGGCCTTGACGTATTGGCCGAGCCGAACGCCCTTGTTGCCGACGATGCCGTCGACCGGCGAGCGGATCTGCGTATTCGCGAGGTCGTTGCGCGCGAGGTCGCGCGTCGCCGCCGCCTGCAGCGCCTTCGCCTCCTGCTGCTTGCGCTGCGCCCGAAGCACCGCGAGCTGGTTGCGCGACGCGGTCTCGGCGGCATGGGCGCCGTTGAGCACGGCAACCGCCTTGCGCGCATCGGATTCGGCCTGCTCGAAGCGCTGCCGGCTGGCGTCGCTGTTCTGCAGCAGGTTCTGGTAGCGCTGGCGGTCCTGGGCGCTGCGATGCTGCTCGGCCTCGGCGCTCGCGATATTGGCGGCGGCCTGGGCGATCAGCGATTGCTGCAGCTCGATCTGGCTGTCGATCGTGACGAGGTTGGCCTGTTCGGCGGCGAGCGCCGCCTCGCTCTGCGCCAGCTTGGCCGAGAAATCGCGGTCGTCGATCGTCGCCAGCACGTCGCCGGCGCGGA
>JAQGID010000412.1 GCA_028291405.1 Rhodospirillales bacterium | reverse complement strand
CAATCGAACAGATGCCGGATCGCGGCGAGCTGCTGCTTGATGGTCGGCGCCGCCAGCTCAGCGCGCGGTCGCGTCTCGATCCAGGTGGCGACGTGCAACGGCTGCACCGCGGCGATCGACGGCACGCCGGCGACCGCGCACCAGGCGAGGAAGTCGCCGACGGCGCGGCTGTAGGCGCGGCGGGTGTGCGGATTGCGGATATTGGCCGCGAAGAATTCGAGGAAACGGATCCCGGCCCGCTCGCCGGCGGCGGCGACCAGCTCGGGCAGGGACCGAGACGGGGCAAGGGTGAGCTGGTTCATTCCGCTATCTTCGCCGCCAGCTCATCGGTGGTCATAAATCTCACGCCAAACTCAGCGGTGAGCCATGATCGATTCGTCGCATTGAAAATCGAGGTGCCAGCACCGCGAGCGCGGTCGTTCGTGCATAATACATCGTTCTGATATGCGATATGCGCACCGACGAGTTCGCCGTCGGCCCACTCTGCGCATGCCTTGCTCAATTTCTTCGCCGCAACCGCGTCGCGTGTACGGGTATTCCACCCATCAGCAGCATCGAATGCAGCTTTTCCGACGCCGCGCGCGTCGATGAGAGCAGACACATCGAGCTGGCGCTGCTCGCGCTCCTGAGCAACCCCACGATCCTCGCGAACGAAGAGGGTGGGATCTTCAACTTGCTGCGGCCGAGGAAGCCCCAGCCAATTCTGTCCCCGCATGAGTCGGATGCCAGCAGCCAAAGCGCGTTGAAGCGCAGCGGCTTGGACAACGGGTAAGCCCGGATGACGATCATCAGAAGCCTCCAGAATCCCCATACAATGTTCTGCAGATTCGGTAAGGCCGAGGCGGCCATGGCATGGTGGAGATGTTCAACGTCACCGCCCCCGTGGAAAGGGAACACGCCAGGCCGCCGAGCGCACCCACGCGGGGATTGGGTTGGGCGCATCGAGCGCACCGCCGAAGCAATGTCGCCGTGCCATTCAGGGGACGAAATTTAGATCCCTCGAAGTACAGGTGCCCAACTAGGTTACGCCTCGAGCCGCCGTACGCGCCGGCGCCAAGACAGGTACGATCGCAACCAGTACCCGCCGATGAATCCCACGCCGAAGATAAAACAAATGATTGCGATGCCGCTATACATATACGATTGGCTCCTGTTGTCAGCGTGCAATGCAACACTGAGCTGGTTATGCAAATTGGTCGCAATCTAGCTTGGACTCATTCAACCGGTCGTCGTTCGTAGCTGTCATGCATCGCCGGCGGGCCTACAGGATGCCTTCATGATCCAGCACTCGGGCGGCGAGCTGTCGGCTAGTGATATTGGGGGTCAATGCTATTTTGATCGCCGCCGGACTAGAAAACCTCGAAAAAAAAATCACGCCAATTACGCCGAAGGAAATTAATGATGCACTAGTAATAATCAAAACTGCGCAACGCAACGAAACGGGTTCCCCTGAGGGAGGCCAGAAGCGATTTAGCAAAAGCTCCAGCTCCGTATATTTGATACTCATTACTTGCCATGCCCGCGGTGAGATATTGGCTCGCCCTCTACTGAACGGCGCACGCCAGTTTTCCGACGCGGCGGCATAAAAATCTATTGAACTAGAGTTACGATTTATGCGTTTAACGGATCGGGTTTATTATCCTTTGGTTTAGCGGTGAGACAACCTTTTCTAGTCCGCCGCCGAGGCAATCGGCCATTCTGACGAGTGCGGCGACGGAGCGGGCTCCCATCTTTCGCATCACCTGACCGCGATGCACCTTTACAGTGATCTCGCGGACCTCCAGATCGGCAGCGATCTGTTTGTTGCGGTATCCAGCCACGACGAGCGCCATTACTTCGCGCTCCCGCGGCGTCAATGTCTCGAAGGACAGGCGTAGCCGGGCGACAGCCTGGTCGTTCTCGCGCGCGGTGCTATCCCGCACGAGAGCGGTTTGAATGGCTTCTAACAAGTCTTGGTCGCGGAAAGGTTTCGTCAGAAATTCCACGGCCCCGGCCTTCATGGCTCGAACCGACATTGGAATATCACCATGGCCGGTGATGAAGATTACTGGCAAGGCGACATTCGACCTTACCAGCTCATCGTGGATCTCCAGCCCGCTCTTTCCTGGCAGACGGACATCGACGACCAGACAGCAGGGGCCACCCGATAGTTGGGCGCAAAAGAATTCCGCGCCGGACGCATAGGTCTCGACCAGCAGGCCGACCGAGCGCAACAAATTGCGTAGTGCCTCCCGCATCGCCGGATCATCATCGACTACGATCACGGTCCCGGCGCTCGCCTCCGTCACGGCAACTTTCCTTCGGTTGTCGGCAAGGTGACCTCGAAAATTGTCCCGTGCATTGCCGCCGGAGACGCCTGCAGCCGGCCGGTGTGGGCTTCGATGATTGACCTACAGACCGACAGGCCCATCCCCATCCCGGTCGCCTTCGTGGTGAAAAACGGGTCATAGATCCGTTCGGCTATCTCAGGAGTAATTCCGGTGCCCGTGTCCGCGACGGAGACCAGCACGAACGCGTCATCTTGCTCATCAGGTCGGGACCTGATTGAGATCACGCGCGGCCGGTCCGAGACGTCATCCATCGCTTCAAGTCCGTTCAGGACGAGGTTGAGGATCAGTAGCTGCAACTGGACACGGTCTCCCAGCACAGCCGGAAGATCAGTAGAAAAATCGGTGCGGAGCGCCACCCCGCTCTTCTGCCGAATGCTGCGGCTGAGTAGCAGTACTTCCTCAATCGCCTCATTGATGTCGAACGCGGCATGTTCCGGCACCTCTCTCGCGAGCAGCGCCCGAATTCGCTTGATAACCTCACTCGCTCGATGTGCGTCCGCGACGACGAGCCTTGCGCTGTTCCGAACTTCCATCAGTTCTGGCGGATCCAGGGCCAACCACCGCAATAACGCGTCCGCATTCGACCTGATGGCGCCGAGCGGCTGGTTGATCTCATGAGCGATGGAAGCAGCCAACTCTCCCAGCGTCGACTGTCGCGCAAGCCGCGCAGTCTCACTCTGCGCCGTCTGTAGGTTCTCTTCGGCGCGCTTACGCTCGGTGATATCGACACAGGTGCCGGTCATGTAGCTTGGCCGCCCCTCGGCGTCCCGGAATGTCTTGCCGCGGTCGAGGACCCAGCACGCGGTACCGTCCGGCCGAATTACGCGGTACTCGATCTCGAAATCGACACCCTCACGCTCGCAGCGGGCCAACTCATCAATGAATCGTTGGCGGACGTCAGGATCGATCCGGGGCAGGTATTCGTCTAGAGAGCGCTTCGCTTCCTGAGGGGGAAAACCGAAGATGCGGTTGAGCGCTCCGTCTCCCTCTATCAAGTTGGTTGCGATATCCCAGCGAAATGTGCCCGTGCCGGATGCGAGCAGCGCCACGCGTAAACGCTCCTCGGTATGGCGGGCAGTTTCATCAGCCCGGCGCCAGTGGCGGCGGAGCCTTCCCATTTCAACATTTACAGCCACGCGCGCCAGAAGTTCGCGCGAGGAAAACGGTTTCATCAGGTAGTCGACAAGGTCAAGGTCAGCGTCCCCGACGTCAATTTCGTCGGAGGTACGGTTCGCCAGCAACACGACGGGTACACCGGCGAGCGCCAAAATGGCCTGCACAGCGCGTGATCGGACGGCGCCGTCTAAGCGCGGCATCACTATCTCGGTTAGAAGCAAATCAGCACGTTCGCCGTGGCTTAGCGCGGCCAACGCTTCCTCGCCGTCCGCGACGGCGCGCACCCGATATCCGACCGACAACACCCGCTGGATGTGGTCGCGCAAATCAGCATCGCCGCCGGCAAGCAGGACGAGCGGGCGGCTGACTTCTATGCTCGACATCGCGTCTTCGATGCTACTCGCACTGCCCCCGCTTCGAAGCGCGTCCGCCTCGTCGCGCTCGCTCACGTCGAGATGATCCAATGTACTCGGTTCAATAGGATCTCGCTCGTCGCCAAATTCATTCCCCTGTCAGAAGCAAAAGCGTCGAGCCGGGCAGCTCGGAGATCTCTTCCGCAGTGCTCGGAGACTATCTGACTGATATCATGGTCTTCGCCGGAGGTCGCTAGCCGTTTAAACGGATCGCGTCTCTAGCTGAAGCCCTGAGACGCGATTAGACCGTAAGGGGCCGGCGGCAACGCCGGCAGTGCTAAGAGGCTCCGGTTTTGCCCTTCGGAGCTGTGGCGATCTGCTTGAACCGAAAATGCGGAATGCTGAAAAAACCAGCAGAGCAAAAATGTTAAATGACGCGGCGATTATGGCCGCTGCATGACTGATGGCGCCCGGTAGTGTTGGAGAGCGCCAAATTTGGATTATCGCTGTGATCTGAACATAATAGAACAAACCGCCGAGTAGCATCATGAAGCCGATGCCGGCTGTGAATAATAGGCCCATACACAATTTTTCGAGGGGACCGCCCCTGAGGTGTGCTTCGCGGCGATCTCCAAAAAAAAGTCAAATGATTCATCGAATTGAGCCATATAAAAGCGGCGGCCTGCCTTGATATTTTTTTTCTCACCCATGGCACTAATCATCGTGTCAAGGGCGGCCATTCTTAGATGGCTCAAGCATGCCGAAAGGCCAATAAGCGATGTTACAATTAGCAATACCTCGACCGAGCCGGGCATTTCGTCCAGCTTCGCTCCATATACCACGACCGGAAATCTAACACCCTGTAGGAGTAAAAATAGAATAGCACTAAGGTCCACGGCCAAGCTAATGCCTTTATGCCATTGAACTCGTTTATCCTTTGCCTGCTCACAGATTGTTTTTAGGAACTCGTCGTTAAAATGGTCGCCATTAGCATCGGCTTCCAGTGCATCACCGAAAGCCCAATATAGCCTTGTCATAGGACGAATACGTAGCTGCGGCATTCTTCTACTCGCATGCAGGAAAACGCGATTATACCAAAAAACTTTAGGTTCTGATCTATTTGAGCGGGAAGCCGGCCTCCCTGGAGTGACGCGGCGTCTCAGACACGGGAGCGGGGCCGGTCTTTGGGTCGCAGCCCGTTTAAACGGGCTCGCGATCCGGCTAATTCTTGTTCGGTCGAAAGAACCACCTGAGATAAGCGTCGGCTGCGGCGCCGGGACTCGCCCGATGCCGTCTGCGTCGCGGCGGGGGAGCGTGACGATGACGAGCGCTGATCTCTTGCCGGCCGCGGTGCTGAAGCGCAAGGCCGTGGTCTATGTCCGGCAGTCCACCCAGGCGCAAGTCCAGACCAACCTCGAGAGTCAGCGCCGGCAGTACGAGCTTGTCGACGTTGCTCGGCGCCGCGGCTTTCGCGAGATCGAGGTGATCGATGACGACCTCGGCCGCTCCGCCAGCGGGATGGTGGCACGGCCGGGATTCGAGCGGCTCGTAGCCTGGCTGTGCGCCGGAGAGGTCGGAGCCGTGTTGTGCTTCGACGCCTCCCGGCTCGCCCGCAATGGGCGCGACTGGCATCACCTGCTCGAGGCCCGCCACCTTTCCATGCCCCACGCATCGACGGCATCAGCGTGATAATCGAAGCCGGTGGGACGGATTGCGTGATGATGCCGTCCCGGACCGTTGTCGCAAAACAGCGACGTCAGGCCGAAACGCTTAATTACATCACGAAGGTGATCGTTGAACGACGCGGTGCCGTGCAAGAGACGCACCGTGGCTAGTGGCCTTGCCAAATCCGCGAAGATCGTGGCTCCGGTATCATCCATATCAAATCGGGTCGTCACGAGCCGTGTCAGGCGATATGCTGGGAACCGCTCTTTCGCGCGCTCCGGATCGGCAAGTGCAAGGGACAGCAATGTTTGCACGCTGTCCTCGCTAAAGCTGCCGAAAGAATCTTGCTCCTCGATAGAGACGTCGAGCGCGGGCGCGCATTTGTCCGACATCATCTCTTCAGGCTTCCGGGAAGAGTTCGGTCTGCCGCTCGCGTTGAAGCAGAATGCGCTTTCGGCGAACGCCCCAGCGATAGCCTGAGATCGAACCATCCTTTTTCACCACGCGGTGGCAGGGAATCAGGATCGCGATCGTGTTGGAGCCGATTGCCTCGGTAACCTCACGGGCATCGCGTGTGCCGAGCTTGGCGGCCAGGGATCCATAATTCGTGGTATCGCCCGCGGGAACCTCGCGCAGCATCGTCCAGACCTGCTTTTGGTAGTCGCTGCCGCGCATGTCGAGAATGATCCCCGGATCTTGATCGGGGTGATCGACGAGATGCTCGAGCTTTCGGACCGTGTCGGACAGCCCGCTCCGATCATCCACAATCGCGGCATCGGGAAAGCGCATCTGCAATGTGTCCAACGCCGCCGTGCCCTGCTCGCCAAACTCGAATGCAACCAGCCCATCATCGGACGCGGCGGCGATAAAATCTCCGAGGGAGCTGCTCCCCCAGGCGTAGCGGATACGCTCTGACATCTTGGCCTCCATTCGAAGCTTTTGCGTTGAAGTGATCGTGGCTAGCCGGCGCTATTTTGCATCGTGGAAGATGATGCCGACGGTATGGCGCATTCCGGACCGGACACGGCTGACGCCGTGCCGGAGATTGACGCGATAGTTTCCCTTGGAGCCCTGAACCGGCCGGTTGTGGACCGCGAAGGTAACGGCATTGCCCTGGCGCAGCGGAACGACCTCGGCCCGACTCTGCATCCGCGGGCGCTGCTCGGTCAGGACGAACTCGCCGCCGGTGAAATCCTTCCCCGGCTCGGACAGAAGGATCGCCACCTGGATCGGGAATGCGAGGTCCCCGTAGAGATCCTGATGAAGGCAGTTGAAGTCGCCGGGGACGTATTGCAGCAGCAAGGGCGTCGGGCGCGTTTGGCCTTGATCGTGACACTGCTTGAGGAAGGCGGCGTGTTCGACCGGGTAGCACTCGTCGAAGCCCATACGGCTGTTCCAGTCGTTGGCGACGCTGGCCAGGCGTGGATAAAGCGCCGTGCGCAGGCCTCCGAGCAGATCGGGCAGCGGATATCTGAAATACCGATACTCACCCTTACCGAAGCCATGACGGGCCATATGGATATGGCTGCGGAAGTGACCTTCCTCCGGGTAGAGTCCGGCGATCAGCCGGCACTCTTCCGGTGACAGAAGGTTTTCCATGACCGCACAGCCGAAGCCGCCAAGCTCGTCGGTGAGGTAATTCCAATCGTACTGAGCGACGCGCGCCTCCGCGGACTCAACCGCTGAGGTCGGGGAGATGATCGTCGAAGGGGCGTTCACGTCACGGTCTCCCTATAGGTCAGCGCTCGCTTGCGCTCCACACCCCAGCGATAGCCCGACAGGGTGCCGTCGCTCCGGACGACCCGGTGGCAAGGGATGCCCAAAGCGATCGCGTTGGCTGCGCAGGCGCTGGCAACCGCACGGGCCGCGTTCGGCATGCCGATGCGGTGGGCGAGTGCGGCGTAGGTCACTCTGGCGCCGCAGGGGATCGCAAGAAGAGCGTCCCACACCCGGCGCTGAAATGGCGTGCCGTGCCGCATGTCCAGCGGTAAGTCGAGCCCTTCGCTCGGTTGTCGATGAACCGCATGAC
>JAQGID010000403.1 GCA_028291405.1 Rhodospirillales bacterium | reverse complement strand
GACGAGGGCGAGGTACTCGACATGCTCGTCCAGAAGCGACGCAACAAGGCCGCCGCGTTGAGGTTGCTCAAGAAACTGCTGAGGAACCAGTCGGTGCGCCCCGAGGCGATCGTGACCGACAAACTCGGGTCTTATGGTGCCGCCGCCGGGGAGATGGGGCTTTCCGACCGCCACTTGCCGGGTGGGCTGCGGGAGAACAACCGGGCGGAAAACTCGCACCTCCCGGTCCGTCGGTGGGAGCGAAAGCAGCAGCGATTCAAATCCCAAGGATCAGCCCAAAGGTTCCTCGCCGCGCACGCCCCGATCTACAACACCTTCAACCTCCAGCCAAAGCACGTTTCATAATGCATCCCTCGCTCAGATTCCGGGAAGCCGGATAAGCTTATCATATTGATAATCTTCGTAGATTTTTGGTCTCCGATCGATCACGCGCTGCACCGCCATGCGCACCGTTTCGGAGGTCAGTGCCTCAACCGGAACAAGCCATGGCGAGCCCGGCATGATCTGCGTCGCAGGCAAGACGCCTCTGAGTACAAGACTCTTCGCAGATCCCACACAGATGCCGAGCCGCTCGGCGGCCTTCATCAGGCTGAGCATCTTGTCGTCAGCTTCGGCGGGGTCGTATTCGGGTACGCAGAGACGTTCGCGCATTTCGCTCACGCGGACCGTTGTCCAGGTCTCGCCATTGCTGGTCTTGCAGCGCATCCGGTTGAGGGACACGGCGAGTTCTCGATCCGGCCAGCGTCCGGCAAGCTTGCGGATTGCGTCGACGGCCGCAGGCGCCATGTCGCTCCGGTATCGGCCAGTCTTGACGCGAGGGACGCGTATCTCGGTGTGCCGCCCGCCGGTCCAGTGGATCAGTAGCACGGCCTCGTTGGTCGCGTCGTCGAGTTCGCAGATGATCTCCTGAACCAGGATATGGATGAGACGCTGCTTGGTGCGCGTGTCGGCCGAAGGTGCGTTCCATGCCGCTGGCAGGTCATGGGCAAGCTGGAGGAGGCGTACGCGATCGATCTTCGGACACGCCGCCGACGTGGTGCGCAGATCCTCGTTCGACACTCAAGTTCGGCTACCCGTTCCGATGCGCCGTTCCAGCGCGCCTCCAGTTCGCGGGCTACGTGGCGTTTGGCGGGATCCACCAGTTCGTATCGGCGTCCGGCGAGGGATGCTTCATACCGTGCCCCTTCAAGCTCGCGCTCATCAGAAATGACCCGCGCGCTTAAGAGCTACAGTCGCGCAGCCGGTCGAGTTCTCGGATGCGGTGCCGCGGCGTTTCTTGTTCGTGCCAGGCTTGCGCGTTCAGCGCCTCGTTATTTGAGTGCGTCGGTATAAGGATAAATGAACTCCCCCGCTTTGTACTGCGACGGCCAGACGATCACCTGCTTCGACATGTCCTTAAATTGATCGACATCGTGTCCGGCAACATGCTGAAATTGGCTCACGATCTGCCGCCCCTTGGTCCATTCGCCGCCGGGGCCGAAGGAGAGCTCGCCGGCGACGGTGCTGACGGTGTGCTCATGGAGCCACTGCCCGATCTTGTCCTGATCGAGACTTTTCGTCCCCGCGACGCCGGCCGCAAGCACTTGCATCGCCGCATAGCCCAAGGGTGCGAAATTGTAACCATACGGATCGATCCCCTCTGCCGTCGCCAATTTTTGATATTTCTCGAGCAACGGGTGAATTCCGGGAAAATCGAAGCTCGTCGAAGGGACGTAGATGTCGGCGGTGCTGACGACGCCGTTGAGCAGCGGACCGAGCTGCGTTTTGAACGTCGTCGAGAGCAGCCCGATCATGGTGCCGCCGAACATCTTGGTCTTGAGGCCGACCTCGGAGACAGCGCGGATCAGACCCACCGTGTCCGGAGGGTAGGCGGCGACATAGACGAGATCGGGCTGGGCCGCCTGGACGGCGCGGATGATCGGCGAGAAATCCGTGGTATTGGGCGGGTAGGCCCGGTCGTAGACGAGCCTCAACCCGTATTGTTTCACATAGTCGCGCGCGCCTTCGCCCGAGATATGGCCGAGCTCTGCATCCGCGACGACCAACGCGATGGTCTTCGGCGTCGGCTTCTGCTCCATGGCGACGGCGAAGAAACCTTCGGCGAAAGCGTGCCGCGGGTCGGGGCCGACGGAGTTCATCGAAAAGTATTTCGGGTAGTGAAAATTGAGATTCGCGCCCTGCGCGGTGATGCCGACCGTCACCATTCCGTGCTGGATGAGCACCGGCAGCGCCGGTACCACCATATTGGTTGCGTAAGGGCCGACGGTGAGGTCGACCTTGTCGACCTCGATGAGCTTCGTATAGATGCCGGGCACCTGCGTTCCAGTACTCTGATCATCGAAATAGACGAGCTCGACCGGCCGTCCCAAGAGCCCGCCGTTGGCATTGACGTCGTCGCGCCAGATCTGCATCGCCACCAGCACCTGCTTGCCGTTGGCGGCAAGGCCGCCAGTCAGGGAAATGCTGAAGCCGATCTTGATCGGCTCGGCGGCGCGGACTGGAGCGGCGTAAATCGCCGCCAAAAAAAAGAAAGTGATCAGGAACAGCGTACGGAAAGCCGGACGCAGCCCGGCGCGATTCAAGCTCATCGTCAGTTTCATCGTCCCCTCCCCGCACGGCGCTCGACCCGGAGGGCTCGGCGCCGCGATTGTTATCGATACTGTCGGCTAGTCGCTTTCCGCGCCTGGACCAGGACGCTTCAAGCGAAAGTTGCGATCCATGTGGCCTTTGCCGGCCAGGTCGCCCTGATCGAAGATCCAGGTGTAGCCGCCGGCCGGGTTCGACAGGATCTCCCAATCGTTGCCATCGCGGTCGACGAAGTGGAACGAGTACGTCCCGTGGACGGCGGCCGGCTTGGTGATTTTCGTCAGGCCCCATTTTTCCGCCTGCTCGTGGCAGAGCCTCCAGGATTCGTCGACCTCGGCATCGTTCTCGACATCGACGCCATTATGATTGATCCGATGCATCTGCGGCGCCTTGTCTGTCTCGACCACCGCATAGACATGATCGCCGCCGAGCCGGATGAACAGCGAGATCCGGCTGGTCCGCACTACCTCGAGGCCGAGGAACTCCTCGTAGAATTTGCGCGAGGCCTCGAGATCGCACGAGCCGAGCGTGCCATGCGAGATGAACTTGGTCTTGAGCACCGACCTCTTCCGGTCGGTCGCAATCGCGTCAGCCATGGCGGTCCTCGTAAAGCGAGATGCAGAAAAGAAGATCCATCAAGATCAAGCGACGATAATTCCGTTCCCACGATCGGTAAAGCGCACCTATGCATCAAGCCAGGCTCCCGCATGTCACGCGCCCAGATAGAATTCTCGAATAAGCTCGTTATTGTTGAGTTCCTCGGCCGTTTCGCCGGCAAAGGCGATCTTGCCATGGACGATGACGTAACCGCGATCGGCGATACGGATCGCCTGGGTGAAGTTCTGCTCGGCCATCAGCACGGTGAGAGCGTATTGCTCCTGCAGCTCCTTGATCTTGTCGATCGTGCGGCGCACGAGAAGCGGCGCCAACCCGACGGACGGCTCGTCGATGAGGAGGATGCGCGGAGCCGTCATCAGGGCGCGGCCGAGCGCCAGCATCTGCTGCTCGCCGCCACTCATGTCGCCTGCGAGCTGCCGGCGCCGCTCGGCGAGGCGCGGAAAGGCATCGAAGCAATGCGCGAGATTGCGCTTGAGCTGAGCCCGCGCCGTCCGGCGATAGGCGCCGAGGTAGAGGTTCTCCTCGACCGTCAGCTTCGGGAACAGGCGACGGCCCTCGGGCACGAGGGCGACGCCGAGCTCGACGATTTCCTCGGTGGCGAGGCCGTTCAGCTCGTGCCTGGTGCCGTCGATCTCGGCGACGATGCTGCCGGCGACGGGCCGCAGCATCCCCATGACGCATTTCATCAACGTCGACTTGCCGTTGCCGTTGGTCCCGAGCAGCGCAACTGTCTCACCGGCGCGGACCTCCAGCGCGATGTCCTCGAGGACCCGCACCGAGCCGTAGGCCGCATCGAGGCCCTTGATCGTCAGGCTACTCGCCAAGATAGGCCCTCACCACCTCGGGATCGCGGACCACCGCATGCGGATCGCCGTCGGCGATCTTGCGGCCGGCGACGAGCACGACGAGGCGCTGCGAGAAGGAGATCACCGCGCGCATGATGTGCTCGATGAGGATGACGGCGATGCCGCGGTCGCCGAGCCGCATCAGCAGGGCGAGGATGTTGTCGACCTCGGAGTTTGAGAGCCCCGCCATCGCCTCGTCGGCGATCAGCAGCTTCGGCTCCGCCGCCAGGGCGCGGGCAAGCTCCAGCTTGCGCATCTCGATCTGCGTCAGATCCTGCGGCTGCCGGTCGGCCTTGGCTTCGAGGCCGACGAGGCGCAGGAGCTCGCGGCAGCGCTCGCCGACGGCCGCCTCGGCGAGATGCGGTGCCCCCGGACGCGCATTGACGGAGTAGTATAGCGGCACGCGCAGGTTCTCGACGACGGTCAGGCTGCGAAACGGCTTCGGCAGCTGAAAGCTGCGCGCGAGACCGAGCCGCGTCCGGCGGTGCGCGGCGAGGCCGTTCAGCAGATTGCCGTCGAAACGAACGGTGCCGCTGTCGTTGCGCAGCGTGCCGGAGAGGCAGTTGACGAGGGTGCTCTTGCCCGAGCCATTCGGGCCGATCAGGCCGAGCCGCTCGCCGGCGCGAACCGTCAGATCGATCCCGTCGAGCGCGACGAAGCCACCGAAGCGCTTGCCGAGCTTGTCGACCGAGAGCAGGTCATCCGCCACGGCCGGCCCTCCGACGCTTGCCGCGGACGAGGCCGACGATGCCATTCGGCGCGACGACGACGCAGATCAGCAGCAGGACGCCGACGATAAGGAGATTGAGCGCCGATGAGATCGTCACGGTCGAAACCTGCTGGATCGTGGCGAGGCCGATCGCGCCGATCACCGGCCCGACCCAGCTCGCCGTGCCGCCGATCAACGGCATCGCGATGGTGTTCGCGGTATAGCCCAGGTTGAAGGCTGAGGCGGGATCGAGATAGGTCACGTAATAGGGCAGCGGCGCGCCGGCCATGCCCATCAAGCCGCAGCTGACGGAGATCGCGATCAGCTTGAGGCGCAAGGTCGGCACGCCCGAGACCTCCGCCGCCTGCTCGTCGTCGCGGATCGCGGCGAGGCCGAAGCCGAAGACCGAGCGCTCGATCGTGCGCGCCGCCGCGACCGCGACCGCCGCGAGGACGAGCATCACCAGGAAGAGATATTGGATATAGCCGCCGATGAACGGCACATGGGCGGGCCGGATGATGTAAACGCCGCGCGAGCCGCCGACGAAATCCCAGTTCGTCACGAGGGTCTGGACGACGATCGCCATCGCCAGCGTCGCGATGCCGAAATAGACGCCGCGCAGCCGCAAGGTCAGATATCCCATGCCGAGGCCGATGGCGCCGGAGACGATGCCACCGACGAGGATCAGGACCGGGATGGGCGGGCCGACGAGCTTGTGCAGCACGACGGTACTGTATGCGCCGATGCCGACGAAGCCGGAGGTGCCGAAATTGATGTAGCCGGCATAGCCGCCGAGGATGTTCCAGGCCGTCGCGAGCACGACGTACTGCAGCACGACGTAGCCGGCGAAGAAGACGTAATCGTTCGTCACCAGCCGCGAGGCGGCGAAGACGATGAGGACCGCCGCCGTCGTCGCGAGCCAGAATGCCTTGGTCCCCATCGTCAGCGCCCCATGATGCCGGCCGGCCGGAATGCGAGCGTCAGGAGGAGGAAGCCAAAGGCGACCGCCGGCGACCAGGAGGGCCCGTAGAAGGTCGCGGTGATGCTCTCGACGATGCCGAGCGCCATCGCCGCGATCAGCATCCCGGAGAGGCTGCCCATGCCACCCATGACGACGACGGCGAAGACCCGCCCAATGTAGTCGCGGCCGAGCGACGGCTCGACCGGCTGGATGATGATGAGGCAGGAACCAGCAAGCGCCGCCGTCGCGATCGAGAGGGAGAAGGCGTACAGCTTGACGCGGCTCGGCCGCACCCCCATGAGCTGCAGCGCGCCGGCGTCCTGCGAGACCGCGTGGATCGCGCGGCCGATGAAGGTGCGCGAGATGAAGAGCTGGAGCAGCCCGATGAGAACGAGCGAGACGAGGCACGGCACCAGCATGCGCAGCGGCAGATCGACGAAGCCGAGGTGAAGGCTGGGGCCGATATAGGGTGCGTCGACAAAGCGGTAGTCGACACCGAAGACCAGGATCAGCCCGACCTCGGCGATGAATAGGATGCCGAAGAAGAAGGCAAGGCCGATGAATGCCGTCTCGCCGCGCCGCTCGAAGGCAAGGTGATAGACTTGATAGATGCCGGCGCCGAGTAGGAAGAAGAAGGGAAGGACGATGATCCCGGCAACGATCGGGTCGACACCGCATCTCTCGTTGAGGATATAGGCCGTGAAAGAGCCGAGAATGATGAAGGCGGGATGCGCGATGTTGCCGATATCGAGCATGCCGAATGAGATCGCCATCCCAACGCTGACCGCCGCGTAAAAGCCGCCGAGCAAGACGCCGGAGACCACGGCATTGAGCAGCAGATCGAGCGAGACCTCCATCAGTGCTCAGGTCCGATCGCGCTGGCGCGCAGCCGAACTGGAGTTGGCCAGAAGCCGCACGAAATAGGGCTGGAACGCGCAATTTTTAGCGCGTCGCGTGCGTTCGACCACAATATCCTCCCCTGTTGGCGCCGCGTTGCGTCGCAGTGCCGTGTCCTACCCTTACACCAAATTGCGCGGTTTGTAGTGATCCGCGACGGCACCGCTGCTTGGGCGCCGGCTGTCCTGTCCGATCACTCGGCCGCCACCCTCGCGCGCTCGAACGCGTCGTCGTACAGATGGCCCGGTCGGTGATAGATTTCCCACCAGTTTCCGTCGAGATCGCGGAGATGAAACGACCGCGTGTCGCCTGCGACCTCGACCGGGCGGACCTCACGGATCTCCCATTGCTGCTGCTGCTCGACGGCCGCCGCATGCGCCCGGTCGACCTCCTCGGCCGAGCCGACCAGGAGCCCGAAGCGATAGCCCTCGCCCTGCCGGATCGGCACGTTATCGCCGGTCTTGAGGCAGGCGACGAACCAGCGTCCGCCGAGCCAGAAGTATTGCGTGCCCTTGCTCTTGCGGACGCTGCGGATGCCGAGGAACTCCTGCAGGAAGCGCTGGGTCTTCTCGGCGTCGCGGCAATCCGACGTGCCGTGCGAGAAGACCGCGCCGCGGAGCGGCGTCGATTGCGTGGTCATCACTTGCTCTCCTCGCGCTGGTCCCAGTCGCCGTGGGCGACGAGATCGATGAATTCGGCCTCGTCGGGATGCTCGCCGATCTCCCACCAATTGTGGCTCTCGTCTTCGAAATAAAAGCTGTAGTCGCGCCCGCCGACATGGGTCTGGCGCGGCTTCTGGACGCGGACCAGGCCCAGCTCCGCCTGTCGAGCCGCGAGCATCTCGTAGGCGTCGTCGACGTCCCGCCGCGTC
>JAQGID010000393.1 GCA_028291405.1 Rhodospirillales bacterium | reverse complement strand
GTCAGCAGCGCCGCCTTGCCGTTGACCGCGAGTCCGCCGGTCTCGGCCATGCTGAAACCGATCTTGATCGGATCGGCTGCGTGGGTGGCAGGTGCGAGCATGAGGCTGGCGCCGGCCAGCAACCCGGCGATCAAGACACGCGCTGTGAGACGCCCATTACCGCGCATTTCCGCTCCTCCCTCGCTTGTTTTCGGCGGGCTGAAGCCCGTCCGTCGAATAGCTCTATCCGTTTCGTGCACCCTACGTTACTTGCCCACGCCGCGCCAGCCACTCGAACGTGTCGGCTCACGTTTTGCGGCGCTCGAGCTCCGTTCCGGCGGCGGCGCGGCGCGTTCGGTAGGTGCGAAGCTTTGCCTGGTTGCCGCAGGTGTTCATGGCGCACCACCGCCGCGCGCCTGGCCGCGACAGATCGAGGAACAGCGCCGTGCAGCCGGCGTCGGCGCACTCGCGCACCCGCGCGATCGCCGGCGAGGTCACGAGATCGATCGCGTCGCGCGCGACCATCGAAAGGACAGCGGCGAGCGGATCGTCGGCCTGCAGGGTGGCGTTGCGGCAGGCGGGGGCGGCGAGGCGCGGCTGCGGCGGCGCCGATGCCGCGCGCTCGTTGACGATGCCGACGGCGCCAGGATTCGGCATGCGGCTCTCCAGGCGCGCCACGACGAGCTCATAGATGGCCTCGCGCATCTCGCGAGCCGCGAGCAGGGATCTCGCATCGAGCGGGCCGATCGACAACCCGGCGGCGATGCCGGATCCCGCGATCCATCGTGCGAGATCGTCGGGGACGACGAGCCCCTCGACAGCATCGTGCCGCCGCGCCTTGACGGTGCGGACGAGGTCGAGGCAGGGGCGTCCCGCCGTGAAGTTGAATGGCATCGTTTCCTCCCACGCGAATTTTTTTTCAGGGGGAATATAGGTGGACACGGCGGCAGACACCACTATAACCGGTGTCTATCCCACAGCTGCCTGACTGGTTCCCCAATGCCGGACGATGCCGCGCCGATCGCTCTCGCCGTTGCCGAGCCGCCGGAGCCCCGAATCTCGAACTGGCTGACGCTGCTGCTGGCCGGCGCGGCTGGTGCGATCGCTGCGAATATCTACTACGCGCAGCCGCTGGTCGGATTGATCGGCCCGGCGCTCGGCTTCGGCGCGGAGACCGCGAGTCTCGTCGTCACCCTGACCCAGATCGGTTACTGCGCCGGGCTGATCCTGCTCGTTCCGCTCGGCGACTTGATCGAGAACCGCCGCCTGATCGCGACCGTGCTCGTCGCCGCGGCGGCAACCCTCATGATCGCCGCGAATTCGCCGTCGGCGGCGATGTTCCTGGCGGCCTCGGTCCTCATCGGCGTCAGCTCGGTCGCCGTTCAGATGCTCGTGCCGCTCGCCGCCCATCTGGCGCCGGATCGGCTGCGCGGCCAAGTCGTCGGCAACGTCATGAGCGGCCTCCTCGCCGGCATCCTCCTGGCGCGGCCGGCGGCCAGCGTGATGACGGATTTCTTCGGCTGGCGGGCGATCTTCGCGGTCTCCTCCGTGCTGATGGCGGTTCTCGCGGTGGTGCTCTCCCGGCTGCTGCCGCGACGCTATCCGGTCGCTGCCGGCACCTATCGGCAATTGCTGCTGTCGCTGTGGTCGACGCTGCGCGACGCGCCGGTCCTGCGCCGCCGCGTCGCCTACCAGGCATCGCTTTTCGGGGCGTTCAGCCTGTTCTGGACCGCCGTCCCGCTCGAGCTCGCGAGTCCGAGCTTCGGGCTGACGCAGAGCGGCATCGCGTTGTTCGCCTTTGCCGGCGCCTCGGGCGCGCTGATCGCGCCGGTCGCCGGACGGATTGCCGATCGCGGCTGGACGCGCCCTGCCACCGGCGTCGGCATCGCAGCCGCGGCGCTGTCCTTCGTTCTCGCCCGTCTCGGCTCATCCGGTTCGCTGGCGGCGCTCGTCGCCGCCGCGATCCTTCTCGATCTCGGGGTGATGACCAACCTCGTGCTGGGGCAGCGGGCGATCTACGCGCTCGGCTTCGCGGCGCGCTCGCGCCTCAACGCCCTCTTCATGACTCTGATGTTCGCCGGCGGCGCGGTGGGCTCGGCGATCGTCGGCGTCGTCTATGCACGCGGCGGCTGGCTGCTGGTCACCTGGATCGGCATCGCCTTTTCGTGCGTCGCGCTGCTCGTCTACGCCACGGAATTCCTCGGCCGGAGGGGGGCCGCCCGAGTCTAGGCATCGGTCCCCTCGTCGCTTGCCCGTCGGGCGTCATCCGCACTAACGTCAGGTCCCAGCGAGAAGCGACGCCGGACGGTTGCAGCGCCGGCGCGACCATCATGACGGGAGGAGTCGATGTCTGGATTCGCCAATTTTCCGGGATCGGACGTGCGCGCCCGGGTCGGTCACCCGGTGATCGACGCAGACGCCCATGTCGTCGAGAGCAATTTTGCCTTCCTCGATTTCCTCAAGGTCGTCGCCGGGCCGGAGATGGTCGAGAGGGTGCAGCGGCGCCCGGGCGGCGGGGGCGGCGGCCCGACGGTCAAGGGTTTCTGGTGGGGCCTGCCGTCGGGACCGCACAGCGGCGACCGGGCGATGGCGCTGCTGCCGCGTTATTTCCGCTCGCGCCTCGACGCGACCGGCATCGACTTCGCGCATTGCTATACGACGCTCGGCCTCGGCCTCGGCTATGCGCCCGAGGACGACGTGCGCCAGGCGTGCTGCCGCGCCCTCAACATGCTCTACGCCGAGATGTTCGCCGAGGTCGGCGACCGGCTGCGGCCGGTCGCGGTGATCCCGACCTATACGCCGGCCGAAGCGTTGGCCGAGCTCGAGTTCGCGGTGTCGACGCTCGGCCACAAGGCGATCATGATCGGCACCGAGATGCGCGGCCCGCCGCGGCCGGTCGGCGATGGTGACCCGCTCGACCTGCCGACCCAGTCGACGCGCTCGATCATCATGGATTCGCCGCACGACTTCGACCCGTTCTGGCGCCGGTGCATCGAGCTCAAGGTCGCACCCGTCTGCCATACCTCGTCGCGCGGCGTGGGATATCGTGCCTCGCCGACGAACTACGTTTTCAACCATCTCGGTGATTTCGCCTGCGGCGCCGAGTTCTTCGCCCGTTCGCTGGTCTTCAGCGGCGTCACGCGCCGCTTTCCCGGCCTGACCTTCGCTTTCCTCGAAGGCGGCGCCGGCTGGGCGCTCAACCTCCTCAACGACATCGTGGAGCATTGGGAAAAGCGCAACGCCCCGGCGATGGAGGCGAACCTCGACCCCGCGAAGCTCGACGTCGAGATCGTCGCCCGGCTCTACGCCGAGTACGGCAGTCCCCGGCTGACGGCCGAGCGCTTCCGCGAGAACCCGCATGCCGGGCACAACGTCAAGCGCCCGGCGGTCTTTGACGAGTTCGCCGCCTGCGCCATGACCGAGGTCCGCGATCTGCGGCAGCTCTTCGTCGATCCCTTTTATTTCGGCTGCGAGGCCGACGACCGCATGACGTCGATCGCCTTCAACCGCCGGCTCAACCCGCTCGGCGTGCCGCTCAAGGCGATGCTCGGCTCCGACATCGGCCATTGGGACGTGATGGATGCGACGAGCATCCTGTCCGAGGCGTGGAGCCTGGTCGAGGCGAAGCTGCTCAGCGAGGCGGATTTCCGCGCCCTGTGCTTCGTCAATCCGGCGATGCTGCATCTCTCGATGAACGAGGATTATTTCGCCGGCACGGTGATCGAGGGCGCCGCGACGAAGCTGCTCGCTGCGGCGCGACCGCGCGCCGCCGAATGACGAAAAGCGATCAGGCCGCCCGGACCGTCTTGAGGAAATCGTCGACCTCGCGGCGCATCGTCTCGGCCTGAACCGCCAGGGAATCGGCGGCGCCGAGAACCGAGGTCGCGTTCGCTCCGGTCTTGTCGATTGCCTTGCCGACGTCGGCGACGCTGCGCGACACCTCCTGCGTGCCGCTCGCCGCCTGCTGGACGCTCCGCGCGATCTCCTGCGTCGCGGCGGTCTGCTGAGTGACCGCGGTGGCGATATAGGACGAGATCTGGTTCATCTCGGTGATCGTCGTCGCGATCGTGCCGATCGCCTCGACCGCGGTGCTCGTCTCCGCCTGGATCGCCGCGATCTGCTGGCGGATGTCGTCGGTCGCGCGCGCCGTCTGGTTGGCGAGCGACTTGACCTCGGACGCGACGACCGCGAAGCCCTTGCCGGCGTCGCCGGCGCGCGCCGCCTCGATCGTCGCGTTGAGCGCGAGAAGGTTGGTCTGTGAAGCGATGCCGTTGATCAGCTCGACGACGTCGCCGATCTTCTGCGCCGCGGCCGAGAGGCCGGTGACGGTGCCGTTCGTCCGCTCGCTTTCCGCCGCGGCTTTCCTGGCGACGCCCTCCGACTGGGCAATCTGGCGGCCGATCTCGACGATCGACGCCGATAGCTCCTCGGCAGCGGCGGCGACCTGCTGCACGTTGTCGGTCGCCTGCACGGCGCTCGCGTCGACGGCGATGATGTGCTCGCGCGTCTCGTTGCTGGCCTCGGTCATCGAACGCGCCGCGCCCTGCATCCCGCCAGCCGCGTTCGAGACGGTGTCGACGACGACGCGGACCTTGCTCTCGAAGGTCTCGGCAAGCGTCAGCAACGCCTGCTTGCGGTCCTGCTCTGACTGATCCTTGAGGCGTTCCTGCTCGGCGCGGAGGCTGCGCATTGCGACGGCGTCGTCGCGGAAGGATTCGAGAATGCGTGCCATCTCGCCGATCTCATCGCGTCGCGACGCCTCGGCGATGGCGATGTCGAGGTCGCCGTGCGCGATCTCTTCCATCCGTCGCTTCAGGGAGCCGAGCGAGCCGGCGATGTTGCGATTGACGAGATAGGCGAGTCCGGCTGCGGCGAGGACGATGGCGCCGCCGAAAATTCCGAAGCGCATCAGGAGACCGCGATAGTCGGCCTCGAGATCATCGGTCCAGACGCCGGTCGAGAACATCACGTTCCACGGACGAAAGCGCCGGACCAGGGAAAGCTTCGGCAGCGGCTCGCTGCCGCCCGGCTTGACGTTGAGGAAGGTCATCATCGCCTCCTCGGCATTGCCGAGCGCGTCGATCTGATCGGCGATGCGCGTCCGCCCGTTCTTGTCCTTGGTGCCGAACGTCCCCTCGCTCGGCGGGTTCGCCGGGTTGGCGAAGATCCTGCCGTCGGTCGTCGCGGCGACGATGTAGTTCTGCCGGCCGTCGTACCACATGCCGCGCACGTCTCGACGAAAGCGCGTGAAGGCTTCATCGTGGCTGATCTCGCCGGACTTCACCTGATCCTCGTAGGATTGGGCGAGGCTGACGGTCGTCTCGAGCACGGCGCGCAGCTTGGCGACGCGGTCGTCGAGCATGCGCTGGTGGATGAAGGCGCCGGCGAGCATGACCGTCGCGACCAGCGACAACACCGACAGCGCCAGCAGCATCGCCAGCTTGGACCTGATTTTCATCCAGTCGAGGATGCGCATGGCTTATTCTCATCTTCAATCATGAATGCCGCTGCACGCTAGGCGCAGGATGATGAAGTAGAGATGAAGAATACCGCCTGAACGGTGATGATTTTTACCGGTTAGGCGATGTTTCGCGCTGAGATCCTGCGATTCCGGGTCAGATCATTGCCGGACCCAGGGCATCGTCAGCCGCTCGACCAGATCGATCAGCAGGATCGAGAGATAGCCAACCGCCGAGATCGCGACGATGCCGACGTACATCTTCTCGACGGCGAAGGTTTGCCAGGCCGACCAGATGGCATAGCCGAGGCCGCTCTTGGCACCGACGAACTCGACGGCGGCGATGACGACGAAGGCGGTGCCGATCGCCAGGCGCAGCCCGGTGAAGATGCCGGGCAGGGCGGCCGGCCAGGCGACGGTGCGGAACAGCTGCAGCTCGGAGGCGCCGGCATTCTTCGCGACGTCGAGGTAGATCTTCGGAATCTGCAGCACGCCCGTCAGCGTGTTGAAGAACACGAGGAAGAAGGCGACGACCGCGATGATGACGTATTTCGACATCTCGCCGACCCCGAGCAGCAGCAGCAGCAGCGGGAAGATCGCGATCTTCGGCACGGGATAGAGCGCCGAGAAGATCGGGTTGAGGATCTGGCGCGGCAGGCGCCAGAGGCCGAGGGCGAGCCCCAGCGCCAGCGCCGGAATGGCACCCATCGCAAAGCCGATCGCGACGCGCGCCACGGTCGCCAGCGTATCGGTGAGCAGCGTCCCCGAGGTCACCAGCTCCCAGAAGGTCTCGAAGATTGCCGAGGGTGCCGGAAAAAAACGGAAGTCGAGCGCGCCGCTGCGCGTCAGCGCCTCCCAGACCAGCAGCACCAGCAGCGGGCTGAACATGCCAGCGATCTGCAGGATCCTGTCGCGCGCCGGCGGCTTGACGAGCGCGGCGAGACTCGCCTTGTCGAGTGCTCCGGCGCTGCTCGCTTCCGAGCGCGGCGGGACGGTGATGCGCGCCGGCGGCATCGCCGTCGCCGGGACCGGCGCGGCCAATTCCTCGGCTGCCGCATCGTCGGGCTTGAGGAGCTGCCAGACCTTGAAAGTCAGCTCACCGAAGGCCGGCTCGCGGCGCAGCGCCAGCACCTCGCGCGGCCGCGGGAACGGCACCGCAATGTCGGCGACGATCTGGCCCGGCCGCGCCGACATGACGAGGACGCGGTCGGCGAGGGACAGGGCCTCCTCGACGCTGTGCGTGATGAAGATGACCGTCTTCTTCGACTGCTCCCAGATGCGCAGCAGCTCCTGCTGCAGCCCGATCCGCGTCTGCTCGTCGAGCGCGCCGAACGGCTCGTCCATCAGCAGGAGGTCGCTGGCGTCGTCGATGAGGGCGCGGGCGACGCTGGCTCGCTGCTTCATGCCGCCGGAGAGCTGGTGCGGATAGGCGTGGCTGAAGCCGCCGAGATTGGTCATCGCCAGCAGCGGTTTCGTGCGCTCCTCGCGCACCGCCTTGCCGACTCCCTGCAGCCGCAAGGGATATGCCACATTGTCGGCAACCGTGAGCCAGGGGAAGAGCGAGGCCTCCTGGAACACCATCGCCGGCGGCCGCCGTGGGTCGCGGTCGCCCGTCTCGATGCTCCCGGCGGTCGCCTGCTCGAGCCCGGCGAGGATGCGGATCAGCGTCGACTTGCCGCAGCCGGACGGCCCGACGATGCAGACGAACTGGCCGCGCTCGATCTCGAAGGAGACGTTCTCGATCGCGACGACGGTCGTCCGGCGGCGCTCGTCGTAGAACGCCTTCCAGAGATGCTCGACCTCGATCATGCGTGGGGTCCGTGCCTGTCGCGATCCAATCTACCGCCCAGCCAAGGCGAGCGCCTGATCGACGATGGCCTGCGAATAGAACGCGTTGAAGTCGATCTTGCCCTGATAGGTGAGGACGTTCTGGCCGCGATAGTAATCCTCCATCTCCGTAGCCAGCTTGAGGTCGGGCGCCAGCGAATCCGGGGTGACGTGGATCGGAATGGAGGACAGCACCTCCGGCGCGATCTTGGTGTATTTCGCGACGATGCCGAGGATCTCGGGATTGCTCCAGCCGCCGGCGTCGATCTCGCGCGCCCCCTTGAGGAAGGCGGCGAGGAATTTGACGCTGGCCTCGGGGTTCTTCGTCGCGAAATCGCCGTTGGCGAAGAAATAAGTGAAGCCGCGGCCCTTCAGCGCGTCGCTCTGGAAGCTCTTGGAAAAACCCTGGCGCTCGAACAGCGTCGGCAGCGGCTCGGTGCCCCAGCCCGCTGCGACCGAGCCGTTGGCGAGCGCCGGGCCCATGTCGTTGCGGCCGAGCAGCACGAGCTCGACATCCGACATCGCGACCCCGACGGCGCGCAGCGAGGCGAAGATGTCGTATTCCGAATAGCCGGCGCGGCCGATGATGCCGATCTTCTTCCCTTTGAGCCCGGCGAGCGACGTCAGGCCGGCGGCGACCTCCTTGGCCGAGACCATGATCTGTACCGGGCTATGGCCGGTCGCCGGGACCTCCGACTGCGTCGCCAGCAGACGGATCAGCCCGCCGCGCTGCATCGCATTGAAGACGGAGGCGCCCGCCGAGGTCGCGACCAGCGAATAATCGCCGGTCGCCAGCAGCGGCAAGGTGTCCGACATGTTCGACAACGTCGTGTCGATGCTGACGTCGAGCCCGGCGGCGTCGTAATATCCCTTGTCCTTGGCGACGAAATGCGGCGCCGACAGCATCGTCGGCGCCACCGACAGCACGAGCTTGACCCTTTGCGCCTGCGCGGCGCCGGCCCAGAGCGCGACGGTGAGCGCAACGGCGAGGACGACGCCCAGCCGGAGCAGCGATGTCACGCTGCCGAAGCCGGCTGTGGATCGTATTTTCAAGGGGATGCCTTTCCGCGAGGACGCGTCAGAGTCGCCGGAAAAACTTAGAGATCGAGCGCCGCGCTTGTCAATCCGGGTGAGGCTAAGCTGCCCCAGAGAGGCGAAAGCTTCCGCGTCGGGGTATCGAAGCCGCGGTGGTTGGTTGAACGCCAAACGTCGTGTTGGTGGGCCATCGACACGAGCAAGAGAAGCCGCAACTTTGGCTCGACGCAAGCGCGAGGACTATAAATACAGTGGCAATTCCCTCGGTGTGTGTCACTAATCGCTTCAAAATCTGTCGTCGCAATCTATTGAATGGCTCTGCTCGCGAATTCTTCGTCGCGCCCGATGAAGCCAGCATGGGCGTAAGACAGCATTGCTGCCCATATGACGGTGAACGAAATCTGTCGCGCTGTTTCGAGCGGGACCAGGATTGCGCTCTCCATAAAGCTCGGCTGGGCTGCGGAAATGGGGAGGCCGCTCTCGACGCCGCCGGTGACGAACTCCACGATGGTCGTAGGAAACGCGACCGCGATCAGGAACAGGGTCAGCAGACGAAGGAAATTGCCCGAGATCGCCTCAATCCCATCGGTCATGGTAAATCCGACATTGCCAATTGCCACAGCCGGCAGCGACAAGAAGAAGGGTAGAATGAGAAGCCCGATGCTTACCTCGTAGCCCAGCAAGGCCAGGATGTGAGCAAAGGACCACAATGGTTCGGCAATAGCGCGTTTCCAGCTGCCGAGAAGGTCGGAGAGAATCGGGAACGGGAAAATCACGATTATGGTCGCGGCGGCGAGAAGAAAGATGGTTGGCAAGCTGACCCAAAGGCCGCGCCGTAGATATCTCCACTCGATCCATCCGGCGCGGAGCGGCGTCGGCTGTTCCGCGAGAAGGACGAAGCGGTGAACATTCACCGCGCAAGCGGTGAGACCGACGGCCTGGACGACATAGGCGGAAAGTGCAATGACGACACTGGCGCCGCCGCTGAAACCCGATCGTCCGAGCGCAAGCGTCGACCACCCGACGATCGTCTCCAGTATCAGCCAGGTACCCGTGGCCCGCCACAGGAACCGTACATCGAGCAACGTATCGAAGACGCGGTGACTGGCGGCAATCACGTCGAGTCTCGGCATGCCGAACCTTTCACTGCGTCGTCTTCGCCCACCTGTAGTTGGCCAAGTTCTGCGACGCAAGCTCGGCGTTGCCCTAATCGCGAGGAGCGCAGCGACGCGGAGATTCGGGATGCGGCCGGAGAGACGGCCGCGCGCCGCGCTTCCATCGTTCAGACTACCTAACCACCTCCCAGAAGATCCCGACGACGCAAACGAAACCGAGCACGAAGAGCAGGGTCCGGACATAGGGAACGCCGAGCAGGTAGACGATCGCATGCAGGAGCCGCAGCCAGAAGAAGCTCATCGCCCAGAACGCGGTCATTGCATCGGCTTTTCCGGCGAGGTGCGCGACGATCACCAGCGCCGCGAAGGGCGCGAAGACCTCGACGGCGTTGATATAGGTCCGGTCGGCGCGCTTGCCCCAGAGCGGCAGCGGCCGGGGCGTTGGATCGACGTAGTTGGGCGGCGTCAGGAAGCCGTTGGTCGTCACCTGCGCGACGACATATGGAATCCACAGCGCGGCGGTCAGCATTGCCGTCAATGCCAGATACTTGAGGTCGGTCGACATCGTATCTCCCTTTTCAAGTGTTTTCGGCGCTTTTAAACGCGGGTCTCCGACGAATACCGGATCTGAGAAAGCATAAGCCGTCCGCTATCACCGCGACAACGCATTCTATTCCGGCATTGCCGGCCGGCGCTCACGCGCTACAGCTCAAGCGTCCAGGTCTGCCCGACGAGATCGTGGCCGAACGATCGATGTCGCTCCTCGGCGATCAGGCGGAACCCTGCCGCCTCGTAAAGCCGCCGCGCCGCGACGAGGACGTCGTTGGTCCATAGCATCAGGGTGCGGCAGCCGTTCGCGCGGGCCCGATCGATGCAGGCGGCGACCAGCGCCGCGCCGATGCCGAGCCCGCGTGCACTCGGCTCGACATAGAGGAGGCGCAGCTGTGCCGTGGATGGATCGTCGCTCTTCACCAGGAAAATCGACCCCGCGATCTTGCCGTCGCGTTCTGCGATCCAGGCGTGCTCCTTGGCGGGGTCGAAACGGGCGACGAACTCTCCCAGGATGCTGGAAGCCAGCCCTTCATAGGTCCGGTCCCAGCCGTATTCTTCGGCATAGAGCACCGATTGGCGATGGATGACCCACCCGAGGTCGCCGACTTTCGGCGCGCGCAGGGTAAATGCCTCGGAGCGCGGCGCCTGCGCGCCGCTCAGGATGGCTTCGATGCCCTGCATCGCCCGAGCCAGGCGCTCCGTCGCGGCGGGATCGAGCGGCGAGAGCAGCGCCTCCATCTGGTCGACCGTGCCGCGCTCGAGAGCCGCGAATGCCTTGCGTCCGGCCTGTGTCAGCGACAGCAGGCGGTGCTTCGCATGGTCGGGGCTGACGCGGCTCGTGACGAGACCGCGCGCCCGGAAGCGCGAGAGAATGCGGCTGAGATAGCCTTTGTCCATGCTAAGGGACCGCGAGATCTGCGCGGCCGTCTCGGCCTTGCCAGAGGCCAGTTCGTACAAGACCCGCGCTTCCGGCAGCGAGAACGGGCTGTTCGACAGATGCTCGTCGAGCAGTCCGATCTGACGTGTGTAGAACCGGTTGAAGCGCCGCACTTCGTCGACCGTCGTCACCGCAAGCCTCCTGCCGCCAAGCTCGACGAACTGAGTGTTGCCGAAGTCAACACTCAGTTCAAGCTGTGCCCGGCGGTGCCGTCATCGTACATTTCGAGTCGCGGCTCGTTCGATGCCGCGAGCCGAGGAACGTCGACGCCAGCCTTCGGAGTGCCAGAGCCATGACCACCGACCTGCGCCGCACCGCGCCGGCGACGGCGCGCAACCGCGAGCCGATCCTCGACGTGCTGCGGCACGAGCTGCCGACGCGCGGCACGGTGCTGGAAATCGCCAGCGGCTCGGGAGAGCACGTCGTCCATTTCGCGGCGGCCCTGCCGGCGCTGATCTTCCGCCCGAGCGATCCGGAGCCGGGCGGGCGCGCCAGCATCGACGCCTGGGTCGCCGCATCCGGCGTCATCAACGTCCTGCCGGCGATCGCGCTCGACGCGGCGGCGCCTTATTGGCCGATCGCCTCCGCCGATGCGGTGCTTTGCATCAACATGGTGCATATCTCGCCCTGGGCGGCGACGCTCGGCCTCGTCGCCGGGGCGGCGCGCCTGCTGCCGCCGGGCGGTCTCTTCTATCTCTACGGGCCCTACAAGCGCGGCGGGCGCCATACGGCGCAGAGCAACGCGGATTTCAATGAGAATCTGCGCTCCCGCGACCCGCAATGGGGCATCCGCGGCGTCGAGGCGGTCGCCGAAGCCGCCGCAGAGGCCGGCTTCGGCGCCCCGGCGATCATCGAGATGCCGGCGAACAATCTATCGCTGATCTTCCGCCGCGGCGACTGACCGGTCAGGGGTGGATGACGGAGCTTTCGTAATTCACGAGGAAGCGGTCGCGCAGCGTCAGGAAATCGGTGACCACGGCAGCCAGCGCCTCGGGCCGGTCGACGTCGACCGCGTGCGCCGCGTCGTAGACCATCATGAGATGGCAGGACGGCAGGATCTCCTTGTAGAGATGCGCGATCTCGGGCGGGTTGAGGCGGTCCCGCGTGCCGAATGCCGCCATCACCGGCAGCTTGAGCCCGGCCATCGCCGCTTCCAGCTCCGGCTCGCGCGTCGGCCCGTTCAGCCGCTCGACGGTGGCGCGCTGCTTGGCGTCGACCTCCGGCGAGGGCGGCGGCGGGTGCTTCAGCCGCTCGGGATGGGCGTGCAGCAGCGCCAGCTTCTCGGCCTCGGTCGTCGCCTTCGGGCGTGGCGTGTCGAGCTTGATCGCCGAGGGCGCGACCAGCACCAGCGCCTCGACGGCGTCGGGTTGGTCGATCGCCAGCCAGAGGCCGAGCTTCGAGGTGAAGGCATGCGCCATGACGCCGTAGCGCGCGATGCCGAGCGAGGCGAGGGCCTTGTGCATCAGCGCCGCGACGTCGCGCTGCGAGGTCAGCCGCTCGTTGATCGGGGAATCGCCGAAGCCCGGCACCTCGAAGGCAAGGACGCGATAGCGCTCGGCGAGAAGGTCATGGGCGCCGGTCAAACGAACGCCGCCGCCGCCGTGGAAGGCCAGCAGCACGTCGCCTTGTCCGGCCTCGCAATAGCGGATGCGGCAGCCGTCGGCCTCGACGGTCCGCTCGACGAAGGCGGCGCCGGGCTCGGCCGTCTGTTCCTGTGCGCTCTGTGTCACCGCTACCAACTTGGCCTCGCTTCGCTTCGATCTGGAGTATGGGGCGTCGTCTTTAGAGCTCGTGCATCCGCGGCACGACCTTGGTGCCGAGCAGCTCGATGGACTTCATCGTCTTGGCGCCGAGCTGCAGCCCGAGGGTGAAATCGATGATCCCGGCGCCGAGCTCGTCGCGGATCTTCTTCACCTGCTTGAGGATCGTCTCGGGGCTGCCGAGCAGCATCTGGGCGGTATCGATGCGCTCCTGCAGATCGCCAGGCATCAGCCGCTCGCGCTGGTTGTCGATGTCGCGGCCGTAATAGCCGGTGCCGGCGATGGCCTGCTCGAGTGCCTGGTTCGACATCGTATGGCCGACGCGCGGTCCTTTCGGCGCGTTGGCGGTGACGTCCTCCCAGGCCTGCTCGTCGGTCTCGGCGCAATGGAAGGTGCAGCGGTAGATGAACTCGTCCGGCGTCGGCGTCCAGCCGGCGATCGCGGCCTGCTCGCGGTAGTGTTTCGCCGCCTTGACGGCGAGCGGCAGACTCGTCACCGCGAAGCCGAGGCCGATGCGGTTCTTCGCCGCGAACTCGCCCGATTCCGGGCTCGACCCCGACATGTAGATCGGCGGGTGCGGCTTCTGTACCGGCCGCGGCCAGATCGAGATCGCGCGGTACTGGTAGTGGCGGCCCTGCCAGCCGAACGGCTGCTTCTCGGTCCAGGCCATCTGGATGAGGCGCAGCGCCTCCTCGAAGCGCTCGCGCGATTCCGCCGGGTTGACGTTGTAGGTAACGTATTCGTTCGGCGTGCCGCGCAGCATGCCCGCGACCACCCGGCCGCCGGTCATCGCATCCAGCATCGCGAATTCCTCGGCGACACGGATCGGGTTGAGGATCGGTACCGTCGCGCCGAGCAGCGCGATCTTGGCGCGGCGCACGACCTGGGTCAGCGCGCCGGCCATGACCATCGGGTTCGGCGTCAGCGAGAAGGGCGCGAAATGATGCTCGGCGACGGTGACCCAGTCGAACCCGACCTCGTCGGCGAGGCGGAACTGGTCGAGCGCCCGTTGCATCGTCTGCTGCGCGATCTCGTTGGAATAATCGGTGGCGGGCACCGGCCAGCCGCCGGGAGCCGGCCCGGTGTACCGAGCGGAGGAGAACAGCGCTGCTTTCATCAATCGTCCGATGCGTCCCAGGATTTCCCGGCCACGCTAGAGGATCGATTTGCCAGTTTCAAGCACGGCCGGCGCGTCGCGGTTGCGGGACCCCGCCACGATATCGACACAGTGATACCGCGAGTCCGACACCGCAGGGTCCGATTGCTGACGAAACTCCGGTCTATTCCTGCCGCTACTGGAACAGCGAAGGTGATCGTCATGAAGGACTTGATTCACGACTGGCAGAGCTGGGATTGGCTGGAGCGCTCGATGGTGCCGGTCGTCGTCGTGCTCAGCCTCGCCGTGGTCATCATCGGCCTGTCGTAAGGCCGGGCAGGGGCTGCTAATCTCCTCGCGTCAACCGCGAGGGAACGAGATGACCATCGCTCCGGA
>JAQGID010000387.1 GCA_028291405.1 Rhodospirillales bacterium | reverse complement strand
GCTCGAGGGCGCGCGGCGGGCTGTAGCCGTCGTCGAGCGACTGCAGCACGATCTTGCGACCGTTCACCCCGCCGCGGTCGTTGATCATCGCGAAATAGGCGGCATCGGCGAGACCGTTAGCGCCATAAGCGGAATTCGGGCCGCTGTAGGGATTGGTCTGGCCGATGCGGATCTCGGCTTCGGTTACGCCGGGTGTCGCGGCGCGGGCTGCGGCGGCAAAGAGCACAAGGGCGAGAGCCCCGCTCCATCGCCGGCCACGCGTCGTCGCGCTCGCCTTATCCTCCCCCCTTGAGGGGGAGGTCGGCGACGCGGCAGCGTCGACGGGTGGAGGGTGATGCCGGCTACGCTCCCGATGGCCGAGTCTGTTGACGCGCTCCGCGCTTGACCCCCCACCTGACCGAGGCCTGCGGCCTCGGCCATCCTCCCCCTCAAGGGGGGAGGACAATGCGATGCGGCGATGCCATCGGCTTCGCAGGAAGCGCGTCATGTCAGTCGTCAATGCGCGCCACCCGGAGCGGAAGCGCCGAGCTGCCAGCGACCGTCGTCGAGGCGACTGAGGCCGCCCTGCTCGCGCAGCCGGTCGAGCTCCATCGCGATCTCGCGGCCGTCGTCGCTGCCCAGCGCCTCCATGATCTGCATGAAATACAGCGGCCCTGCCTCGAGCGCCTGGCGCACCGTCTGAAAGCGCGGCGCCGGGTTCATCCGCGGCGGCAACGGCCGGCGGTTGACGAGGATGTCCTTCTGGCCGAAGGGCGCCGTCGCGTCGAAGCCGATTTTCGAGACCAGCCGTTCGTCGTCCGCCGTCGGATCCATGTAGAAGGCCGGGAAGCCGCTCGCCTGGACGGTGTCGCGATCCGGCCGATAGCGCGCCGACATTGCCCAATCGACCTCCTCGGCATTGGTCGGATCGATGTCGTCGTCGACGATCGTGACGTGGCGCACCGAGACGACCGAGAAGGCCGCGGCGATCGCGACGCGCGCCATGCCGTTCTGGCCGCCGCGCTTCAAGGCGATGCGCGCCATGGTGCGCGAGGCGGCCGAGGGCACGGCATAGACCGCGGCCGGCTCGATGCCCGCCGCGCGCAGTGCCTTCCAAAGCGCCGCCTCGACCGTGATGCAGCTGAGGTTCGTCGAATCCATCCGGGCGATCTGGCGGCCGCCATGCACCACCGTCTGGAACAGCACGTCCTTGCGCATCGTGATCGCGGTGACGTGGAACACCGGGTCGTCGTGGACCGGACCGTAGAAGCCCCAGAACTCGCCGTAGGGCCCCTCCTTCTCGCGATAGCCGAGCTCGTCGAAATAGCCCTCGATGATCATCTCGGCATCGGCCGGGGCCGGGACGCCGTTGGTGATGCCGCGCACCATCGGGATATTCTCGCCGCGCAACGTCCCGATCAGGCCGAACTCGTCGCCGGCGAAGCGATGCGCCGCGGCGAGGAAGTCGATCGGATGCGAGCCGACGGCGAAACTCACCGGCAGGCGCTCGCCGCGCGCGACCGCGGCGACATAGATCCCCTTGAGATCCGAGGGCTGCGACAAGTTGGAGCGCATCGTCGTGCGGTCGCGCAGCATGAGGCGGCGACAGCCGACGTTGCGCTTGCCGGTGACGGGGTCGACGCTGTAATCGATCGCCGAGGAGATGTAGGGCGCGCCGTCCAGTTGATGCTGCAGATGGAAGGGCAGCGTCGTCAGATCGATGTCCTTGCCGGTCTTGACGACCTCATGCACCGGCGCCTCACCCGAGGGGATCTCGACCATCTGCTTCGGCTTGCTCATGCGGCGCGTGTACTCGTCGGCGATCTCGCGCTCGTTGACGCCGAAGGCGGCGGCGATGCGGCGACGGCCGCCCGCGACGGCGGCGATCATCTCGTATTGCTGCGGCCCCGCCCTCTTGAACAGAGTCGCCTTGGGCGTCGCCTCGATGATCGCGCTGAGGTCGGCCATCGCGACCGGCTCGTCGTGGATGTCGACCTCGCCGATCTCGATCAGGCGGCGGGCGAATTTGCGCAGGCGAAACTTGTCGAGATCGATGCTTTCCGTGAACATGTTGATTCCTCAATCGATCGGCAGAAGCGGCGGCTGCCCCGGCGGCAGCTGCATGTCGAATGTCGTCAGGAGCGCCGCGGTCGCGGCGTAGTTGCCCATCAGCGCCACGAGGTCGACGAGACCCTTGGCGCCGAACCGCTTCAGGGCGCGCGCGAAGGTCGCCGAATCCACCTTGTGGTCGCGCAGCGCGGCGCGGCCGAGGTCGATGACGATCGCGTCGGCTTCGTCGAGCCCGGCGGTGCTGCCGCGGTGCCTGACGATCTCGATGATCGCCTGCGGCACGCCCTCGCGCAGCGCCTCGCTTTCGTGCGCTGCCCATTCGAACTGGCTGTCGCATTCGCGCGCCGTCGTCAGGATCGCGAGCTCGCGCACCCGGCCGCCGAGAGCGGATCCGAAGCGCAGGTATTGGTTCAGGGGATGGCCGAGCTCCGCGACCCGGGGGCTGTAGAGCTGAATGCCGCCGGGCCCGCGCAGCCCCTTGATCGTGCCGCCCATAGGATCGACGAGGCGGTCATAGCTGCGCTGCCCGGATTCGTCGAGCGACTCGCGCGCGGGAAGCGGCAGGCGGAAACCGGATTCGGGCTCGACGTCGTCTGGATAATCCGCCCTCTCCCGCTGCGTCACGCGCTCCTCCCGATCGTTGTTCCCGCAACTATATCGTGCGACGCGCTGCCAGGTCACGGTGGATTAGCGTGCGCCGTCGCGAACGACGATATCGCGGCGCGCGCCGCGTTTCGATACCGGATTGCAACTCATCCTAGTGGAGGCGCCGCGTCGCTTCGCTCCTCGGGATGGCGGTGATGGATGGGATGGGGAAAATCCGGACTTGAAAGATCCGCTCGCAGTGACCATTCTTCATGTCCAAGAATTGATCCGGGCCCCTCTGGCGAGGACGCCGACATCGTGTCGGCCAACCCCGCGATGTCGGATCGCCGTTCCCCGCGCCGCGTGGCGCTCGGACGGTCGACGTCGTGGGCCCGACACCGAGACAAAGCTCCCGACATCGACCGACCAGGCTCCTCCGGTGCATCACGGTGCATCAAAGAGGAGCATTTATGCCGAATCGAACCACCCGTGACCGCTGGGGCATGACGCGGACCGAGATCGCGGCCGCCTATGCCGACGACCGCGAGGACGAGTTGCTGGAAGCCGTCGTCACCGCCGCGGCGCTGGTCGCGCGCAGCGACGGGCATGTCACGCCGGTCGAGCGCGGCGAACTGCTCGACTTCCTCGACCGCAACGACTTCCTGTCGGTATTCACCCGCCGCGATATCCTCGACGTCTTCGACCGCCGGCTGCGCCATGTCGACGAGAACGGCCGCGAGGTCGCGATCGCTGCGCTGCGGCGGCTCGCCGGCCGCCTGCCGGCCAATCTCATCATCGCCGCCGCCGAGCGCGTCGCCGCGGCGGACCGCCATATCCACGCGCGCGAGCGAGACGTGCTCGCGCTGATACGGACCGCGGTTAGCCCCTCGTGATCCCCGCCATCGACCGGAGCCCAACAATGCACCGCAACGCCCCGTCTGCGACCGGCTTGCCGATGGTCGTCGATTCCGTCACGCATCGGCACGAGCGGCGGATCGAATTTCTGATCGACCGACTGCCGTCGTGGCTGCGACCGTCGGTCCGCTGGTTGCGGCGGCCGTCGTCGCGGCTCGTGCGGATCCCGGCGGGCCTGCTGCTGATCGGCGGCGGCTTTCTCAGCATCCTGCCGATTTTCGGCCTGTGGATGTTCCCCCTCGGCTTGGTGCTGCTGGCCGAGGATCTTCCGCCGGTGCGGCGGGCGCGCGATCGCCTGCTCGATTGGATCGCGCAGCGCCGTCCGCGCTGGCTGGGCGAAGCCGGCCGGTGATCGCCGGCGCCGCCTCGAAGCCTTCACCTCATCGTATCGTTATCAAGGAGAAAACCATGGCGTACCAGTTCCCAGGCACTCAACAGCCTCGCTCGCAGCCGGCCTACGGCACCACCGGCGTCGACATCGACATCGGCCTGCGTCAGTACATGCTGCGCGTCTACAATTTCATGGCCGCCGGCCTCGCCCTCACCGGGCTGGTCGCCTATGGCGCGGTCGCGACGGGATTTTACCAGCAGATCGCCGGCACGCCGCTGATCTGGGTCATCATGCTGGCGCCGCTCGCGGCGGTGCTGTTCCTCAGCTTCCGCATCGAGAAGATGAGCGCGGGCACGGCGCAGGCGACGTTCTGGGGCTATGCCGCGCTGATGGGGCTGTCGCTCGCCGGCATCTTCCTGGTCTACACCGGCGCCAGCGTCGCACGCGTCTTCTTCATCACCGCCGGGACCTTCGCCGCGATGAGCCTCTACGGCTACACGACGAAGCGCGACCTGTCGCAATTCGGCTCGTTCCTGTTCATGGGGCTGATCGGCATCGTGCTGGCTGGGCTCGTCAACATGTTCGTCGCCTCGTCGGCGCTGCAATTCGCGATCTCGGTCGCCGGCGTCCTGATCTTCACCGGCCTCACCGCCTACGACACGCAGCGCATCAAGGAGGTGTATCTCGCGAGCGATCCCGGCGACGTGCTGACCAAGAAGGCGCTGATGGGCGCGCTGGCGCTCTATCTCGACTTCGTCAACCTGTTCGTGATGCTGCTGCAGCTCACCGGCCAGCGCCGCTCGTAACCGCCAATCAAGAAGGGAACCAGGATCATGACGAATTTCGACGAGCGCAAGCGAGGGTTCGAAGCCGATTTCGCGCGGGATCAGGATCTGTCGTTCCGGGTCACCGCGCGACGCAACCGGCTGCTCGGCCTGTGGGCCGCGGAGCGGCTCGGCATCGCCGCCGGCGCGGCGGCGGAAGACTATGCCAAGACCGTCGTCGCCGCGGATTTCGAGGCGCCGGGCGACGATGACGTCGTCGAGAAGGTGCGCGGCGATCTCGTCGCCAAGGGCATCGAAATCTCCGCGGCGGAGATTCGCGCCGAGCTCGGCCGCGCCGCCGTCCTCGCCCGCGACCAGCTCGCCGGCAAATGATGGCGTGGCTGAGCGATCCGCAGATCTGGGCCAGTCTTCTGACGCTGACGGCGCTGGAGATCGTGCTGGGCATCGACAATCTGGTGTTCATCGCGATCCTGGCCGCAAGGCTGCCGGCGGAGCGCCAGGACCGGGCGCGCAAGCTCGGGCTGGCGCTCGCCCTGATCACCCGCCTCGCGCTGCTCGCCTCGATCGCCTGGATCATCGGGCTGACGCGGCCGCTGTTCGAGGTACTCGGCCATGCAGTGTCGTGGCGCGACATCCTCCTGATCGCCGGCGGAGTGTTCCTGCTCTACAAGGGGACGAGCGAGATTCACGAGCGGCTCGAGGGCGAAGAGTCGCACGCGGCGACGGGCGGAGGGGCGCCGAGCTTCGCCAGCGTCGTGCTGCAGATCGTCGTGCTCGACATCGTGTTCTCCATCGACAGCGTCGTGACCGCCGTCGGCATGGCCAACGAGTTCTGGGTGATGGCGGCGGCGGTCGTCGTCGCCGTGGTGATCATGCTGGCGGCATCGGCGCCGCTTGCCGCCTTCGTCAACCGCCACCCGACGGTCAAGATGCTGGCACTCAGCTTCCTGCTGCTGATCGGCACGACGCTGATCGCCGATGGCGCCGGATTCCACGTGCCGAAGGGATACATCTACGCCGCGATCGGCTTCTCGATCGCCATCGAAGCCTTGAACCAGCTCGCCGCCCGTCGCCGCAAGATCCGCCATAGTGGCGCATCGCCGCAGCCGATGTCGACGAACGAATCCTGACGGAGGCCTCGACACCGCCATCGACTTGCGCCTCGACTGGCAGGAGTATGTTCCGGCACATGGTCGCGCGCCGTCGCCGGCGTCGGTCTATGCTTCGCGCATTGGTCCTGCGCACATTCCAATCAATAACAGTTCGCCCCAGGGAGGTTCTTCATGCCGATCACCACGCTGCGCGGCGTCGCGCTTTGCTATCGCGTCGTCGGCGAACGCGGCCCGTTCCT
>JAQGID010000172.1 GCA_028291405.1 Rhodospirillales bacterium | reverse complement strand
TCGCCACATGGCCCCGATCTGATGTGTCACACCCTGCGACGGTTGGAGCCTTTGCCTTGGCCAGCCTTCTCCCTCGCCATGGAAACGCTTGCTGCCCTGCGCGGCCCTGACCAGTCAGCGCCCTCGTCCTCGTTGACGGCCTTTGCGGCAGCTTGAACAGGTCCCACAAGGTCTTGCCGAGGAACGCGTTGTCGCCCGGTCGGCGGAAGGATGACATGAAGATAGTAAATGAAGGCAGTCGTGGAACATCGTTAGCGCGCCAACGTTCGAGCCACGTTGGTGTTCCAAGTGCGGTGAAGCTATGAATTGAATCCGTATAGGAGAACCGATATGCGCCTGACATGCTGTGCATTATTGGCGGGTAGTCTGCTCTTCATCGGGGCGCCCACCCTTGCCCAGAGCTGTGCTGGGCTTCCCCAAAGCGACGCCCTTCAGACGGCCCTCAAGAAGAACGTTCGGGCTTCGGGCGGACCATCGAATGGCGGGTTGGACAATAACATGTGGGCTGCGGTCGTCGATCGTGATGGTTTCGTCTGCGCCGTCACCTTTAGCGGTAGCAATCGTGGTGACCAATGGCCGGGCAGCCGCGTCATCGCGGCACAGAAGGCCAACACCGGGAACGCCTTCAGCCTCGACGGCCTCGCCTTATCCTCAGCCAATCTCTATGCGGCAACACAGCCGGGAGGAAGCCTCTTTGGGTTGCAGTTGAGCAACCCCATAGACACCACCGTCTCCTATGGCGGCAGCGCAAACGAATATGGCACGAAAAACGACCCGATGGTCGGCAAGCGGATTGGCGGGATCAACGTTTTCGGAGGTGGCCTCGGACTTTACCAGGGCGGCACTATCATCGGAGGTCTCGGTGTGAGTGGTGACACGTCTTGCGCGGATCACAATGTCGCTTGGCGAGTGCGTCAGGCGCTCGGTTTCACAATTCCAAATGGCGTGAGTCCGCGTCACAATGACGGCATCATTTATGACGGGTCTCAGAAGGACGACGACTTCAAGAGCAAGAGCGGCTTCGGTCACCCGACCTGCGGCAATGAGGAGGTCGATATAGCTCTGTCGATCGGTGCAGGCACCAACTAAAAAGGACCCTGAAGAGCCTCCGCGACGGAGGCTCTTTCTTTTTTTGATAGATATACCGAGGTCCGCACTACCTCCTCGTCGCCGTGCTAGAAACGGCGCCGCGCATTTCGCATGTCTCCCGGGCCCGGATAGAGTCGGAGCGCGACCACGAGATCGGGCAGCACTTCGCCGTTGGCCAGGGTCATTCGGAGGCGGATGAGCATCGGCAGGGAGGTCATCCCAATCCACGTATCCTGCCATTGCGGACGACCGTTGGACTGCGCCGCCCCGAAATAGGCGAAGCGCACGTCGCGTAGGTTATCGAGCAAGAGCCTCCCCGACCCGCTGCTCTCGCTGACAACGGCGGCACCTTGGTACGGACGCCAGTTCAACCGCAATGCTGCACCGGCCTTCGCCACCTGCACAATCTCGAGCGACAAGTTCATCAAACCGCCGGCCGCGACGCTTGCCGGCGCCACCGAGACAAAAGCGACACCGTTCGATCGGCCCTCAAACGAGAGGGTAGCCTTCGTCGGGAACGGCCGCGCATCGGCCAACTCAGCCCGAAGAAAACCCTCGACGGCAATGATCGTCGAAGCGCGGTCGAGGCCGGCCTCCCGCCCTCCGACGTGGCGCGCTACCATTCGGACGCCCTCGACCAGCATCAGGGTCGTCAAGGCAAGGATCACGATCGTAATCAGCAGTTCAATTAGTGTGAAGCCGCGTTCAGTGGGACGCATCGATTTGACCTAGGACGGCGAGAGGCGAACCGTCGACAGCGAGACGGCACGTCGCCGGAGCCCCTCGCGCCAGGCGACCCGAACCATGATCTCGTATGGCATGAGAGCGAGTTGGCTGCCCTCTGGCACAAGGTCCGGGCGCGCACGGACCGTTGTCTCGCGCTCGAAGATGCCGATCCGGTCGGCCGTGTCGCCCGGTGACAGCGGGACGTTCGTCAGGCTTTCGAGAGTCGATTGCGCCATTGACACGGCGTTGCCGTATCGAGTCGCGACCGTCGCCGCGCGAATGCCCGTCGAGTATATGTCGTAGATCGCCCCGAGCAGCACAACAGCGATGGCGAACGCCACGAGCGTCTCGACGAGCGTAAACCCCGCCGTCGTGTCGTCAGCGCGCTGTCGCATTTCGCTCATGGATCAAGACACCGAATGTCTGCCAATGAACGAGCACGTCATAGAAATCGGACTCCACAGGATCGCCACCCCGCCGCCGGTCGAGCAGCCGTCCGGAAAGAAGCGAATGGTGCCGAGCGATGAGCTCGCAACCTCGTTGTCAACGTGGAGAGCATGGCAAAGGCGCCCCGCGGTAGCGGCGCCGATCCGACGACGCAACCAACCATTCGTCATGCCCCGACGTCAGATTGACGGGGCCAAGTCTATCGCATTGTCACGTCCGGTAAAAAGAAGTGCTGGCTTATAGAGGCTTCCGTCGTCAACGTGGACTCGGCTGCGAAACAGCTTCTGGAGGGTAAGCCACGATGCGCTCGCCAGCAGCGGGGGTCGTAAATTCCTTGACCGGGCTCTCGACCCCGTCGCTCTCATCGTTGCTCGCTATCGAGGTCACGACATAGTAATAGGTCGTCTGCGGTTTCAGACCTTGCATGCGCACGCGGAAAATCGTCTCAGGATGACCGCGGTTGAGCCTGATGTGAGATTTCGCCATCTGGCTCAGCTCCTTGGGATCCGTCCCGTAGTGGACCACGCCGAAATGCTCGTCCGACCCACCGGGGTTGGTGCTAGTCCACCTGATAATGGCGAGATCGTCGACAGCCGATTCGAGTGTCGGCCCTTGCATGATCTCGACGTGCGCAGCCCTCTGCGCCGGAGGAAGTATCTGCGCGAGCGTTGGGGTTGAGGAAAGCAGCCCGCCAACCGCGGCGGTGATCGCCAGCTTCAGCAGCTGTCTAATCATAGAATTGATCCCCATTCGCCCTTCCCTGTAAAGACGATGTTGAGGACGGCTGGGGGATGCGCACGGTCCCCAGCCATCCATGTCTCACCCGGCTAGTCTGCCCTCGGCAGTCCCCGTATTTTGCGCTATGGGATCGGGTTCGGCCCAGGCAGCGGCGCGACGCCGCAGACAGCCGACGCGCAGGGCGGAAGTGGATCCGGAGTAGGAATGAGGACCTCATTCCCTTGGGTCGACGCCGTGCCACCCGTCATGCACATACCCGTAAAGGTATCGGTGTTGGGATACGGTGTCGTGAAACCATCCGTGAGGGTTTGCAGGAAGGCCACGACCTGGCTCTCCTCCTGATCCGTCAAGCCGAGGTTGCCGACCGTCATGTCGATGTTGTTCGGGACCTCGGGCATCGGCCAGCAGTCCACCTTTTCCGTCTTTCCCGGCGGGCAGTGTCCCGACGTGACGTTGAACGGAAAGACGTCGCGCGTATTGTAGAAATGGACGAGCTGCTTCAGGCTCTTGGCATAGCCGTTGTGGAAGAACTCCTTCTGGAAGTAGGGCCCGGGCGCCTCGGTGGTGGGACATTGTGGCGGCGTCATCGCCACATTGCGCGCCGTCATCGTCTGCATCTGGCCGTCGGACGTCGGCGCAAACGATATCCATGTCGCGTTCGGATTGGGCGCGGCACCGAAGCCGCTTCTGAGGAAAGTGCCTAATCCCAAATCTCGGTAGCCGAAGCCGAGGGGATTGGGGACAAACCCGAACGAATCCGGCGTGGTCTGATAGTAGAAAGCGTCTCTCGGATTCAGGGGCAGGCCGAGATTGGCATAGCCGAAGCAGGTGAACACAGGCGACACATCGGCGGCCGCGCTCGTGTCGGTTCCCGTCGTCGTAGCGGGGGTATGTCCCGAGCCGGTCCCGAGCGTCTGAGTGCTCCCTCTCCCGTCGAGGTGGCATGTGTTGCATCCGGCCTTGCCGCGGAAGAGTGCGTAACCGGCTTGCTCGTCTGGTGTAAAGGTAGCATTGCCCGCCAGGAACGCGTCGAATTTCGATGAGAAGGGGCTGATATCCTGTGAGCTTTCGAGGAAGGAGATCGACTGCCCCCAGTGATCGTAAATATTGTTTGCCTTGGTACGATCTACCGGGCTGAGCGGAATTGGCGTGGCGCTCCCGCCGAACGCCGCCGCCCCTCCAGGGGTGGAGCAGATCTTCTCGGCGTCGCCCGGCCAACTGATGTCGAAGTCCGCGCCCCAAACCTCTTCGAAGAGCTGTCGGTACTGCGCCTGGGATATCCGCAACGCGATGCATGCCGTGTCGGGGAAGCCCATTTCCTGGGTATCGACCGGCGGATGCTGCGCCTGCTCGGCGTCGGGACTCTGCAGCTTGTACCCGGTCGAGCGCGCATCCCAGAAGTTGCCGCCCTCGAACGCCTGGAGTGTTTCGTTCAAGTGAAACACCGGGAATCTCGGTGAATACGTGTATCGCTGCGCGGTCCGCTTGCCCGCCCGAAAGTGAAATGATCCGGGATAAGCGACCATCGTCAGATTGACGGACGGAATCGGACCGCTGAAGGCGGCGTACGGCATGTGACAGAAAGAGCAGGCCTCATTCCTGAAGGGGGAGATGTTCTCGTCGAAGTTCAGCAGGCCGCCGAGAATTCGTATTGCTTCATATCCACTGCCCTGCAGTGTCGGAGGATTCCCTGTCAGGTTCGGCGCTGGTAACGCTTGCGACTGTGCGAGATAACGACCGAAGACGGTTCGCACTTCGGCTCGAACCCTTTCGATCTCCTGGTCCAAATCGCTTGGGAGAATGCCAG
>JAQGID010000265.1 GCA_028291405.1 Rhodospirillales bacterium | reverse complement strand
CGGGCTCGTCGGCGGCGTCAGCGGCGCGGTGATGCCGACGCTGGCCTACGACATCCAATGGAACCAGGGCCTGCTGACGCCGGTCGAGATCGTCGCGCCGGACGGGCTGCTGTGCACCGCGCAGATGCCGGCGCCCTGCGGCGCCGCCACGGTCGAGGCGATCTGGGTCGTCGCCAACACGACGTTCCTCGCGCTCAACAAGCTGCTCGCCGCGTCGCCGAAGTACCGGCATCGCGCGCAGGGCGTCCATGCCGGGACCATGGCGACCTTCAACCTCGGCGGCGTCAACCAGTACGGCGAGAATTTCGGCCTGCATCTGATGGACCCGATCGCCGCCGGCGGCGCCGCCTGGGCCTCGAAGGACGGCGTCGATGCCGGCGGGCCGATCACCTCGCCGGTCTCGATGATCGCCGACGTCGAGCGCAACGAGCAGGTCTCGCCGCTCTTCTACCTGCATCGCCGGCTGGCCCGCGACACCGGCGGCGCCGGCAAGCACCGCGGCGGGCTCAGCGGTGAGGTCAAGCTGACCTTGGGCGGCATCGCGACCGCGCAGGCGCTGGTCATGACGCATGGTGCCGAGGTGCCGAACTCGAGCGGGCTCGCCGGCGGCTGGCCGGGCGCGACGGTGCGCCAGACGATGGGGAAGAACGCGATCGAGAACGGCCATCTGCGCCCTGGCGAGTGGACCGTCTTCGGCCCCAAGCCGGGTCTCATGACGATGACCAACCGCGACGTCTTCGCGGTCTCCTGGCAAGGCGGCGGCGGCTGGGGCGATCCGCTCGAGCGCGATGCCGAGGTCGTGGCGCGCGACGTCGCCAACGGCGCCGTCTCGCCCGAGGCGGCACGAGCGATCTATGGCGTCGCCGTCGAGGGTACGAGGGTCGACGGCACGAAGACCGCGGTGCAGCGCGACTGGATCCGCCGCCAGCGGATCGGCAAGCCGGTCGACGATCCCGCGCGCTTCGTGCGTGGCGCCAAGGCGCCGACGCCGATCAGCGAATCGCTGTCGTTGGCGCAGGACGCGCGCGGCACGCATGTCGTCAGCCCGGTCGGCTACATCCTGGCGACTAACCACACGCGCTGGCGCGCCGGCGCGCTCGCCGTCACGATGGAGCAGCCGCCGGCCGAGCACCGCATCCTGCTGCACAAGGATCTGCGGGCGACGGCCTATTATTGCCCGGCCAGCGGCGCGCTCCTCGCCGTCGATTTCCACCGCCGCGACGAGGCGCCGGCCGAGGATCTCGTGCTCGATCTCGCCTCCGTCGCGGCGCTGGCGGAAGGGACCGCGACGGGCGCGCGTGGACGATCCGGGTAATGATCTGCGATTCTGCGAACAAAAATGGGGAGGGGCGAGGCGATGTCGAAACAAGGATGGCGCGCAGCGCTATTGACCGCGTTGCTGCTCGGCTCGCTGGCACTGCCGGCGGCGGCCGAGGAGACCAAGCTCAACGTCGGCTATGTCCCGGCGGGCGATTTCCTGCCGGCCTTCGTCGCCAAGGACAAGGGGTTCTTCGCCAAGCACGGGCTCGACATCACGCTGGTGAAGATCCTGATCGCCTCGAACTTTCCGGCGGCGCTGATGTCGAAGAGCATCGACATCGGCATGTCGACCGCCCCCGGACTGCTGCAGGCCGCTGATAGCGGCCTCGATCTCCAGCTGATCTCCGGCATGTCACGGCTGCAGAAGGAACCGTCCTTCGCCAGCCTCGTCGCGCGCAGCGCGGCGAAGGTCACGACGGCCGCCGATCTCCGGGGCAAGAAGATCGGCGTGCCCGGCTTCAGCAGCATGTTCGACTACTCGGTGAGGATCTGGCTGCTCGACCACAACGTCAAGCTCGAGGAGGTCAGCATCGTCGAGACGGTATTCCCGCAGATGCACGACATGCTCGCCAACGGCACGGTCGACGCGGTCGCCGCGATCGAGCCGTTCCGCTCGCGCATCATCAACGACGGTACGGGAACGCGCGTCGCCGACTTCCTCTCCGACGTCAATCCCGACGTCACCGGCGCCTTCTGGATCGCGAGCGGCGACTGGATCGCCGAGCATCCGAAGCTGCTCCAGCCGTTCCGCGATTCGCTGTCCGACGCGATCGCCTATATCGCGGCGAACCCGGACGATTCGCACGTCGTCGAGAAGGCTTATCTCGGCGTCAACTCGCCGGTCCTGCCGGCCTATTCCCTCGCGGTCAGCACGGCGGATCTCGAGTTCTGGGAGACGATCGGCAAACGGCTCGGCGTATTGCAGCATCCGGTCGACGCCGCCAAGCTGCTGCACACGCAGTGAGCTCTCAGGCGGAAGATAAAAAACGAGGGGGAGGAGAAGACGATGGTGAAACAGGGAATCTACGCGCTGCTCGGCGCCGCGATGTTGGGATCGCTGGCGATCGCTCCGACCGCGAGCGGCCAGACCAAGCTCAACGTCGGATACGTTCCCGTCAGCGACTTCCTGCCGCTGATGGTCGCCACGGACAAAAAAATCTTCGAGAAACACGGGCTCGACGTCACCGCGACGAAGATCATGCTCGCCTCCAACGTTCCCGCCGCCCTCGTCTCCGAGAGCATCGACATCGGCATGGGAACCGGGACGATGCTGCTGCAGACGGCGGACAGCGGTCTCGAACTCGTCGCGATTTGCGGCGTCTCGCGCTTCACCAGCGGCAATCCGATCGTCAGCCTGGTCGCGCGCAAAGGCGTGAAGATCGAGAGCGCCGGCGATTTCAAGGGCAAGAAGATCGGCGTTCCCGGCTTCAACAGCGTCATCGACGTGACCGTCCGGAAATGGCTGCTCGATCGCGGAGTGGCGCCCGACGCGGTCGCTTTCTCCGAGGCTCCCTTTCCCCAGATGCGCGATCTGCTCGCGAACGGAACGCTCGACGCCGTCGCCGTGCTCGAGCCGTTTCGCGCGCGGATCATCAACGACGGCACCGGCTACAAGGTCAGCGACTATTTCGCCGAGCTGACCCCCGATGCGAGCGCCACCTTCTGGACGGCGCGGGGTGACTGGGCGAGCAAGCACGCCGCGGCCATCGGCTCGTTCCATGACGCCTTGGCCGAGGCGATCGTCTACATCGACGCGAACCCCGAGGACGCCAAAGAAATCGAGGTCAAATCCTTCGGCTTCGCCTCGCCGATCCGGCCGTCCTACTCCCTCGCCATCACGCGCTCGGATCTGGAGTTCTACGCGGGGGTCGCCAAGCAGCTCGGCATGCTGCGGCAGCCGGTCGATCTGGTGAAGCTCGTGCCGACGGAACAGCATTGAGCGTCCTCGCCGGAGCGAGCGCCGTGCAGAGCCGCAGCGACGCATCCGCAACGACGGCCAAGCCGCCGGCGCTGCGGATGCGCAATCTCAGCCTCTCCTACGGGGTGGGGCCCAGTCGCAAGCTGATCCTCGACGCCATCGACCTCGACGTCGCCGAGGGCGAGTTCCTGTCGATCATCGGACCGTCGGGTTGCGGCAAAACGACATTGCTGCGCCTGCTCGCCGGCCTCGTCCCGCCGAGCGCCGGCGAGATCTTCTTTCACGAGCAGCCGGTAACAGGGCCGTCGCGCTCGCGCGTCATCGTCTTCCAGGATTACGGGCGGGCGCTGCTGCCGTGGCGCAAGGTCTGGGCGAACGTCGCCCTCGCCCTGGAATCACGCGGCATCGCGCGGGCGGAGCGCCGCGACCGCGCCTATGCGCTGCTCGAGCGGATGGGCCTCACCGCGGTCGGCGACTATTTTCCGGGCCAGCTCTCCGGCGGCATGCAGCAGCGCGTCCAGATCGCCCGGGCTCTCGCCCTCGAGCCGCAGCTTCTCCTGATGGACGAGCCGTTCGGCGCGCTCGACGCGATGACGCGGCAGGCGCTGCAGGACGAGATCGCACGGCTGGCGCTGGAGCAGCAGATCACCGTCGTCTTCATCACCCATGACCTCGAGGAGGCGATCTACCTCGGCGACCGGGTCGTCGCATTGGCCGCCAACCCCGGCCGCGTCGCCTCGTCGAGCGAGGTCGATCTGCCGCGGCCGCGCAACCAGCTGACGACACGCGAGGATCCGCGTTTCCTGGCGCATCGGCATCGTCTCTTCGGCCTGCTGATGGATCATTGAGATGGCGGCTCGCTAAGATGACCGGACGCTGGCGCGGAGCCGTCATCCCCCTCCTCGTCTTCCTCTTGTGGGAGCTAGGCTCCCACGCCGGCGTGCTGCCGCACGACACGATGTCGCGGCCGAGCGACATCGGGGGAGCCGGCTGGCAGGCGCTGAGCGACGGCAGCCTGCTCTATGCGACGTTCCAGACCTTTGAGAACGCGCTCATCGGCCTGGTCATCGGGACGACGATCGGCATCCTGATCAGCCTGCCGCTCGGCCTCTCGCCGATCGTCGACGCCATCGTCTCGCCGACGCTCGAGACGCTGCGGCCGATTCCGTCGGTCGCGCTCATCCCGCTCGCCCTGCTGCTGTTCGGCTTCGGCCTCCGGATGGAGGTGCTGGTCGTCGCCTTCGCCTGCGTCTGGCCGGTGATGGTCGTCTCGGTCAGCGCGATCCGCAGCATCGATCCACGGCTGCTCGAGGTCGGGCGCATGATGGAGATGCCGGTGGCCTTGCGCATGCTGCGCATCGTCCTGCCGGCGGCGCTGGCGCGGATCGGCGTCGGCATCCGCGTCGCCGCCGGCGTCGCGCTGGTCGTCGCCGTCACGGTCGAGATCGTGCTCAACCCGCAAGGCCTCGGCTACGGCATGATCTCGGCCTCGCAGGCGCTACACCCGGAGCTGATGTGGGCGGAGCTAATCTGGGTCGGCATTGTCGGCTGGGGCTTCAATGCGCTGCTCGTCGCCGGCGAGCGGATTTGGCTCGGGCGGTTCATGGTCGCGGGGGTCGCGTGATGCGCCACTCGCTGATCCTGCGCATCTTCGCGCTGCTCTTCGCCGCCGCGCTGATCGCGATCTGGCAGCTCGCCACCGATGCGCGGCTCTTCTCGCCGGTCTTCTTCCCATCGCCGCTGCGCACGATCACGGCGCTGATCGACGGCGCCTCGCGCGGCACCTTATGGAGCGCCCTCGCCGCGACCTGCCTGCGGATGTTCTACGGCTGGGTCCTGGCGTCGCTGCTCGGCATCGTGCTCGGTGCGGCAATCGCGCGCTCGGGACCGATCCGCGCCTATCTCGAGCCGACGCTCGAGTTCCTCCGGCCGCTGCCGGCCTCGGCAGTGATCCCGCCGGCCATCCTCTTCTTCGGCCTCAGCAACGAGATGACCGTCGCGGTGATCGCCTTCGGCGCCGTCTGGCCGGTGCTGCTCGGCAGCTATCACGGCTTCACCAACGTCGAGCCGCGGCTCGAGGAGGTCGCCGCGGTGCACGGCATGGGCGCGCTCGAGTACCTCTGGAAGATCGCGTTCCCCGGAGCGCTGCCCGACATCTTCGCCGGCATCCGCGTCAGCCTCGCGATCGCGCTGATCCTCGCCGTCGTCACCGAGATGCAGGCCGCCCTGCCCGGTCTCGGCTTCAATATTCTGATGGCGCAACGCATGTTCCGTAGTCCGGAGCTCTACGCCGGCATCATCGTCCTCGGCGGCCTCGGCTTCCTGACCAACCAGGCGCTGCTGATCGCAGAGCGTCGCCTGCTGCGCTGGCGCACGCTGACGCGGTAGGCTTACGCCGCTGCCGCAATCTCGGGATTCAGCGCATAGATATTCTCCTGCGCCAGCTCGCGGCAGAATTCGCTGGGGTCGACGGCGGTGTCGAGCGCCTCAGTCAGCACCAGCAGGTCGCGGAAATCGTTGTCCGCCGGATGGCGCAAAACGCCCAGCGGATCCTTGCCCTCTTCGACGTCGTGGATCGCCGCCGCGATCTGTCGCCGCGCCCTGGCGATCGCCAGGTCCGAGGTCACGAGATGCTCGGCGCCGTGGTCGTGGATCGCGCCTTGCGATTCGGTGACGAAGAGGTCGTGCGAGGGGAAATTGTGGCCCATGCCGATGAAGGTGCGGCTCATCTCGTCGCGGTCCTGACGATAGCGGTTCGCGGCGTTGCGGTAGGGCATGTCGTTCTCGTCGCGCTCGCTACCCTGCTGGTCGACGATCAGGTGGACCGGCAGCTTCGCCTTGCTGTGAAAGGTGAACTCGTAGCGCCAATGGTGCGTGTCGTCGATCGGCACGTGCCAGAACATCGAGCAGCCGCCGCGGCCGAGACCGGTCTCGTAGCCGCCGATGGCGCAGGCGTTCGGCATCACGAAATTGGTAACGCGGAGTATCTTCTTGCCTTGTGCCGGCAGGCTGCGCTCGGTGAAGAGGCGGATTCCGAAGCGGGCGTTCTCGATCGAGAGCCGCGGCGCCGTGTCGACGCCGAAGACACTGGTCGAGATGCGCTGATAGGGATCGACCTGGTCGAGGTCGAAGCGGTGCAGATACGAAGTGTGAACCGGGTCGATGTTGCCCTCATTGCCCTGCAGGTAGTTGCAGGCGGAGAACCAGCGGCCGCCGAACCGATAAGCCTCGGGCGCGCTGAGCGCCGGGTACTCGGGAAAGAGCGGCGGCTGACCCGGCCCCATATAGGCCCAGACGGCGCCACCGCGCTCGAGGCAGGGATATGCCAAGTGGCGCACCTGGTCGCGGTGCGCGCCGCCGCCGGGCTCGCCCGGCTGCTCGAGGCAGCGGCCGCTGACGTCGTACAGCCAGCCGTGATAGACGCAGCGCAGCCCGCCGTCCTCGAGCCTGCCATAGCTGAGATCGGCGCAGCGGTGCGAGCATTTGAGGCCGAGCAGCCCGGCCCGGCCGCGGTCGTCACGGAACAGGACGAGATCCTCGCCCATGATGCGGACCGGCCGCGGCGGGCCGCCGTCCGGCAGATCCTTGGCGAAGGCGACCGGCTGCCAATAGCGCCGCAGCAGCTCGCCGGCCGGCGTACCCGGCCCCGTGCGCGTCAACAGCTCGGCCTGTCGCCGGATATCGTCCCTCGCGTCCGCCATCTGCCGTCTCCTCCCGCGGGAATCATCTTCTTGTGATCGGCAGGATGGTATCGCCGGTATAGACTACGGGCAATTGGCACGCTGCGGGGTCGTCGCCTATGCTGCGAGGTGCGTCGTGAAACGATTGGCAACTCTCCTCGTCGCGGCGGTGGTCTGCGCCGGCGCGGCGTCATCCCCGGCGATCACAGCGGAGCATGGGCCCATGAGCGGTTTCGATTTCGAATTCACCTCGATCGAGGGTGAAAAGCTGCCGCTGGCGCAGTGGCGCGGCCATCCGGTCCTCGTCGTCAACACCGCCTCGTTCTGCGGTTACACGCCGCAATACCAGGATCTCGAGGCGGTCTGGCAGAGCTATCGCGCGCGCGGCCTCGTCGTGCTCGGCGTCCCGTCGAACGATTTCGGCGCGCAGGAGCCCGGCAGCGCCGCCGAGATCAAGCAATTCTGCGAAGGCAATTACGCGGTCGATTTCCCGCTGACCGAGAAACAGACGGTCGTCGGCAAGGACGCGCACCCGCTGTTCCGCTGGATTGCCGCGGAACTCGGCGAAGCCGCCGCGCCGCGCTGGAATTTCCACAAATACCTGATTGCGGCAGATGGGAGCCTCGCCGGCGCTTGGCCCTCGAAGGTGCGCCCGACCGATGCGGCGATCACCGGCGCGATCGAGACGGCGCTCGCGAAATAGCCAGCTCCCGCACGCGCCGCGACGCTCCGGCTTTGTGACACATATTACGTTCCTTGCCCCCAGTCTCCATATTGTGTCACTATTTATTGTGTGTGACACAAACGGAGATGACCGTGACCGCCTATCGAACGCGGATCAATCAGCAGGGGCGCCTCGTGATTCCGTCGGATCTGCGCTCTGCAGCGGGGATCGTGCCGGGATCCGAGGTCGTTCTCGAGGTTTGCGACGGCGAGGTTCGCATCCGGAGCCTCGATGCTGCGGCAGCGCGCGTACAGGAGAAATACCGGCGGCTGTCGCGCGGTCGCAAAATCGTCGACGAATTCTTGGCTGAGCGACGCGACGCTGCCAAGCATGAGTGACGTCCCTGCGGTGATCGACGCATCGGCGCTGCTGGCTTTCATCTTCGATGAACAGCTTTCGGCTCCCCGCGCCGCCTTTGAAAACGGCATCCTCTCAACCGTCAATCTCGCCGAGACTTTGTCGAAAATGGTCAATCTCGGGGCGACAGTCGAGGAGGCGGTGGCCGATGTGGAGGCCCTCGGCTTCAACCTTGTCATAGCCGATTTTGATCGCGACATCGCCATGCGGGCAGCCGCCTTGCGCGCGCCCACCAAGCATCTTGGACTTTCGCTCGGCGACCGCGCCTGCCTTGCGACGGCTCAGTCACGAGACTTGCCGGTGCTGACCGCCGATCGCGTCTGGGAGAAGGTCCGCGGCTTCGCGATCATCGCCGTCCGCTGATCGCACTCATTCAGTCTCGGCGCCGAGCTCTACTCCGCCGCGATGCCGTGGCCGGGCTTCTCTCCCTCGATCAGTTGCGTCATCATCCGCCGCGCCTGGATGCTGCCGATATCGGCGGGCACGTGGACAATGGGCGCCTCGGGATCGAGGTCGATGCATTTCTGCTGCGCCTCGAGGATGTCCTTGTCCTCATTGAACGCCCGCAGGGTCTCGCGGTGGAAGAACGCCGTCATCTGCTGATTGTCGATGTCGAAGTCGCGCGTGCTCGCCCAGAAGTAATGGCTGCTGCGCGCGGTCTCCGGCGTCATCGCGTTGACGATGAGGATATGCGAACTCAGGGGCTCCCGCCCGGCGATTTGCATCTCGTTCGTCGTGATCTCGATCGTGACGTTGCCCGGCGGCGTGAAGGTGATGATCTTGGTCTGGCTGCAGCGCTCGCCGAACCCCTGCTTGCGGTAGATCGGGGTGGTCGGCACGTCGACCGCGCATCGCGTCAGCCGGACGAAGCCGTCGCCGCGGTCGAGGCTCAGCGTCGCGTCACTGTCGTCGGTGCCGATGGTGCCGCGGTGGACGAAGGCGACGTGCTGGAGATCGACGAGATTGTCGACGATGAGCTGGTAGTTCGCCGCGACCGGCATGCGCTCGCCGGTCGCCGCCCAGCCGGGATCGCCGTGGGTGTGGAGGTCGGGAACCATCGCCGGGTCGGCGAGCGCCGGATCGCCCATCCAGATGAAGAGATAGCGGTGCCGCTCGCAGACCGGATAGGAGCGCACGCGTGCCTCGCGCGGCGGCGGACCGGCAAGCCCGGGAACCGCGACGCAGGTTCCCGCCGCGTCGAAGGTGAAGCCGTGATAGCCGCATTGCAGCGCGTCGCCGACCACCGTGCCCTTGTGCAGCGGCGCCCGGCGATGGCAGCAACGGTCCTCCAACGCGACCGCGCTGCCGTCCGATTTGCGATAGAGCACGACCGGCTCGTCGAGGATGATCCGGCCGAGTGGCGCCGCGCCGATCTCATCGGCTTCAGCCGCGACATACCAGTGATTCTTCAGGAACATGGTCGCGTTCCTCCCGAGCAAGCGGCTTTTTGTCATTGAACGGCGTATTCAGGGTGCGGTCAATCCGCAACGGACGAAGCACAACCATGAGCGACACGATTTCGGACGAGAGAAGCGGCCCCGGCGAAGCCTGGGCGCTGGCGGCGTTGATCGCCGGCGCCCTCAGCATCGCCTTCGCCCCGATCTTCGTCCGCATCTCGGAGACCGGTCCGGTCGCGACGGCTTTCTGGCGCGTCCTCCTGTCGCTGCCCGTCGCTGCGCTCTGGGCGCGCGCCGAGGCGGCGCGTCCCGCCACAGCGGCACCGCCGCCGAGGCTGCTCCTCGCCCTCGCCGGGTTGTTCTTCGCCGGAGACCTCGGACTCTGGCACCTTTCGGTCGAGTCGACGAGCGTCGCGAACTCGACCTTCCTGGTCAATCTCGCGCCGATCCTCGTCGGTCTGGCGGCCTGGGCACTCTTCGGCGAGCGCCTGCGCCTGCCGTATTTCGCCGGCCTCGCGCTGGCGATCGTCGGCGCCGCCTTGCTGGTCCGCGCCTCGCTCGGTCTCGCCGCCGGCAGCGGCGTCCGCGGCGACGGCATCGCGCTCGTCGCGGCGTTTCTCTACGCCGCCTATCAGCTGACCGTGAAGCAGCTCCGCGGCTCCTGCTCGACGGCGCAGATCATGCTCTGCAGCGGCGCCGTCGCGACGATCGCGCTGCTCGTCATGGCGATCGCGCTGGGCGAGCGGCTGCTGCCTGTCACCGGGAGCGGCTGGCTGGTGCTCGTCGCCGTCGCCTTGATCTGCCAGCTCGCCGGCCAGAGCCTCATCACCTACGCGATGGCGCATCTGCCGGCGGCGCTCTCGTCGATCAGCCTGATGGTCCAGCCGGTCGCCGCGGCGCTGCTCGCCTGGGCCCTCTTCGGCGAGCGTCTCGGCATGCTGCAGTTCTTCGGGGGCGCCGCGGTGCTCGCCGGGATCGGCCTCGCCCGCACCGGCACCGGCAAGCGCGGCTGAACGTCACTTCGCCGGTACGGCGGCCGCCGGCGCGCCGGGCTCGGGCAGCTCGCGTGCCTCGACGAGGGTGCGGACGGCGAGCGGCTGCCGCCGGCCGCGGATCTCGATCTCATGGCGTGGAAACGCGGTGAGGTCGGCACCGGCGCAGTCGATCAGCTCCTCCGAAACGACAAGCTCGCAGGCATATTCCTTGGTGGCGGTCTCGAGCCGGCTCGCGATATTGACGGCATCGCCGACCGCGGTCAGCGAGATGGCCTTGCCGTAGCCGATCTCGCCGACGATCGTCGGCCCGAAATGCAGGCCGATGCCGATGCGCAGCGGCGTGTCGAGATCGTGCTCCAGCGCGCGATTGAGCTCGACCAGCCGCTTCGACATCAGTGCCGCGGCATCCAGCGCCGCGCGGCAAGCCTCGCGTTTGCCGCTCTCGATACCGAACAGCGCCATGACGCCATCGCCGATGAACTTGTCGAGATGGCCACCGGCTTCCTCGACGGCATGGCCCATCGCCGCGAAATAGCGGTTGAGGATGAAGACAACGTCATAGGGCAGCCGCGTCTCGGCAAGGCGGGTGAAGTCACGAAGATCGGCGAACATGATGGCGATCTCGCGCTCGCCGCCCTGCGTGATGCCGGGACGCGGGAAACCGTCCTTGGCCTGCGCGAAGGGCGGCAGCAGCGGCGTCACGCGCAGATCGCCGAGCGGCCGCAGCTGGCAGGCGAGGCGCACCATCGGACCGGCGGCGATGCGGCGCAGCACCTTCGCCTCTTCGGCCGAGGGCGGCGGCAGCGCGGCGGGATTGCCCTGGACCCGCACGCGACAAGTCGAGCAGCGGCCGCGCCCGCCGCAGACCGCGGCATGCGGCACGCCGAGCAGCCGGCTCGCCTCGAGCACGCTGAAGCCGCGGGCGATGTCGACGAAGCGCCCGTCGGGATATGTCACCCGCGAGACGCCGTGGCGCCTCTGCCAGCGTCGCCGCGCCAGCCGCGCCAGCAGCACACCGCCGATCGAGGCGATGAAGAACAGGCGCAGGAGGACGGCGATCTTTTCCAGCTGTTGCTGATCAGCCAGCGGCGGCCGATAGTCTTCCTGGAAGGTCTGCGCCACCCAGGCGGGATCCTGCGCCAGCACGGCGACATGACGGCCGGCGACGTAATAGCCGAGCAGCGCGCAGACGGGCAGCAGCAGCGCGAAGGCATAGAGGAAGGGCTGCGCCCGCTCGTACCACGGCTTGAGGCGCAGCCAGAAGCGCAAGCCGATACAGCCGTGCACCCAGGCGACGACGAGAACGACGGCCTGCACCACGCCTCGAGGAGTATCCTCGTGGAAATAGACCGTGAGGAGCGAGCGGTAGTAGCCGAAGTTGGATTTGTAGAAAGCATCGGAGACGCGCGTCCCGACGACATGGTCCGCAAGCATCAGCGGAACGAGAAAGCCGAGCGCGTATTGCACGATCTCGGTGCGGCTCAAACGCAGGCTACGGCGCGCCCAGAGCGCGTAGAGCGCCAGCAGGAAATGCGTCAGAAAGGCGCCGTAGAGCGCGATGCTGCCCGGCCAGCTGGTCCAGAAGCGGAAGATCCAGTAGAGCGCCGCCTCCATCGCGTCGAGCGAGATGAGGCCGAGGCTATGGTTGAAGAAATGGCTGACCAGGTAGCTGAACATGATCAGCCCAGAGATCAGCCGAGCGCGCCTTACCACCCTGTCGCCCCCACCGTTGCACCACCCTCGCCGAGCGATCTCCCGGCGCCGTCGAGTATCGAGTATGAAATCAAATTAACTTGCAAATCCTGCCTCTTCGCATAAACCCCCTCGTCGATGTAGTCGACCGGCAGAGGTCCAGCTATAAAGACCGGCTGAAGAACCGGGCTATTCCTGTGCACTGACGGCTCGGCACAAAAGAGGGACGGAGATTGGGGTTTGTCTGACATGATCGAGGTCAAGCGCCTCGCCAAGCATTTCGGCCCGATCGTGGCCGTCGACGACGTCAGCTTCACCGTCCGGCGCGGCGAGGTCCTCGGCTTCCTCGGCCCGAACGGCGCCGGCAAATCGACGACGATGAAGATGATCACCGGCTTCCTCGCGCCGTCTTCCGGCACCGCGATCGTCTGCGGCGCCGACGTGACCCGCGACCCGATCGCGGTCAAGCGGCGGATCGGCTATCTCCCCGAGGGCGCGCCGGCCTATCCCGACATGACCTCCGCCGGGTTCCTCGATTTCATCGCCCATATCCGCGGCTTCTCCGGCGCCGAGGCGCGCCGCCGCGTCGCCCTCGCGGTCGAACGCGTCGATCTCGGCGACGTTCTCTATCAGCCGATCGAGACGCTGTCGAAGGGGTTCAAGCGCCGCGTCGGCCTGGCCCAGGCGCTGCTCCACGATCCCGACGTTCTCATCATGGACGAGCCGACCGACGGGCTCGACCCCAACCAGAAGCACCAGGTGCGCCGCCTCATCGCCGAGATGTCGGCCGACAAGGCGATCATCATCTCGACGCATCTCCTCGAGGAGGTCGACGCGGTCTGCAGCCGCGCCATGATCATCGCCCACGGCAAGCTGCTCGCCGACGGCACGCCCGGCGCCCTCGAGGCGCGTTCGCGCTATCACAACGCCGTCCGCCTCGTCCTCGCCCCCGCCGATCAAGGCCCAGCCGCCGCCGCGATCCGCCTGCTGCCGGGGGTCGACGAGGTCGAGAGCCTCGCCGAAGCCGAGGGCGACGCGCTGATGATCATTCCGCTTCACGGCTCCTCGATCATCGGGTCGGTCGGCGATCTGCTGCGCAACAACCGCTGGGAGCCGACGGCGATCAGCGTCGAGCGCGGCCGGCTCGACGACGTCTTCCGCCAGATCACCACCGCCCACTGAAATCTCCCGAGAACCAGCAATGCGCAGCATCGGCACGATATTCCGGCGTGAACTCGCGAGCTATTTCGCGACGCCGCTCGCCTATGTCTTCATCGTCATCTTTCTCGTCCTCGCCGGCGCCCTGACCTTCTTCCTCGGCGATTTCTTCGAGCGCGGCCAGGCGGATCTGCAGCCCTTCTTCAGCTTCCACCCGTGGCTCTACCTCGTCCTCATCCCGGCGCTTTCGATGCGGCTCTGGGCCGAGGAGCGGCGCAGCGGCACGATCGAGCTGTTCCTCACCCTGCCGATCACGATGATCGCCGCGGTGCTCGGCAAGTTCCTCGCCGCCTGGGCCTTCGCCGGCATCGCCCTGGTGCTGACCTTCCCGTTCTGGATCACCGTCAACTATCTGGGATCTCCCGACAACGGCGTCATCCTGGCGAGCTACATCGGCAGCTTCCTGATGGCCGGCGCCTTCCTCGCGATCGGCGCCTGCCTGTCGGCGCTCAGCAAGAACCAGGTGATCGCCTTCGTCATCACCGCCGCCGTCTGCTTCGTCTTCACCGTCAGCGGCTCGCCGATCGTGCTCGGCTTCATCCAGAGCTGGGCGCCCGAGGCGCTGACCCGGACTATCGCGTCCTTCAGCTTCTTCACGCATTTCAACGCGATCACGCGCGGCGTCATCGACGCGCGCGACGCCGTCTTCTTCTTCTCGGTGATCGGCGTCTTCCTGCTCGCCAACGCCGTGATCGTCGATCTCAAGAAAGCGGCCTGAGGCGCGTATCATGAAACTCTTCGCCTCCCGCTCCGCCGCCGCGATCCTCGCCCTCGTCTGCGCCATCATCCTGCTCGTCGGCATCAACGTCGTCGCCGACGGGACGCTGCGCTCGGCGCGGGCCGATCTGACGCAGCAGCATCTCTACACGCTCTCGTCCGGCTCGCGCGCCACGCTCGCCAAGATCGACGAGCCGATCACCTTGCGCTTCTACTACTCGAAGAAGCTCGGCGACGAGGTCCCGACCTACGGGCTCTACGCGCAGCGCGTCCGCGAGATGCTCGAGGAATATACCTCGCTCGCCAAGGGCAAGCTGCAGCTCCAGATCATCGACCCACCGGCCTATTCCGCCGAGGAAGATCGCGCCACCGCCTTCGGCCTGCAGGGCGTGCCGCTCGACCAGAGCGGCGAGCAGGTCTATTTCGGCCTCGCCGCGACCAACTCGACCGACGACCAGCAGGTCATCCCCTTCTTCCAGCCGGAGCGCGAGCGCTTCCTCGAATACGATCTGACGAAGCTGGTGCTCGCCCTCGCCAAGCCCAAGAAGACGGTCGTCGGCCTCATCACCGATCTGCCGCTCGAAGGCGACTACATGGCGGCGATGCAGGGCCAGCCGATGCAGCCCTTCGCGATCATGGCGCAGCTCCGCCCGCTCTTCGAGGTCCGCACCATCGGCAGCGACCTCGACAAGATCGCGCCCGACATCGACGTCCTGTGGATCGTCCACCCGACGCATCTTTCCGACAAGACGCAATACGCAGTCGACCAGTTCGTGCTGCGCGGCGGGCGGGCGCTCGTCTTCGTCGATCCGAATTCCGAGATCGCCCAGGCGCGGCCGAGCCAGATGGGCCAGATGCCGCAGCAATCGTCGAGCAACCTCGACAAGCTCTTCAAGGCCTGGGGCTTCGAGATGGTCCCGAACATGGTCGCCGGCGACCGCCGCGCCGCCCGCAAGGTCAATGCCGGCGGCTACGGCAAGGTCCAGCCAGTCGATTACGTCGCCTGGCTGACCCTCAAGGCGGCGAACATCAACAAGGACGACATCATCAGCGCCGCGCTGACCCAGATCAACATGGCGAGCGCCGGCGTGCTGCAGCCGGTCGAGGGCGCCAAGACGAAGTTCGAGCCGCTGATCTCGACCTCCACCGATTCCGAGCAGATTCCGGCCGAGAAGCTCGTCGGAATGCCCGACGTCGCCGGGCTGCTTCACGACTTCAAGCCCGACAACAAGAAGCTGACCCTGGCGGCGCATATCACCGGCCCCGCCGCGACGGCCTTCCCGGATGGTCCGCCGAAAGCGGAGGCGAAGCCCGGCGAGGACCCGCCGAAGGACGACAAGGCCGCCGCCGACGCCAAGAGCGATGCAAAGCCCAGCGACCCGCAGCTCAAGGAGGCGGCGCAGCCGATCAACGTCGTCGTCGTCGCCGACAGCGACATGCTCGCCGACCGCTTCTGGGTCCAGACCTCGGATTTCTTCGGCCAGCGCGTCGCGGTGCCGAACGCCAACAACGCCGATCTCGTCGCCAATGCGATCGAGGTGCTGGCCGGCGGCAACGACCTCATCAGCCTGCGCAGCCGCGGCACCTCGGCGCGACCCTTCGAAGTCGTCCAGACTCTGCAGCGCGACGCCGACAACCGGTACAGCGCGCAAGAGAAGGAGCTGCAGGACAAGCTCAAGGACACCCAGGCGAAGATCAAGGATTTGCAAAGCGACAAATCCGGCAACGTCGTCCTCAACGCCGAGCAGACCACGACGCTGGACAATTTCCGCAAGGAGATGGTGCAGACGCGCCAGCAGCTGCGCGACGTCCAGCTTCGGCTCAACCAGGACATCCGGCGTCTCAAGTCGCGCCTCGTCTTCGCCGACGTCGCGCTCATCCCGGTCCTCCTTGTGATCGTCGCCATCATCCTCGGCATCGTCCGGCTGCAACGGCGCAAGCGCCGTGCGGTCCACGGCTGAGCAGCGGAGATCTGACATGCAATCGAAGGGTCTCGTCACCCTCGTCGCCGTGACCATCCTCGTCGCGGCCGGGGCCGTCGCCGTCGTCGCCAATGCGCCGCGTAGCCGCAGCGACGCGCACGTCGGCGAGCCGGTCCTGTCCGGTCTCGCGAGCAAGATCGGCGACGTCGCAGCGATCAAGATCACCGGCGAGGGCGGCGTCACGCTGACGCTCGAGGGGAGCGGCGAGGCCGCGGTCTGGCACGTCGCCGAACGCGGCGGCTACCCTGCCAACAAATCCAAGATCGTCCCCGTGCTGCTGGGCTTCTCCGAGCTCAAGCTGGTCGAGCCGAAGACGAAGGAGCCCAAGCTCTACGACCGGCTCGACGTCGAGGAGCCCGGCAAGGACGGCGGGCACGCCCGCCTGGTCGAGCTCGACGATGCCGCGGGCAAGAAGCTGGGCGAGCTGATCGTCGGCAAGCGCCGTCCCGACCGCCTCGGCAGCGGCACCGACGGGCTCTACATCCGTCACCCGGCGGACGCGCAATCCTGGCTGGCGCAGGGCTCGGTCGATCTGCCGACCGACTCCGCCGACTGGCTCGACCACAAGCTCGTCAGCATCGACAATTCCCGCATCCAGAAGGTGACGCTGACCCACGCCGACGGCTCACGCCTCGTCATCAAGCGCGACAAGGAAGGCGATAAATTCGCCGTCGACGGCGCTCCCGCGGATGCCAAGTTCAAGAGCGACACGGCGATCTCGGAGCCGGCCGAGATCCTCAACGGGCTCGACCTGGTCGACGTCCGCCCCGCCGCCGAGCAGCCGGTGCCGAGCGAGGGCGTCGCGCATGCCGAATGGGTGACCTTCGACGGGCTGACGGTGACCGGCGATGCCTTCGACAAGGACGGCAAGAGTTGGCTCCGCCTCGCCGCCAGAGGCACCGACAAGGCCGCCACGGAGGCCGCCGACATCGCCGCCAAGACGCAGAACTGGACCTTCTCCGTCCTCGCGTACAAGACCAAAGCGATGCAGACGAAGCTCGCGGACCTCGTCGAGCCGGCCAAGGGTTCCTGACGGGCGCGCGCCGCGCCGGGCGTTCGGCGGGATTTTTTCCGACGCCCTGCGTTCTCCTTTGGGCAATCCAGAGGAGAAGCCATGATCGCGACGCAACCCGAGCCGACGCCGGCTTCGAGATCCCTCATTCGTGCAACCTTGACCGGTCTCGCCCTGTCCTGCGCGCTCCTGGCTTCCGCCCAAGCGCAGACGGCGACGACCGAATCCGCCGCACCGTCTGCCGCCGTGGCCGGCATCGACGGTGCCGCCCTGGCGCACTCCGCCCGGGCCAGCAAGCTGATCGGCAGCGATGTCTATTCCGGCGGCGAGAGCGTCGGCAAGATCGACGATCTGCTGATCGACCGCGAGCATGCTGCGGTGACCGGCGCGATCCTCTCGGTCGGCGGCCTGCTCGGCATCGGCGAAAAGCGCATCGTGGTCCCGATCACCGGGATCAAGCTCGGGAACGAGGCCAAGTTCACGGTCAACATGTCCAAGGACGATCTGAAGAACGCCCCCGTCTTCGATTACGCCAAGCTGAACTGACCGCCCGGCGCGCATTTTCACGCCGGACGATCTCCGAGACCGTGTACTGTCGGCGATCGACAAGACGCGGCGCGGGGGGTTCGGATGGCCGAGGCGAGGCACGAGTTCATCGACATCGACGGCTGCAAGCTGAGCGTGAACCGCGCCGGCACCGGCGAGAAGCTGCTCTTCCTGCACGGCGCCGGCGGCGCGGCGCGGTGGGCACCGTTCATGGCGGATCTCGCCGACCGCTACGAGGTGATCGTTCCTGAGCACCCCGGCTTCGGACGGTCCGACACCCCGCCCTGGCTCGAGAACGTCGGCGACCTTGCCTATTTCTATCTGGATTTCATCGAGCGGGAGAAGCTCGGCAAGGTCCACCTCGTCGGCACTTCTCTCGGCGGCTGGATCGCCGCGGAGCTGGCGGTGCGCGACCAGGCGCCGCTCGCGACGCTGACTCTCGTCGCGCCGGCCGGCATCCATCTCGAGGGCGTGCCGAAGGGCGACATCTTCCTGTGGACGCCGGAGCAGATGACCCGCAACCTCGTCGCCAGCCCGGCCCTCGCCGAGCAGATGCTGGCGATGCCGGTCTCCGACGCCGAGCAGCGCGTCGCGCTGCAGAACAGCTTCACGATGGCGAAGCTGTCGTGGCAACCACGGCTCTACAACCCCCACCTCGCGAAATGGCTGCACCGCGTCACCGTGCCGACGCAGATCCTCTGGGGCGACCAGGACAAGGTCATTCCGACGCCCTACGGCGAGGCCTTCAAGTCGCTGATTCCCGGCTCCCGCCTGCAGATTTTCTCCGATTGCGGACATGTGCCGCAGATCGAGAAGAAGGACGACTTCGTCGCGGCGATCGCCGATTTCGCGCGATGACGGTGGCCGCGAAGAGCCTGGTCGGGACATGGAAGCTCATCTCGATCAGCCGCCGCGATGTCGCGACCGGCGTCGAGACCGACACCTGGGGACCAGGGACCGAGGGCTATATCACCTATGGCGCCGAGGGGAGGATGATGACGCTGATCGTGCGGGGTGGACGGACGGGGCCGCAGGGCAAGGCCGCCGGCCACGATGAGGGCGCCGCCCTCTTCGCCAGCATGATGAGCTATGGCGGGACCTACCGCTTGGAGGGAGAACGCGTCGTCCACACGATCGACATCGCCTGGAACGAGGCGTGGAAGGGCACCACGCAGGAGCGCTTCCTGGTGCTCGACGGCAACCGCGTGCGGCTCTCGACGCCGCCCTCGCCCGATCCGCTCGACGGGGTCATGAGCGTTCGCACGATCACCTGGGAAAAGCTCGCATGAACGGACCAAGCCACTGCATCTCGTGCATGGCTGCCATCCATTCCGCAAAATCCTGTTGGAATGGGTCAATGACTATGACATATTTTGCGCCTACGCCGGTTTCGGCGTTTCCTCCCTAAACTTGGGCCGCGCTTGTCGCGGCCCTTTTCTTTTTGCGCCGCGCGTTGCGCGACGATCTTCCTTTCCCACCGGTACGATAACTGGATACCTTACATCGCCGCGGCGGGCCCCGCCACGGCAGCGGACCTTTCTCCTACTCCAGGACAGCGACCGGCAGATGGCGACGACACCCCGGACGATCTATCTCGTCAAAATGGTCGAAGTCGCGGTCCGCGCCGGCCTCGAGCAGCGGCTGCAGGAATTCCAGCTCACCGGCGCGCAATACACCGTCCTCAGCCTGCTCAGCACGCGCGATAACCTGTCCTCCGCCGACCTCTCGCGACGCTTCCTGGTGACGCCGCAGTCGATGAACGAGATGATCATGGCGCTGGAGCGCAAGGAGCTCGTCTCGCGGCAGGAGGACGAGGAGAACCGCCGCATCCTCCGCGTCAAGCTGACGCTGCACGGTCAGGCGGTCCTGAAGAAATGCGACAGGCAGGTCGACGAGCTCGAGGCGGCATTGTTCGGCGGCCTCGACCCGAGCGATCTCGCCCGGCTGCGCGACGCGTTGAGCACCGTCGTCGCATCGCATCGCGGCATGACCGCCGCGACGAAACCCTAGTCTGTGGGATAGGCTCCGGTATAGCCGGAGTAGCGATCGTCCTGCTTGGCGGCGAAGCAGTCGACGACCGCCAGCGTGCGATAGCAATGCACGGTGCGAATTGCAGGCGGCGGCGCGTCGACCGCGACCGGCGACGCGTGATCCGACGTCCAGCGGTTTTCCGGCGCAGCGAACTCGGCGCGCGTCTGCCAGACGTTGCAGCCGGCGAGGAGCGGCGCGCAGACGATCAGAAGCAGACTCACGGTGCGGAAAGACGTCATGGCCTTACCTTGTAGCGAGCGAAGGGTTAATCTTCCGTTGAGCGGCGCAGCCGTCGTACCGGAGATCATCGCGGAGAGCGCAGCATGCGTCGGGCTACCTTTCTTCTCCTCCTTGTCGCGCTGACGGCCTGCGCCGACGAAAGCAGCCGCTGGGCCAAGCCCGGCGTCGGCGCGGCGACCGTCTCGACGGACGTCGACCGCTGCGAGCGCCAGGCGCGCGAGGCGACGCGGCGGGAAGACCAGATCAACGCCGATATCCTCGCCAGCCGCGGCAATGATTGGCAACGCACCGGCACGCTCAGCGCCAAGGAAGCGGACATGGCCGCCTCGAGCCGCAGCCAGGGCAACCGCGCCCTCGCCGCCTGCATGGCGGCAAAGGGCTACAGCCCGGTGCGCTGAGGCCGGATTTCCGACGAGCGACAATCGGAGGGCGGGATCTCCGCCCCATGGACATGCCCGTTTTCGCTTGAAAATTATCCAAAAAGGCGTTATATTGGCCTTTTTTGGGTTTCATCATGTCCGTTCCAAACTCCAGCGAATTTAGAAAGACTGGCGCTCTCTATGAGCTGGAGCTGCGTTACGATGGGCCCATTCCGGAAGCGGAACGCCAATATAACCTTTATGATCCGGTTACGTTCCGGCAAGCCGGGGCGATAGCCGAAACCGCCTTCTTTGCCGCGCTGATCCGCCGCCAGATCCGCGCGATCCGCCGGCGCCGCGCGGTCGGACTCGTTCCCGGCGCTCTGCTCGACGATCTGGCGTCCTACCGGCGGCAATACCACGCTTGGCGCCGCCGCGTCGGGGCGCCGCAAAACAGTGAAGCCCCGCCAACGGAGGGCGGGGCTTCTGATCGATGGCTGAACCATCACCCAATCCACGATCGGGTCTAATTTCGGCCTTATGAGAGTGAGGCTCCAACGGCCTGAACGATCGCTCCGCCTAGGCAGAGCCGGGTCAGAGTCAGCAGCCTCAGGGTCTTGTCATCGGCGGGGTCATGCGATGCATCCTCCTGCTCGATTTGCGACGACGCCAAGTATGAACCGACCACGCGGCTCGTCAAGAGAATCCCCGTCATCGGACGAGGCTCATGCTAGTCTTGCGATCCAATACGCACCCTGAAGTGCGAACCACGCCTGGGAGGAAGCAATGAGAACTGGAGCATTTGCCGCGGTTCCGCTGGCGGCGCTGATCACGGCGGCGATCCTCGCGCAACCGCTTAGGGCGGCCGATGCACAGGCGACGATCAAGATCGGGCAGACGATGCCCTACAGCGGCCCCGCCTCGGCCTATGCGGCGATCGGCAAGGCGTCGGCCGCATATTTCCGCATGATCAACGATCAGGGCGGAGTCAACGGCCGCAAGATCGAGTTCGACTCGCTGGACGACGGCTACAGCCCGCCCAAGACCCTCGAGCAGACACGCAAGCTCGTCGAGGAAGGCAACGCCCTGCTGCTCTTCGGCTCGGTCGGTACGCCGACCAACAACGCGGTGCGCAAATATCTCAATGACAAGCAGGTGCCGCAGCTGTTCGTCGGCAGCGGCGCCACGATGTGGGGCGATCCCGCGCGCTTTCCCTGGACGATGGGCTGGCAGCCCAGCTACCGGTCGGAGGCGCAGGTCTTCGCCGCCCATATCAAGACGAGCCTTCCAAGGGCAAGGTCGGCGTCCTCTATCAGAACGACGACTACGGCAAGGACTACCTCGCCGGGCTGAAAAACGCCTTCGGCGACGACTACAAGACCCGCGTCGTGGCCGAGGTTTCGTACGAGGCGAGCGACGCGACGGTCGACTCGCAGATCATCGCCTTGCAAGCCTCGGGCGCCGACGTCTTCGTCAACATCACGAATCCGAAAGCGGCGGCCCAGGCGATCCGCAAGGCCTTCGACATCGGCTGGCACCCGACGCAATTCCTCAACAGCGCGGCGGTCTCGGTCGACGCCGTGCTGACGCCCGCCGGTCTCGACAGATCGACCGGCGTCATCGCCGCCGCCTATTTCAAGGATCCGAGCGATCCCGGCGTCCAGAAGGATCCGGCCTATGCCGATTACGCCGCCTTCGTGGCGAAATACCTGCCGGAGTCCAAGCCGCAGGAATATTTCAACGTCTACGGCTACAGCGTCGCGCAGACGCTGGTGCAGGTGCTCAAGCAATGCGGCGACGATCTCAGCCGCGCCAACGTCATGCGCCAGGCCGCGAATCTGAAGGACCTGGCACTGCCGATGCTGCTGCCCGGCATCACCATCAGCACCGGCCCCAGCAGTTTCTTTCCGATCCACCAGATGACGCTGCAGCGCTTCGACGGCACGCGGTGGGTCCTGTTCGGCCCCGTCATCGACGGCTGAAGCCCTAACCGGAAAAGAAAAAGGGCCGCGACAAGCGCGGCCCGAGGCTTAGGGAGGAAATGCCGCAATCGCGGCATAGGGGTGTTCTAGGCCGCGAAGCTGAAGAAATGGTTAACGCGGCGCAACTTTCCGGTGTCTCATGCCTGGTTCGGCACGATCGGCTGCGGCAGCGGCACGTAGCCGCGCTGCCGGCGGGTTTGGCGCTTCACCATCGGGCGGGCATAGATCTGCTTGCACGCCTCGACCATGGCGACGCCTGCGAAGCGGGTGAACCAGCGTTCTCCCAGCCGCTCCCAGGCCGGAGCGGAGCCCAGCATCATGCGGTGCCGCGCCGGCGGAATGAACAGCGCGGTCGTCGACTGCACCGGGGTGAAGAGTTCCTCGCGCAGCAGCAGCGAGAGCTGCGCCGGCGTGTAGGGATGGCCGTGGCCGAAGGGCGTGCGGTCGAGCCGCGCCCAGATGCCGCGCCGGTTGGGAACGACGACGAGCAGGCGGCCGGAGCCCGACAGGACGCGCCACACCTCCTTGAGCAGCGGCCGCACCTCCTCGCTCGATTCGAGGGCATGGACGAGCAGCACACGGTCGATCGACGAATCGTCGAACGGCAACTCGCCCTCGTCGGCGAGGGCGACGATGTTCGGTCCCTCCGACGGCCAAGGCAGCACGCCTTGCAAGGCAGGCATCACCGTGATGACGCGCTCGGCCTCCTCGCGGAACGGCCGCAGATAGGGCACGGCATAGCCGAGCGCCAGCAGCCGCATGCCGGTGATATCGGGCCAGATCTGCCGGATGCGCCGGCGGATCATGCGGCAGGCCACCTGACCAAGGCTGGTCGCGTAGAAGTCGCGGAGGTCGACGACGTCGGAATGCATGGCGCGATCCTACCACAGCAGCGCATTCGAACGCGCGACGACGCGCCATCGGACCGTGCCAAGCGGCCGGTTCTGCGCTAGGCTCCCGCCGCAATTCACGAGAGGCGTCTCATGTCGGAACTCGTCATCCATCAGATCCCTGCCCTGAACGACAATTACATCTATCTCGCGCACGAGCCGGCGACGAAGGCGACGGCCGTGGTCGATCCCTCGGTCGCGGCGCCGGTGCTGGCGGCGCTCGCCGAGAAGGGCTGGAAGCTCACCCATATCCTCAACACCCATCATCACAACGATCACACCGGCGGCAATCTCGAGCTGAAGGCGGCGACCGGCGCCATCATCGTCGGCCCGCTCGCCGACCGCGAGCGCATTCCCGGCATCGACGTCGCCCTCGCCGAAGGGCAGAAATACTCGGTCGGCGAGGCGAGCGCCGCGGTGTTCGACGTGCCAGGCCACACCCGCGGCCATATCGCCTTCTGGTTCGAAGGGTCGCGCGCCCTGTTCTGCGGCGACACGCTCTTCCTGATGGGCTGCGGCCGCATGTTCGAGGGAACGGCGCCGCAGATGTGGAACTCGCTCTCCAAGCTGCGCGCCCTGCCGCCCGAGACGCGCGTCTATTGCGGCCACGAATATACCCAGGCAAACGCACGTTTCGCGCTGACCGTCGAGCCCGACAACAAGGCGTTGATCGAGCGCGCGCGTGCCATCGATCAGGCGCGCGCCGCGGGACGCTCGACCGTTCCGGGCCTGCTCGGCGACGAGCTCGCGACCAACCCGTTCCTGCGCGCCGACCGGCCCGAGCTGCAGCAGGCCGCCGGCATGGCAGGCGCCGATCCCGTCGCCGTCTTCGCCGAGATTCGCCACCGCAAAGACGTCTTTTAAGTCGCGACCGAGATGCAGCTCCGTTATGCCGCGACTTCGCCCTTCGTCCGCAAGGTGATGGTGATCGCCATCGAGACCGGACTCGTCGACCGCATCGAGACGATCGCGGCACCGGGCTCGCCGCTCAAGCCGAACCGCGACGGGCCCGCTGCCGCGCCCTTGGCGAAAATTCCGGCGCTGCTGACCGACGAGGGAGAGCTGCTCTATGATTCGCCGGTCATCTGCGAATATCTCGACGGCTTGCACGACGGTGCGCGTTTCTTCCCGCGGGGGAAGGGACGGTGGCAGGCGTTGCGACGGCAGGCGCTGGGCGACGGGATTCTCGATGCCGCGATCACCGTGCGCTATGAGATGACGCTCCGCCCGGCGGAGCTGCAGTGGCGCGACTGGTGCGACGCCCAGGCCGGCAAATGGCGCGCCGCCCTCGATGCGCTGGAAGCCGAGAGGCTCGACGACGGCTTCGACATCGGCCACGTCACGCTCGCCTGCACCCTCGGCTATCTCGATTTCCGGTTCCCGGACGAAGCCTGGCGGGAGGCGCGGCCGCGCCTCGCCGCCTGGTACGAATCCGTGGCGCAGCGCCCCTCATTGCTGCAGACGCGACCGCCGGGCTGACGCCTGGCGGCGGCGGTCAGTACATGTGCTGGCCGCCGTTGATCGACAGCGTCGAGCCGGTGACGAAACCGGCGTCGTCGGCGACGAGGAACAGCACGCCGCGGGCGATCTCCTCGGCATGGCCGAGGCGCCCGACCGGGATCCGGGCGACGATCTTCTCGAGCACGTTGGGCGGCACCGCCCGCACCATCTCGGTATCGATATAGCCCGGCGCGATGGCGTTCACCGTGATGCCCTTGCCCGCGCCCTCCTGCGCCAGCGCCTTGGTGAAGCCGTGGATGCCCGATTTCGCGGCAGCGTAGTTCACCTGACCGTATTGTCCTGCCTGGCCATTGATCGAGCCGATGTTGACGATGCGGCCGAAGTTCCGCTCGCGCATGCCGTCGATGACGGCGCGGCACATGTTGAAGCACGACGACAGATTGGTCTGGATGACGGCGTTCCACTGCTCGAAATTCATCCGCTGCAGCGTGCCATCGCGGGTGATGCCGGCATTGTTGACGAGAATCTCGACCGGGCCGAGATCGGCGGTGATGCGGCGGATGCCGTCCTCGACGGCCGCGAAATTGCCGACGTCGAAACAATAGGATCTGATGCCGGTCTCGCGGGAGAAGGCCTCGGCGACCGCGTCGTTGCCGCCGTAGTTCGCCGCGACCTTATAGCCGGCCTTCGCGAGGCCCTCGCAAATCGCGCGACCGATGCCCCGCGTCCCGCCGGTCACCACCGCAACTCGTGCCATCACCATCCTCCCTCAATCTAACGCGTTCTTGGTTTGCAAAAAGCGCGCCGCTCTTTTCGACGCGGCCCGGGGAGCGGCATCGATGTCGATCAATCCCGGGCGACGCACATCGCGATGCCCATGCCGCCGCCGATGCACAACGTCGCAAGCCCCTTCTTGGCGTTGCGCCGACCCATCTCGTGAAGCAGCGTCACCAGGACGCGCGCACCCGAGGCGCCGATCGGGTGACCGAGCGCGATCGCGCCGCCGTTGACGTTGACCTTCGCGGCATCCCAGCCGAGGTCCTTGTTGACGGCGCAGGCCTGCGCCGCGAAGGCCTCGTTGGCCTCGATCAGGTCGAGATCGTTGGCGCTCCAGCCCGCCTTCTTTAGCGCCATGCGGCTGGCCGGGATCGGCCCCGAGCCCATGATCGCGGGATCGACGCCGGCCGTCGCCCAGGAGACGATGCGGGCGAGCGGCTTGACGCCGCGGCGCTGCGCCTCCTCGGCCGACATCAAGACCACGGCGGCGGCGCCGTCGTTGATCCCGGAAGCATTGCCGGCGGTGACCGTCCCGTTCTTGTCGAAGGCGGGACGCAGCTTGGCGAGCGCCTCGAGCGTCGTGCCGTGCCTGGGATACTCGTCGCTGTCGACGATTGTCTCGCCCTTGCGGGTGACGATCTTCACCGGCACGATCTCGTCCTTGAAGCGACCCGCCTTCTGCGCCGCCTCGGCCTTGGCCTGCGAGCCCTGCGCCAGCGCATCCTGCTGCTCGCGGGTGATCTGCCATTTTTGCGCGACGTTCTCGGCGGTGTTGCCCATGTGATAGCCGTTGAAGGCGTCCCACAGCCCGTCGCGGATCATCGTGTCGACCATCTGCGCGTCGCCCATCTTGACGCCATTGCGCAGGTGCATGCAGTGCGGCGCCATGCTCATGCTCTCCTGGCCGCCGGCCACGACGATCGAGGAATCGCCGGCAAGGATCGCTTGGTAGCCGAGCGCCACCGTGCGCAGCCCCGAGCCGCACAGCTGGTTGACGCCATAGGCGGTGACCTCGACCGGCAGCCCGGCGCCGATCGCCGCCTGACGCGCCGGGTTCTGCCCTTCGCCGGCCGACAGGATCTGACCCATGATGACCTCGGAGACGTCGGCCGGGGCGACCTCGGTCCGCCGCAACGCCTCGATGATCACGCTCTGGCCGAGGACATGCGCCGGCAGGCTGCTGAGCGCGCCGTTGAAGGCGCCGACAGGCGTGCGCACGGCGCCGGCAATCACGACATCGGTCATCGGTCTATCCTTTCGATTTGCATGGTCGCGCGGCGACCGCCCACATGGTTAAGAGTGTAAGACTTCGCCCGCGCCAGCGCCAGTTATAGTCATTTATGGCGTAGCCATCCCGCAAGCGGCTGCCACATCAGCGCCTCCGCCTGGCGGCCGACGATCATGCCGATATGGCCCAGCGGCGGCTCGAGCCGGGTCGCCTGCGGCAAGGCCGCGGCGAGCGCCGACGCCGAAGCCGGCGGCACGATGCGATCGCGCGCCGGCACGACGACCAGCGTCGGCAGCGTCACGCGGCTCGGGAGAATCGGCGTCCCGGCGACGCGCCAGAGGCCGCGCGCCGGGCTGTTCGCGCCGTACCAGTCGGCGAGGCATTCGCGCGCCACCGGCAAGGCCAGGGGCACGCCGTCGTTCAGCCAATCCTCGAGCGCGACGAACTCCTGCGCCTCCGGCGATGCCGGGTCGAGCGTCGCGAAGCGACTGAACTTGCGCAGCGCGAGCAGCGGGTCGAGTCCGAGGAACATGGCCTGCAGCGTATCGACGGGCACCTCGCCGAGCAGCCCGCATGCCGCTTCCAGCCACGGTGCCAGGCTGCCGAGCAGACGCGCCTGCGCGACCTGCGCCGCGTGGAAATCCCAGGGCGTCGCGAGCAGCGCCAGCGCCGCGATCTCGCGACGCCGCCGCTGCGCCAGCGCGACCGCCAGCAATCCGCCCATGCAATAGCCGAGCACCGTCAGCGGCGCACCGGCGTGGACCAGCGCGGCTTCGAATGCCGCATCGAGCCGGCCGGCGATATAGTCGGTGAGGCCGAAGCCGCGCTCGACCGGCCCCGGCCGTCCCCAATCGACCAGCAGCGGACGGATTCCCTGGCCGGCGAGAAAGCGCAGCAGGCTGCGCTCCGCGGCGAGATCGAGGATGGTGCTGCGATTGATCAGCGAGGGGACGACGAGGAGCGGCACGCCGCCGGCCGGGCCGTAGTCGAGCAGCCGTGTCGTCCCCTCGTGCCAGACCACCGGCGGGTCGACGACGGCCCGGCGGTAGGGATGGTGGCGGTAAGCCTCGAGTCCGCGCAGGAACGCATCGGCCTGGCCGCGCAGCTCGCGATCGACGGCGGCGGCGAATTCCTCAGGAGCGACGGCGGCGAGCTGCTCCGCCAATTCCCGCGCCGCGCTGGCGGTTGCGGGCGCGTGCATCGGATTCGAGAGCGGCGATCCGCCTTTCGAGAAGGACAATGCGGCCGTGGAGCTCATCCACGCCGTCATCGCGCTCAACAGGTGCAGCGGCAACGGGCGCGGCCCCATCCGTCCGGGTCGCGTCCGCGGCGGGTTCGTCGTCTCGCCGTTTTGCGGCTTTGCCATCCTCGGGCGCTCGCTCATCGTCCGCCGGCCGGGGGCGCGGCGCGCTCAGGTCCGAAAACCACGGCGACCGTGTCCAAGCGCCGGCAGCGGCACCCATTCCGGTCAAGAGCCGGGTCAGCGTATCGGCCAGCTCGGGGTCGGCCGCGGCGGTCGTCAGGTAGTCCTGCCACAGGGCGACATACCGTTGAGCGAGGGTGGAGAGATCCGGCGGTTCCGACATAATCCAGTATAGCGGCGGTTTACGCTTCTTGTCAGCATCGCCCCTTCGGTCGTGCCCGAAATGCTGCTATGCTGCGTTGCCAGTAGCCGGCCGTTCGCATCGGAAGCACAAGAAGATGAACCAGACCAGCGCACCCGAGAAACCGCCCGTCGTCATCAAGAAATACGCGAACCGCCGCCTCTACAACACGGCGTCGAGCAGCTACGTCACGCTCGACGACCTCAGCAGCATGGTCAAGCAGGGCGGCGAATTCGTCGTCTACGACGCCAAGACCGGCGAGGACATCACCCGCTCCGTTCTGACCCAGATCATCGTCGAGGAGGAGCAGAAGGGTGGCCAGAACCTGCTGCCGATCAGCTTTCTGCGGCAGCTCATCGGGTTCTACGGCGACAACATGCAATGGCTGGTGCCGCGCTATCTCGAGCACACGATGAAATCCTTCGCGCATAATCAGGACCAGATGCGCAAGAGCCTGCAGGACGCCTTCGGCGGCCTCTTTCCCTTCGGCGGGCTCGAGGAGATGGGCAAGCAGAACATGGCCTTGTTCGAGAAGACCATGAAGATGTTCTCGCCGTTTCCACCGACCACCGAGGAGCGCAACGAGAAGCCGAAGACCGAGGCGCAATCCGACGAGGCGGCGCTGCGCGAGCTGAACAATCGGCTCAACGCACTGCAGCAGCAGATCGAGGCGGTGACGAAGAAGAAGACCGAGAATAAATAGCGTCGACGCTCAGCAGGCCGCGGTGGACAACACCGCGGGTGACCGGCTCGGGCGTCCGGCGAGCCACGGTGCATCGATGCTCGGCTTGCCGAAGTAATACCCTTGGAGGAGCTCGACGCCGAGCTCGGTGAGCATGGCGGCGTCTTCCGCCGTCTCGACCCATTCGGCAACCGTCTTGAGACCGAGGCCTTTCGCGAGCCCCAAGAGGTGGCGGACGAACAGCTGGCTGTCGCGCCGCGTGACGAGGTTGCGCACGAACGAGCCGTCGATCTTAACGATCTCGACCGCGAGCTTCTGGAGATGCCGCAGCGACGTGAAGCCCGCCCCGAAATCGTCGATCGCGATGCGGCAGCCGAGGTCGCGCAGGGTGCGGACGAAGCGGGCCGATTCGTCGAGATCGCGCATCGCCGCCGTTTCCGTGATCTCGACGACGACGCGGCCGGCAATCTCCGGCGCGCCGGCGAGGAGCCCGACGACGACGTCCAGCCAAGGCTGGTGCGACGCGGTCAGGCCGGAGATGTTGAACCCCAGGCAGACCTGCTCGCTGTTGCGGATTTCGTCGATCGCCCGCTCGAGAACGAAGCGGTCGATGTTGCGAATAAGGCCGAGCTGCTCGATCATCGGCACGAACTGGCCGGCGGCGACGATGCTGCCGTCCTCGTGCCGCATCCGCAGCAGGCACTCGTAATAATCGACCTTGCCGTCGCGGCTGCCGATCACCGGCTGGTAGGCGAAGAGCAGGCGATCCTCGCGCAGAGCGCGCTGAACGCGCTCGCCCATTGCCATGTTCGCGCGATGCTGCTCGCGCTCGCGATCGGAGAGGCGGTAGCGGGCGAAACAGTCCCGGCCGGCGCGCTTGGCGTCGGCAAGCGCCGTCTCGGCGCGGGTCATGATATCCTCCGGCGTCGCGGCGTGACGCGGGCAGGCGGCGCAGCCGATCGAGACGGTGACGTAGATCGGCCCCGCCGAGGTCACGATCGGACGCTCGCTGATCGCCGACAGGATGCGTTCGGCGGCGGCACCGATCTGCTCGTCGCCCGCCCCCGCCAGGAGAACCCCGAACCGGTCGCCGCCGATGCGCCCGAGCAAATCGTCCGGCCCGAGGGACCGCATGAGACGCTCGCCGACCGCGACGATGACGGCGTCGGCGGCCTCGAAGCCGAATGCGTCGTTGATCATCGCCATGTTGTCGATGCCGACGGCGAAGAAGACGCAAGGCTGGCCGCCCGGCGCGCCTGCAGCCATGAAGCGCTGAACCGCTTCGTGGAGATGCGCCTTGTTGGAGTGCCCGGTCAGATCGTCGAGGTTGGCGCGCTGTTCGAGGCGGAGCTCGTAAGACTTGCGGACGTGGATCGTCCGCATGATGCCGACGATGCGGCGCGCGGCGCCGGCCTCGTCGCGCTCGATCCGACCGCGTTCGTTGACCCAGGAGAAGCGGCCGTCGTCGGCGCGCAGGCGATATTCGAAATCGAAGGTCGAGCCGTCGGTCGTCAGCTCGTTCAGCGACCGCTGGCGCCGCGCGAGATCGGCGGGATTGATGCGCCCCGCGAAGCTGCGGCCGTTGCCGATCGCCGCGACGTCGTCGATCGCGAGCACGACGCCGACGGGGCCGAGCCACACGATCTCGTCGTTCGCCAGATCCCAGTCGAATGCGACCTCGTCGCCGGCCGCCAAGGCGGCCGTGACGCGATCCAAGGTTGTGGCGGGTGTCGAGGACATATGCCGAGGGTCCAATGCGAATGCGACCCAGCGGTCGTCGCGCCACCCTATGGTGCATTCCTTGCGGAAGAATTAAGCGACTGCATCCAGTTTTAGCTAAATAGTTGCTTTATTCGTCTCGATTACCCATAATAGGTTACTGTGCTTCGCATCGCGGCACGCAGGACTGAGCGCATTCCGTCCAAGGGCATCGTTTGAGGCTGATCGAAACTCTCCCGTCGGCGCCGCGCGCCGAGCAACTGCCGGCGCCGAGCAGCCGCGCCGTGGTGAGGGCGCCGACGCGCGGAATTGCGCTGGCCACGCCAGCTATCGTCCTGCCGCGGCAATCGGCCGGCAGCGGCCCGTTTCTCGCGCAATATATCGCGCAGGACGCCGAGCGGCGGACCGAGAGACAACCCAATCCCTCGCTGTGGAAGCAGCGGGACGACGCCTACCGTTCGGCCGCGTCGCCGACGCCGAGGGCGGAAGTCAACATCGAGATCTGACCGCCGGGTTCGGCCGGTTAACCCTGCGGTGAGTGGGCCGCGAGGAACGGCAGCACGGCATTGTTGAAGTCGCGCGCCGCGACCTGCGTGAAGGAATGCCCGCCGCGCGGGAACATCTTCACCTCCGATCCCGGAATGAGCCGCGCCAGTTCCTCGGAGAAATAGGGCGGCGTCATCAGATCGTCCTCGCAACCGACCACCAGCGTCGGCGTGCGGATGCGATGGAGTTCGGCCGTCCGGTCGAAGGCGAGGATCGCGTCGATCCGGCTGGCGATGATCTCCGGCGCCGAGCAACCCGCCAGGGACTGCGCCTCGAATTGCCGCAGCGCCTCGTTGTGCGCGGCAATCCACCAGCTCGGGTACAGAAACAGCGTGCCGCTTTGCACGTAGGCGGCAGGACCCTGCCGCTCGAGAATGTCCTTGCGGAGGCCGAAGAGCCGCCTGAAATAAGCGTCGGATCGCGTCCAGCCTGCGGCGATGACGACGCTCGCCAGCCGCCGCGGATGCTCGATCGCCAGGATCTGTGCGATCGCCCCGCCGGTCGAATGCCCGACGACATGCGCCCGCTCGATGCCGAGGGCGTCCATCAGCTCGACGACATCGGCAGCCATGCGGTCGACGGTGTACGAGATGCGGCAGTGGTCGCTCTGGCCGATGCCGCGGTGATCGTGGGTGATCACCTCGTAGCGCTTCGCGAAGACCGGGATCTGATCGCGCCAAAAGGAGCCGAACCCGCTGAGACCGGAGACGAGGATGACTGGAAAGCCGGCGCCTTGACGCTCGTAGAAAAGCTGACAATCGCCGATCGCGATGCGCGGCATTTTTGCGGACCCCGGCCGAGATGATAGCGTTTCGTCGGTACCAGAGGCGTAACACTCCTGTCAAACGCGCCGCGCCCGGGGCAGGCATGCGCTCGCAGCGTCTCAGGAACCTTGCGGGATCACCGGCGTTCGTTCCCGACAAAAAACGTTGCGGCCGCACCCCGCCCAGCCGGCGAAGCCGCTGCAGCGTCATTGTCGGAAGCCTCCGCCTCAGACCTTCCGACTAACCGAATGAGCGAGAGATGAAGCGAACGACCGATCGAACCCAGGACATCGACCATCACGTCGGCGCGCGCATCCGCGAGCGACGGATCATGCTCGGTCTGACGCAGCAGCAGCTTGCCGACCTCATCGGCGTCACCTATCAGCAGGCGCATAAATACGAGCGCGGCATCAACCGCGTTTCGGCGGGACGTCTCTTCGAAATCGCTCGTGTCGTCAGCGTCCCCGTCAGCTATTTCTTCGAAGGCCTGGACGAGGAGGGCGTCCAGCCGGTCAGTCCGCGCGAGCGGATGTGCCTGGAGCTGGCGCGCAACTTCGCGCAGATCCCGAACGAGAAGCATCAGGAAGCGCTGAGCCAGCTCGCCCGCGCGCTGGCCGCGGAGCATTGACGCAGCAAGCCCTCCTCGCCTGCTGCAGACGAGCAACGCCGGGCGCCGCACGGCGCCCGGCGTTGAGCCGGTCTGATGATGTGATCTACGCGGCGCTAGATGGTCGGGCCGCGCCGTCGCGACATCCCCATGACCAATGCCACCAGGAAAATCACGAGGAAGACGAAGAACAGGATCTGCGCGATGCCGCCAGCGGCGGAGGCCACGCCGCCGAAGCCCAAGAAGCCCGCGACGATCGCGATGATGAAGAATACGGCCGCCCAATACAGCATTTTTCCCTCCGTCACGACCACCACGCGGCGGTCTCTCAACCTTTCGTCATGCCCCAAACACCGGCTTTCGCACCGAGGTTCCGGTGCGCCGCGGCCGGCGTATTGCGAGCGCGTCTGGCGCAGAAAGCGAATCTTGTGCTAAATTGCCCATTCCGGCGGGAAAGAGGGTCTGATGAAACAGTGGTTGTTCGGCCTGTTGCTCGGCACGGCGCTCGTCGCGGCGCAAGGCGCTGTCGCGCTGACGCTGGTATCGCCCGGGCAGAATCTCCAGGATCCGACGGCGCAGGCCTTCGGTGCCGATGGCGACGCGCCGATCCAGCGCCTCTCGCCCCCGAGGAGCCGCGACAATTCCGACGGAACCCTCTATCGCAGCCGTGACGGCGGATTTTCCATGGCGATCAAGCCGTTCAGCAGCAACGGCTTCGGCGGCAATAGCCTCAGCGATCGCGCGCCCTATGCGACGAACTCGCCGTTCTGGGGCATGGAACCCGGCAGCGGCTTCCGCACGCTGAACCAGCAATAGAGGTCCGCTCCTCGGATCACCCGCCCGACGCGGCGTGAAGCCCAATCGCGTCGCCGTCATCGGCGGCGGCCCTTCCGGACTCATGGCGGCCGAGGCGATCGCTGCCCGCGGCATCGCCGTCGACGTTTTCGACGCCATGCCCTCGGTCGGGCGCAAGTTCCTGATGGCCGGCAAGAGCGGGCTCAACCTCACCCACGCCGAGCCGTTTCCGCAATTCCTCAACCGTTTCGGCGCCGCGCGCGAGGTTCTGGCGCCGCTCCTGGCGGAATTCGGTCCGGTCGAGCTGCGCGACTGGGCGGCTTCGCTCGGCATCGCGACCTTCGTCGGCAGCTCCGGGCGAGTCTTCCCGACCGATTTCAAGGCCGCGCCCTTGCTGCGCGCATGGCTGCGGCGGCTGCGCGCGAACGGCGTCACCTTCCACATGCGCCATCGATTTCGCGGCTGGAACGACCGCGCGCTGGTCTTCGAGACGCCGGGCGGCGCCGTCGAGGTCGCGGCCGATGCCGTCGTCCTGGCGCTCGGTGGCGCGAGCTGGCCGCGCCTCGGGTCGGACGCCGCCTGGGTCCCGCTGCTGGCAGAGCGGGGCGTCGCCATCGCTCCGCTCCGCCCCGCCAATTGCGGCTTCGACGTCGGCTGGAGCCCGCATTTCCGCGATCGTTTTGCTGGCGAACCGGTCAAAGCCGTCGGCCTCCTGGTCGGCGGCGACAGCAGCCGCGGCGAGTTCGTCATCACCGCGACCGGCATCGAAGGGAGCGCGGTCTATGCCCATGCCGCCGCCCTGCGCGACGCCATCGCAGCGGGCGGCTCGGCAGCACTCGTCCTCGATCTGGCACCAGACCGCAGCCTCGACCGCCTCGCCGCCGAGCTCGCGGCGCCGCGCGGCAGCCGCTCGGTCTCGGACCATCTGCGCCGCCGCTGCGGAATCACCGGCGTCAAGGCCGGGCTGCTGCGCGAATGCCTGAAGCCAGAAGATTTCGAGACGCCGCAGCGGCTCGCCGCCGGCATCAAATCGCTGACGCTCACGCTGCAGGCGCCGCGGCCGATCGCCGAGGCGATCAGCACCGCCGGCGGCGTCGCCTTCGCTGCGCTCGCCGGGCATCTCATGCTCCGCGCCGTGCCCGGCGTTTTCTGCGCCGGCGAGATGCTGGACTGGGAGGTCACGACCGGCGGCTATCTCCTGACAGCGTGTTTCGCGCTCGGCCGGGCAGCCGGGCGCGGCGCCGTCGCCTGGCTCGTCCGCTGACCGCTATTCCAGCCCGAGCGTCGCCAGGATCTCCTTCTGGACCGCGAGGAGCCGCGGCTCGTCGATCGCTCGTTCCGAGCGCGGGACATCGACCGTGACCGTGCGGACGAGCCGTCCCGGATGCGCCGTGAAGAGCATCACCCGGTCGGCCATATAGGCCGCCTCGAAAGCGTTATGCGTCACGAAGAGGATCGTCTTGTGCGTCTCCTCCCAAATCCGCAGGAGATGGCGCCGCGCGGCTCTTGCGGTGAACTCATCGAGCGCGCCGAACGGCTCGTCCATCAGCAGGATGTCGGGCTCGATCGCGATGGCACGGGCGATCGCGACGCGCTGCTGCATGCCGCCGGAGAGCGCCGCCGGGTATTCGCCGGCGAAGCGCTCGAGGCCCATCATCGCCAGGTAGTGCTGGATGCGCGAGGCGAACTCGTCGCGCCGGACGCCGGCACCGGCCAGCGCCAAAGCGAGATTGTCGCGCACCGACTTCCACGGCAGCAGCCGGCTCTTCTGGAAGACGTAGCCGATCCGCGTCTTGCCCGCCCCCGAGGAGAAGCGGATGCTGCCGCTGTCGGGCGTGACGAGGCTGGCGATGATGTTGAGCACCGTCGACTTGCCGCAGCCCGACGGCCCGACGAGGCAGCAGAACTCGCCGTCGGCGGCGGTGAGCGACACGTCGTCGAGCGCGACGAAGCGTTTCCCGTCGCGCAGCACGAAACTCTTGCCGAGATGCTCGACGACGATCCCGCTCATGAAATCACGTCGCCGCGGCGGTGCGCCAGCGGACGAGACTACGCTCGACGGGCAGGAAGATGACGTATTCCAGCACGAACATGATCAGGGTGAAGCCGAGCGTCCAGGCCAGCACGTCGGCCATCGAATAATTCGAGAAGGCGCGGTTGATCATGTAGCCGACGCCGCTCGTCAGGCCGAACAGCTCCGACAGTACGACGACCTTCCAGCCGAGCGCGAAGCCGAGCCGGGCGCCGGCGAGGCAGAACGGCAAAAGTTGCGGCAGGATGACGTCGAAGAGGACCGAGCGCCGCGAGAAATTGAAGGTCCGCGACATCTCCATCAGATCCTTGTCGAGGCTCTTCGTCCCCTGCCACATGTTGAGGGTCAGCATCGGCAGGACGACGACGAAGATCGCGAAGACCGGCGCGAACTCGGTGATGCCGAACCACATGATCGCGAGCACCGACCAGCAGAGGCCGGGCACCGTCAGCCCGACCAGCACGTAGGCCTCGAACATCACCGCGACGCCGCGGCGCAGCCCCATCGCGACGCCGAGCCCGATGCTGACGATGAAGGCGAGGGCAAAGCCGATCACCACCCGGCTGACCGTGCCGTAGGCGTGGAACCAGAACTGGCCGTTGAGGCAGAGCTGCCAGAGGCGATGCGCGACGACCCAAGGGTTCGGCATCAGCATCGGCGGCAGGAACCACGAGATGACCGCCCAGATGAGGAACATGCTGACGACCGACAGCAGCCTGATCGTCAGCAGCTGCAAGGCCATCAGGCGAGATCCACGACGATCTCGCCGCTCGGCATGGCCTCGATCTGCTTCATCCGCGCCGCCTCCTCCATGCTGCCGACCACCGAGGCGATGACGTCCTTGTTCCATTCCGCCGGGAAGATCGCCGGCATCCGCTGTTGCGCCAGCGCGATCTGCTCCGGCGTCTTGAGGGCGAGGAACTCGGCCTCGGCGGTGATCAGCGTCGGCTCGGCGCGGATGCGGCGCGAGGCCTCGAGCAGCGTCGCGGCGAGGCGCTGCGCCACGGCGCGATTCTTGTCGATCCAGCTCTTGTGGGCGCCGACGCAGAGGAAGAGCCAGTCCTGGTTCTTCTTCTTCCGCCACTCGTCGTTCATGCTCATGATGACGCGGAACTTACCCTCGGCGAGCAGGATGCTGACCAGCGGCTCGTGCAGCACGACGGCGTCGACCTGCTTGCGCTCGAGGAAGGCGATGATGGCCGGCGGCGGCGCGGTCACCAGCTGGAAATCCTGCTCGTAATCCAACCCCTGCCACGACGCCAGCACCTGCATGCCGCGATAGACGCCGGAGACGTTGTCCATCGACGAGATCTTCTTGCCCTTGAGGTCCGCCAGCGTCTGGTACGATGAATCGGCCCAGACCAGCACGTAGCTGTGCATGTAGAGCAGCGGCCCGAACAGCACGATGTCCTGGCCCTTGAGGTTGACGTCGGCCGCCGTCATCACCGGGAAGAGCCCGGCATCGACCTGGCCCAGCAGCACCATCTTCACGGCGGCGTCGGGATTGACGACGGAAACGTCGAGCGCGAGATCGTGCTTCGCCGCCAGGCCCTCGCGCGCCACGACCTGGGTGATCATCCCGACCGAGCTCGACGAGCTGGCGAGCTTCAGCTTGACCGGCTCCGCCGCCGCGCCCCGGCCGAAACCCGACGCGAGAAGCGCCGCCGAGGCGCCACCCGCCAATTCCAGAAAATCGCGCCGTTTCATCGCAATGCCTCCCATCTATCCATTATCATCGCGTTGGTGGTGGACGCTACGCTATCGTAGCGCCGATTTCATCAAATGCGATGTCATGGGAAAACGCAGATGGACGATCCGAGAACGATTCCGAACCACGGCGACGCGCCGCCGGTGCATTGGCGGCGCAACGACTACTCGCGGATACCCTATTGGCTCTACCACGACCCGCAGATCTACGCGCAGGAGCAGGAGCGCATCTTCAAGGGTCCGACCTGGTCGATGGTCGGGCTCGAAGCCGAGATCCCGAACCCCGGCGACTTCCGCACGACCTTCTTGGGCGATACGCCGATCATCGTCGACCGCGCCGCCGACGGCAGCATCTACGCGATGGTCAACCGCTGCGCCCACCACGGCGCGTTGGTGCGGCGCGAGCCGCGCGGCAACGCGCGCGAGCATATCTGCATCTATCACCGCTGGTGCTACGGTCTCGACGGCAAGCTCAAGGGCCTGCCGTTCCGCCGCGGCCTCAAAGGCAAGGGCGGCATGGGCCCCGATTTCGACATGGCGGACCACGGCCTGCCGCAGCTCCGCTGCGAATCCTACGCCGGGGTCATCTTCGCCAGCTTCAGCGCCGAGACCGAGCCCCTCGCCGACTATCTCGGCCCGATCTTCCGCAGCCATTTCGACCGCATCTTCCACAAGAAGATCCGCATCCTCGGCTATCAGCGCCAGCGCATCGCCGGCAATTGGAAGCTCTATCTCGAGAACACGCGGGACACCTATCACGGCACCTTGCTGCACGAGTTCCACACGACCTTCGGCCTCAGCCGCATCACCCAGACCGGCGGCGTCACGATGGACCAGCGCCATCGCCACAATCTGATCTGGTCGAAGATCGGCACCGACGACCAGGCGCAGTACGACGCCGTCTACAAGGAGGTGCGCGATGATTCCCTGCGCCTCCTCGACCCGCGGGTCGTCGAGGTCAAACCGGAGTTCGACGACGGCATCAGCCTTGCGATCTGCGCCATTTTCCCGAACGCGACGGTGCACCAGATCGGCAACAGCCTGGCGACACGTCAGGTTCGCACGATGGGACCCGGCGAATTCGAGCTCTACTGGACGCTGTTCGGCTATGAGGACGACAGCCAGGAGATGACCGATCACCGAGTCCTGCAGGCCAATCTCGTCGGCCCGGCCGGGCTGATCTCGATGGAGGACGGCGAGGCGATCGAGATCACCCAGCGCGCCACCGTCGCCGAGATGGACGATTGCTCGGTCATCGAGATGGGCGGTGGCGGCAAGATCACCAGCCTCGACCACCGCGTCACCGACATTCCGGTGCGCGGCCTGTGGTCGTATTACGCCGAGCTGATGGGCATCGAGCCGGAAGGTGCGGAACGATGACGTCCTTGGCAATGACGCCGGCCGAAGTCCGCGTGGCCGCCCAGGAGCTGATGGACGACTACGGCGAGCGCATCGATTCCAACCGGCTCGAGGAGTGGCTCGACCTTTTCGCCGAGGATTGCAGCTATCGCATCATGTCGCGCGAGAACGTCGAGCAGAACCTGCCGGTGCCGCTGATGATGTGCACCAGCAAGAACCAGCTGCGCGACCGCATCGTCGCGCTGCGCCGGGCCAACGAATACAATCTGCACTACGACCGCCACGTCATCGGCGCGCCGCGCATCCGCCCGACCGATACCGCCGATCTCTGGACCGTTGAGGCGAGCTATGCCGTGTTCCAGACGACGCTCGAAGGCCAGCCGCGGCTGTTCAGCGTCGGGCGGTACACCGATAAGCTGCGTGTCGAGGGCGGCACGCTGCTGATCTGCGAGAAGCTCGTCGTCGTCGACAGCTTCTCCATTCCGACATTGCTTGCGACACCTCTCTGACTGTCTCAGGAGAACACAATGGCTTTGTACAAGACGCAGAACAATCTGAAGTCCAACACCAAGACGACCGCGATCAACCTGCTCAACGCACGGGTCGCCGACACGATCGATCTCGCGCTGCTCACCAAGCAGGCACATTGGAACATCAAAGGGCCGCAGTTCATCGCCATCCATGAGATGCTCGACGGTTTCCGCGACCAGCTCGACGACCACGTCGACACGATGGCGGAGCGCGTCGTCCAGCTCGGCGGCACCGCGCTGGGGACGACGCAGGTCGTCAACAAGGGAACGGCGTTGGCGCCCTACCCGACCGACATCTACACGATCAAGGATCATCTCGCGGCGCTGATCGAGCGCTATGGCAAGGTCGCCAACGCGATCCGTGCGAACATCGACGAGGCCGACGAGGCGGGCGACGCCGATACCGCCGACATCTTCACGCAGGTGTCGCGAGCGCTCGACAAGTCCCTCTGGTTCCTCGAGGCGCACGTCCAGGAGAAGGCATAGCTCGCGGGGGAAGGCGCAGGCGCGCGCCGACCTCGACGATGAGGCCGGCGCATGCCGCCGCCGGTTCTGAACGGGCCGCGGCGGCGCCGCACCGCGAGACCCCCGCGACTTCAGCCGCGAAAAACCGATCGTCCCGCCGCAAGCGTTGGTATGCGCGATGACGATAGTGCCGCTACCCACGCCCCCCGCCGCGCCGCGCCTTGCGCCGCTACCGCGCGTGCCGCTGCTCGACAGCTTCGTCGGCGATCTTGTGCTGCGTCCCTGGTTCGACGCGCTCAGCCTGATCGGCATCGTCCGTTGGTTCTTTCCGCTGTCGCGGGCCTGGGCCGCCGCCGGCGTCGCCGGGCGCTCGCCCGAGGAATTCTGCCGCGAGGCGTCGCTGGCCGCCGATGCGGCGCGACAGGCGGAGCGCGCCCTCGACCTCCTGCAGGCGCTGCGCCGCGCCCACGACGCCGCATCGTTCGCCTGGGAGGACATCGTCTTCGCCGATGGCACGCCGGCCGCCGCCGGCCTCGTCGCCGCGGAGCACGAGCGCCGCGCCGCTGCGCATGCCTGGATGGGCGGCCGCAGCCTCTTCCTGCCGCTGCATCTGCGCTACGGCTTCGCCGCCGTCAAATGGACGCTGCCGAGCGAACGCGAGGTCGAGGCGCTCCACGGCGCTCGCCTCGGCGATCCGGCACGGGCCTTCGCTCCGCCGCCGCCAGTCGCGGTGCAGCAATCGCATCGCCTGCCCGGAGCGGACGGCGACACCTCGTGGCTGCGCTTTCCGACCGCGGTGTCCGGCGCGCCGGACACCGCCTGGGCGCGCGTCATCACGCCCGTCGCCGTCGCGGATCCGCCGACGCTGATCTTCCTGCACGGCGTCGGCGTCGAGGCCGAGCTCTGGACGAACGATTTCAGCCGCGTCGATTCCCTCGTCGCCTCCGGCATCCGCGTCCTCCGCCCCGAGGCGCCGTGGCACGGAAGGCGGCGTCCGCAGGGCTGGTATGGCGGCGAGAGCGTTTTCGGCCGCGGCCCGCTCGGGTTGCTTGACCTCTTCGCCGCCTGGATCGGCGAGGTCGCGCATCTCGTCGCCTGGGCGCGGTCGACGAGTCGCGGCCCGGTCGCGCTCGGCGGCATCAGCATGGGGGCATTGACCGCCCAGCTGGCGGCGACGCTGGCCGGGTCTTGGCCGAAGGAGATGCAGCCCGACACCCTGCTGCTGATCGGCACCACCGGCGACGTCGTCGACGCGGCCGTCTCAGGCGGGCTTGGCCGCGCCCTCGGCGTCGCGGATCGCCTGGCCGCGCTATCCTGGTCGCCGGCGGCACTCCGCCGCTGGGCGCCGCTCCTCGAGCCGCAGGGCGGCCCGGTCATGCCGCCCGACGCCATCGTCATGCTGCTCGGCACCGGTGACACGGTGACGCCGGGCGCCGGCGGAATGGCGCTGGCGCGGCGCTGGGGCCTGCCGGAGGAAAACCTCTTCCTGCGCGATCAGGGGCATTTCTCCGTCGCACTCGGTCTCGAGCGCGACGCCGCGCCGCTCGCTCGCCTGGCGGCCATTCTGCACAGGCTGCGCTGAACGCGCACCGTGCGGCTGCTAGCGGTCGGGCTGCGTCTCGTTGAGGGTGATCTGATCGGCGGTCAGCTGGAAGCCGACGATCACGCTGTGGTCCGATGCCGATTTGAGCGGGTTCGTCGGCAGCTTTTCCTGCAGATCGTCGCTGATCCGCGCCTGCCCCTTGTCATCGAAGACCAGCCGATCGCTGAAGCTCTTCTTCGTGATGATATGGCGCTCGCCATCGATCACGGCGACGAAATAGGTGATCTCGGCGCTCGGCAAACGTGCCCCGGCCGGGCCGCGGTTGCCGACGATCGTGATGCTGAGATCCGTCGTAACGTTCGATTCCTCGTAGGTGCAGCGCGACCTCACGTCGCCGATCCGCGCCACGAATGCGACGTCGTTCTGATCGTGCCCGCCTGCGTCGCGAAACTGGACGAGGCGGTTGAGGCTGGAGATAACCTCGACGCCGGGGCAGGCGCGCTGATCGGTGGTCACCCCGCAGGATGCCAGCACGAGGCCCAGCAATGGCGCGGCGAGCGCCGCGCCGGCCTTTACACCGCCGCGCAAATCGATCACAGCGACTTGTGCTTGCCGTCGCAGAACGGCACGTTGCCGGTCGCCTTGCAGCCACACAGGAAGACCTTCTTGCTCTCGTCCGCGGTGAAGACGGTCGGCCGCATCCCGACAGCTTTGTGCGCACCATCGCAGTACGGCTGCGTGCTGCTGCGCCCGCAAGCGCACCACGCGTATTTCTGACCGGCCTCGACATCGACGGGATAGGGGGCTTTCTGCGCCGGGATCGCTTCGCTCATATCCTCTTCCTTATGGCAGATGGCTATACTAACTTGCGGCCCGAAAGTGCCGCTTCGAGGCCCGCCGGGTGGTCGGGGCGGACTTTATGCGACCGCCGCAGCTCGCACAAGAGTCGCGGAACCGGGGGCTTTTGGCTCAAAAGGGATTTGCGGAATGGTGAAACCGGCGCTGACGCTTCTGTTGGCCAGCCCGCGCGGCTTTTGCGCCGGCGTCGAGCGCGCGATCCGCATCGTCGAGCGCGCCCTGGAGCAGTTCGGCGCCCCGGTTTACGTGCGTCACGAGATCGTCCACAACCGCACCGTCGTCGAGGCTCTGGAAAAGCTCGGTGCGGTCTTCGTCGAGGAGATCGACGATCTGCCGCCGGGCGCGACGGTCGTGTTCTCCGCCCACGGCGTCCCGACCGCGGTGGCCGAGGACGCCGAGCGCCGCAACCTGATCACCCTCGACGCAACCTGCCCGCTCGTCAGCAAGGTGCATCACGAGGCGGCGCGCCATCACGAGAAGCAGCGCCGCATCATCCTGGTCGGCCATGCCGGCCATCCCGAGGTGATCGGGACGATGGGCCAGCTGCCGCCCGGCGTCGTCCTCCTCGTCGAGAGCGTCGCCGACGTCGAGCGCCTCGCCTTCGCCGGTGGCGCCGACCTCGCCTACATCACCCAGACGACGCTGTCGGTCGACGACGCCGCCGAGATCGTTGCCGCGCTGCGCCGCCGCTTCCCGGGCATCCAGGGACCCGGCAAGGACGACATTTGCTATGCGACGACCAACCGCCAGGAGGCGACCAAGGCGATCGCCCGGCGCTGCGACGCGATGCTGGTGGTCGGCGCCGCCAACTCGTCGAACTCGCTGCGCCTCGTCGAGGTCGCGCGGCGCAGCGGTTGCCAGCGCGCCTGGCTGTTGCGCGACGCGAGCGAGATCGACTGGAGCGCGCTCGACGATGTCCGCTCCCTCGGCATTACCGCTGGCGCCTCGGCGCCCGAGAGCCTCGTCGAGGGAATCATCGCCGCCTGCCGCGAGCGCTACACGGTGGTCATCGAGCAGGTGACGGTGACCGAGGAGACGGTCGTCTTCAACCTGCCGCGCGCGCTCAGCGCCTGACGCCGACGGCCCGGCGCCATGGCGGTCTACACCGACGTTCCGGACGACGAGCTGCGCCAATTCGTCGGCGAGTACGACATCGGCGAGGTCGTCTCCTGCAAGGGCATCGCCGAGGGCGTCGAGAACTCGAATTACCTGCTGCGCACCGAGACCGGCACCTTCATCCTGACGCTCTACGAGAAACGCGTCGATCCCGGCGACCTGCCGTTCTTCATCGGGCTGATGGAGCATCTGGCGGACGCCGGAATCGCGTGCCCGACGCCCGTGCACGGCAGCGACGGCATCGCGCTGCGCAACCTGTGCGGCCGGCCGGCGGCGATCGTGACCTTCCTCAACGGGATGTGGCCGCGCCGCATCAAGCCATTCCATTGCGCTGCGCTGGGCGGGGCTTTGGCGGCGCTGCACCGCGCCAGCGCGTCCTTCACGATGGGCCGCGCGAACACCCTCTCGCTCGCCGGCTGGCGCGGCCTCTTCGAGGCCTGCCGCGACCGGGCCGACGCGGTCAGCCCGGGCCTCGCCGACGAGCTTGCCGACGAGATCGACGCGCTCGCCGCGTCCTGGCCGCTGGCGCTGCCGAGCGGCGTCATCCACGCCGATCTCTTCCCGGACAACGTCTTCTTCCGCGGCGAGCAGGTCTCCGGGCTGATCGACTTCTATTTCGCCTGCACCGATTTCTTCGCCTATGACGTCGCGATCTGCCTCAACGCCTGGTGCTTCGAGGCCGACTTCAGCTTCAACATCACCAAGGCGCGGCTGCTGCTGTCGAGCTATCGCGCGGCGCGGCCCTTGTCCGAGACCGAGCTCGCGGCGCTGCCGCTGCTGACGCGCGGCAGCGCCCTGCGCTTCCTACTGACGCGGCTCTACGACCAGCTGAACCAGACGCCGGGTGCGATGGTCCGGCCGAAGGATCCTCTCGAGTATCTCCACAAGCTGCGCTTCCACCGCTCCGTCGCCGGGCCGAGCGCCTACGGGCTGAATTGATGAGCGAAGTCGCGAAAACCGTCGTCGATATCTTCACCGACGGCGCCTGCAGCGGCAATCCCGGCCCCGGCGGCTGGGGCGCCATCCTGCGCTTCGGCGACACCGAGAAGGAGCTGATGGGCTTCGAGTCGCCGACCACCAACAACCGGATGGAGATGATGGCGGCGATCGCTGGCCTTGAGGCGCTCAAGCGACCCTGCCGCGTCAACATCCATACCGATAGCCAATATTTGCGCGACGGCATCACCAAGTACATCCACGCGTGGAAGAAGAACGGCTGGCGCACCGCCGACAAGAAAAAGGTCAAGAACATCGACCTCTGGCAACGGCTGGAGACGGCAATGGCCACGCACGAGGTCACCTGGTTCTGGGTCAAGGGCCACGCCGGCCACCCCGAGAACGAGCGCGCCGATGCCCTCGCGCGCTCCGGCGTCGCCGCGGCGCGCGAGCACGCGGCGGCTGCGAAGGCGGCGGAATCGAGTCCTTAAAGTTTGTTCTAAAACAAAAACTTGCTGTCATCCCAGCGAAAGCCTCTCGCGGGAGCGTAGCGCCCGCTGGCGGCAGCGGTTTCTTCGAAACCGCGAGAGTCGGGATCCATCCTTCCAAGGTCGCTAAGCCGGGCGAATGGATCCCGGCTTTCGCCGGGATGGCGATCCATCCGGATAAGCGCGGGATATTCTATGGCCGCCGCGCTTGCCTTCCGCAAGCCGCGCCATTATAAACCCCGCCTCAACTCGGCGGCATGGCCGCGCGCGAGCGCCTAGGGCATGCCTCGCCGCCGATCGACGATCTTCCCGAAAGGATGATGAAATGCCCAAGATGAAGACCAAGAGTGGGGCGAAAAAGCGCTTCCACGTGACCGGCTCCGGCAAGGTCAAGGCGAATGTCGCGCACAAGCGGCACCGCCTGATCTCGAAGCCGAAGCAGATGAAGCGCAAGGCGCGCGGCACGACGATCCTCCAAAAAGGGGATGCCAAGCTCGTGTTGACCTATATGCCTTACATGAGGGGATAGCTCATGGCGCGCGTCAAACGGGGCGTCACCACCCACGCCCGTCACAAGAAGGTCCTGGAGCTCGCCAAGGGCTATCGCGGCCGTTCCAACTCCAGCTTCCGCATCGCCATCGAAAAGGTCGAGAAGGGGCTGCAATACGCCTATCGCGACCGCCGCAACAAAAAGCGGAGCTTTCGCGGCCTGTGGATCCAGCGCATCAACGCCGGCGTCCGCGAGCATGGCATGACCTATTCGCAGTTCATGAACGGCATCAAGCGCGCCGGCATCGAGCTCGATCGCAAGGTCATGTCGGACATCGCGACCCGCGAGCCGGAATCGTTCAAGGCCCTCGTCGACGCCGCCCAGGCGGCGCTGGCCAAGGGCGACGTCGAGCAGGCGGCGGAATGACCGTGCGCCTCGGCACCTCGCGATTTACCATCGGGTTCGGTTGCTGAGGCCCCGGCTGACCGGCGTTTGATCACGCTCGACGACCAAAAAGGGGCCGACACCGCGTTCGGCCCCTTTTTCATGCCCCGTTCCGACGATTGCCACTCTCATGATTGCCCACTCTCATGATTGACAAATGCGATGGATGATTTCGAGACCACCCGCAGCGAGCTGAAGGCCGCGATCGACGCCGCCGCGAGCCGCGAGGCGCTGGAGCAGATCCGCGTCGCCGCGCTCGGCCGCAAGGGCAGCATCACCGAGCGCATGAAGGGTCTGGGCGCCCTCGACCCCGACGCCCGCAGGGCGGCTGGCGCGGCGCTCAACGCGTTGAAGGACGAGATCGCCGCCGCGATCGAGGCGGCCGCCGCCCGCCTGTCCGCGAGCGAGCTGCAAGCCCGGCTGGCGACCGAGCGGATCGACGTCTCGCTGCCGGTCCGGCCCGAGCCCGAGGGCCGCATCCACCCGATCAGCCAGACCATCGACGAACTCGTCGCGATCTTCGGCGAGATGGGGTTCACCGTCGCCGAGGGGCCGCATATCGAGGACGACTTCCACAATTTCACCGCCCTCAACATCCCGCCCGAGCATCCCGCCCGGCAGGAACACGACACGTTCTACCTGCCGGAGAAGCCCGACGGCAGCCGCCGCGTCCTGCGCACCCATACCTCGCCGGTGCAGATCCGCACGATGCTGCGGGACAAGCCGCCGTTGCGCATCATCGTGCCGGGCCGCACCTTCCGCAACGACCACGACGCGACGCATTCGCCGATGTTCCACCAGGTCGAGGGACTGGTCATCGACAAGACGAGCCACATGGGGCACCTCAAGGGCTGCCTCATCGAGTTCTGCCGCAATTTCTTCGACGTCGAGGATCTGCCGGTGCGCTTCCGGCCGAGCTATTTCCCCTTCACCGAGCCCTCGGCCGAGGTCGACATCGGCTGTTCGCGCGCCAACGGCGAGTTCAAGATCGGCGCCGGCGCGGATTGGCTGGAGATTCTCGGGTCGGGCATGGTGCATCCCAAGGTGCTGGCCAATTGCGGCATCGATCCCGACGAGTACCAGGGCTTCGCCTTCGGCATGGGGATCGAGCGCATCGCGATGCTGAAATACGGCATCCCCGATCTCCGCACCTTCTACGAGAGCGACCTGCGCTGGCTGCGGCATTACGGCTTCGTGCCGCTCGACGTACCCTCGATGGTCGGAGGGCTCTCGCGATGAAGACGACGCTGTCCTGGCTGAAGAGCCATCTCGAGACGGAGGCGCCGGTCGACGAGATCGTTCGCCGTCTCGTGATGCTCGGCCTCGAGGTCGAGAGCGTCGCCGACCGCGGCGCCGCTCTGGCGCCCTTCCGGACGGCGCATGTCGTCTCAGCGGCGCCGCATCCCAATGCCGACAAGCTGCAGGTCTGCATGGTCGACACCGGCGACGGCATTCTCCAGGTGGTCTGCGGCGCCCCCAACGCGCGCGCCGGCATGCGCGGCGTCTTCGCCCCGGTCGGCGTCACCATCCCGCGCAACGGCATGGTGCTGAAGCAAAGCAAGATCCGCGGCGTCGATTCGAACGGCATGCTGTGCTCGTCATGGGAGCTCGGCCTCTCGGACGACCATGTCGGCATCATCGAGCTGCCCGGCGAGACTCCGATCGGCGAGAGCTTCGTCACGCTGCTCGGCCTCGACGACCCGGTGCTCGACATCAAGATCACGCCGAACCGCGCCGACTGCCTCGGCGTCCACGGCATCGCCCGCGACCTCGCGGCGGCCGGCGTCGGCAAGCTCCGGCCGCTGATCGTCGAGCCCATCGAGGGCGGCTTCGACAGCCCGACCTGGGTGCATCTCGCAACGCTGCACTCCGAGCCCTGCCCGCTTTTTCTCGGCCGCACCATCCGCGGCGTCAAGAACGGGCCGAGCCCGCGCTGGCTGCAGGACCGGCTGACGGCCATTGGGCTGCGGCCGATCTCGGCGCTCGTCGACATCACGAATTTCCTGACCTTAGACGTCGACCGGCCGCTGCACGTCTTCGACGCCGACCGCATCAAGGGCGATCTGATCGTCCGGGAGGCGCGGCCGGGCGAGACGCTGGCTGCGCTAAACGGCCGCGACTACGCGCTCGACGGCGAGATGACGGTGATCGCCGATGATCACGGCGTCCTCAGCCTCGGCGGCGTCATCGGCGGCGAGAGCACCGCCTGCACCGAGCAGACCTCATGCGTCTTCATCGAGGCCGCCCTGTTCGACCCCGTGCGCACCGCCGCCACCGGCCGCAAGCTGAACCTGCAGAGCGACGCGCGCTACCGCTTCGAGCGCGGCCTCGACCCCGCCTTCGTCGCGCCCGGCATGGAGATCGCGACGCGGCTCATCCTCGAGCTGTGCGGCGGCGAGCCGAGCACCGTCGTCGTCGCCGGCGAAGCGCCGGCATGGCGGCGCACCTTTCGCCTGCGCAAGGATCGCACGGCGACGCTCGGCGGCGTCGCCCTGCCCGAGGACGAGCAGAAACGCATCCTCGAAGCGCTCGGCTGCGGCGTCACCGATGGCGACGGCGCCTTCGTGGTCACGCCGCCGTCATGGCGCGGCGACATCGAGGGCGAGGCCGATCTCGTCGAAGAAATGCTGCGCGTCAACGGCTACGATGCGATCCCGACCGTGCCGCTCGAGCGCGAGACGGCGCTGCCCAAACCCGCGCTTACGGTGGCGCAGCGCCGTACCGGCTTCGTCCGCCGCAGCCTCGCGTCGCGAGGCCTCGTCGAGGCGGTGACCTATTCCTTCATGGCCTCGGGGGACGCCGAGAAGTTCGGCGGCGTCAGACCCGAGCTGCGCCTCGTCAACCCGATCAGCGCCGATCTCGACGTCATGCGCCCGTCGATCCTGCCGAACCTGCTCGCGGCGGCACGGCGCAATGCCGACCGCGGCCTTGCCGACGGCGCGATCTTCGAGATCGGTCCGCAATACGCCGACGACACGCCGGAAGGCCAGGCGACCGTCGCGGCCGGGCTGCGGCATGGCCGCACCGGCGCCAAGCACTGGAGCGATCCCGGCCGGCCGGTCGATGCCTTGATGGCGAAGGCCGACGCGCTCGCGGCGCTCGCCGCCGCCGGCGCCCCGGGCGACAATCTGCAGGTCGGCAGCGATCCGCCGTCGTGGTACCACCCCGGCCGCGCCGGCACGCTGCGCCTCGGCCCGAAGGCGCTGGCGCATTTCGGCGAGATCCATCCGGCGATCCTGGCGCAGCTCGACGTCAAGGGTCCCGTGGTCGCCTTCGAGGTCTTCCTCGATGCGGTGCCGACGACACGAAAATCCGGCCGTGGCCGCCCGATCCTCAAGCTTTCGCCGTTCCAGCCGGTCGAGCGCGATTTCGCCTTCCTGGTGCCGGAGGCCCTGCCGGCGGAAACCCTGCTGCGGGCGGCGCGCGGCGTCGACCGCAAGCTGATCGCCGAGGTGCGGCTGTTCGATGTCTACGCCGGGGCGGGACTGCCGGAAGGCCGCAAATCGCTCGCGATAACCGTCGTGCTGCAGCCGGAGGACGCGACGTTGACCGACGAGCAGATCGAGGCCTTCTCGCAGAAGCTGGTGGCGCAGGTCGCCAAGGCGACGGGCGGCGAGCTGCGACGTTGATCGATGCGCTGCGCGGGAGAACCAAAACTCCGGCGCAGCTCAGAAATCGCTGCAGCGGCCGCCGATCTCCCAGTCGCCGTAGCGGGTCGGCTCGGGGCCCTTGGGTCCGCCGATCTCGCGCGGCGCTTTGGCGGGAATCTCCGCTTCGCGTCCGGAATCCGGCACGGCTGCGGTGGGCGCCTCAGGCAAAGGCTTACAATCGTCGTTCATGTGCCTGATATGGCACCCTTGGTTCTGCTTGCCAAGCCGGCCCCGCTAGACCATAGAAAGGGCATCGACTTTCCCGATGCCATTAGCCTGCGATAAGCACCGGAACAATCACCCCAACCAGCGCAGGCGCGCTCCGCTTCGCATTTGAATAGAAACAAACCGGCGGGCGTGCGACGCTGGCACCATCCTGTTCTCTTTTCAGTACCTTGATCCGCCATGTCTAGTGTCCCTTCGGCCCGCAGCGTGGCCATCGATTTGGTGGGCGCCGTCCTGCGACGGAAGCGCCCGCTCGATGACGCCATCGAAGATAATTCCGACATGGCGCTCCTGCCGACGCGGGACCGCGCCTTTTCGCGTCTCCTCGTCGCCACGGTACTGCGCCGGCTTGGCCAGATCGACGCGCTCATCGCGCATTGCCTCAACACGCCGCTGCCGCCGCGCGCGGCCGTCGTCCACGACATGTTGCGGCTCGGCATCGCCCAGCTGCTGTTTCTGCGTACCCCGGCACATGCCGCGGTCGCCACCACCGTCGATCTCGCCGAGGCGCGGGGCTTCCTGTCGCACAAGGGGCTGGTCAACGCCGTCCTGCGGCGGCTCAGCACCGAAGGGGCGGCCCTCGTCGAGCAGCACGACGCGCCGCGCCTGGACACGCCCGATTGGCTTTGGGCATCGTGGACCGCGGCCTATGGCGAGGCCGGCGCCCGGGCCATCGCGCAGGCGCACCTCAAAGAGGCGCCCCTCGACCTGACGGTCCGCACCGATCCCGAGGGCTGGAGCAAGCTGCTGGAGGCGAGCATCCTTCCGACCGGGACGCTGCGCCGCTCGTCTGGCGGCTCCATCACCTCGCTGCCGGGCTATGCCGAAGGCGCCTGGTGGATCCAGGATGCCGCCGCCGCGATCCCGGCGCAGCTGTTCGGCGACGTCGCCGGTCGACGCATCGTCGATCTCTGCGCCGCACCCGGGGGCAAGACCGCGCAGCTCGCCGCCGCCGGCGCCAATGTCATCGCAATCGACCGCTCGCAGCGTCGGCTCGAGCGGCTGATCACCAATCTTCACCGCCTCGAGCTGTCCGTCGAGGCGGTCGTCGCCGACGCCGCCGTCTGGCAACCACGCGAGAAGGTCCATGGCGTGTTGCTCGATGCGCCTTGCACCGCGACCGGTGCTATCCGCCGCCACCCCGACGTGCCGCATCTCAAATCGCCGGACGACGTGGCGCGCCTCGCCGTCGTACAGGAGCGGCTGCTCGTCGCCGCCAGCGAGATGGTCGAGCCGGGAGGCATCCTCGTCTACTGCACATGCTCGCTCGAGCCGGAGGAGGGACCGCAGCAAGTCGCGCGATTCCTCGCTCGTACGAAGGAGTTCCGCCGCGCTCCGATCGAGCTGCCGGAGGTCGGCGGCCTCGCCGAGTTCCTGACCCCCGAGCAGGATCTGCGCACGCTGCCGAGCCATCTCGCGGCGCTTGACGGCATCGATGGATTCTTCGCCGCTCGCCTCCTCCGCGAGGCCGGCTGACGGTATAAACGCCTTACGGCGCAAGCGGGTCCGAACTTGCGTCAGTGTCGCCGCAGCGCTTGCGGCAAGGCGCTTTCCTTGTTAGGACACGAGCGATGCGTCAGCCCGTCCGCATAGCGCCGTCGATGCTCTCCGCCGATTTCGCGCGGCTCGGCGAGGAGGCGCGCGCGATGACCGCAGCCGGCGCCGACTATCTCCACATCGACGTGATGGACGGGCATTTCGTGCCGAATCTCACGATCGGGCCAGTTGTCGTGCGGGCGCTGCGGCCGCATTCGGACCTGCCCTTCGACGTCCATCTCATGATCGCGCCCGCCGATCCCTACATCGCCGACTTCGCCACCGCCGGCGCCGATATCATCACGGTGCATCCGGAGGCCGGCCCGCATCTGCACCGCACGCTGCAGCTCATCAAGTCGCACGGCAGGCGCTGCGGCGTCGCGTTGAACCCGGCGACGCCGCCGGCGCATGTCGAAGGCGTCATGGACCTCGTCGATCTGGTCCTGGTGATGAGCGTCAACCCGGGCTTCGGCGGGCAGAGCTTCATCGCCTCGCAGCTCGCCAAGATCGCCGTCGTACGTCGGATGATCGACGGCAGCGGCCGCAGCATCGATCTCGAGGTGGACGGCGGCATCAACGCCGAGACCGCCGGTGCCGCGATCGCCGCCGGCGCCGACGTGCTCGTCGCCGGCACCGCGGGGTTCGCGGGCGGACCGTCTCGCTACGCCGACAATATCCGGATGCTGCGCGCGGCCGGAGGCCAAGAATGACGGTGTCCCAGTAGATGACCGTCGTTACCGGCGGCGCGACCCTTCAGCAAATGGTCGACGGGCCAGCAATCCGATTGAGGCGCCAGCTCATGGCGGCCCTGGCGCGCCACACGCTCTACCGCCTGACGCTGAGCGGCAACGCGCCGCGCGAGCTCGCCGTGGCGCTGCCGATCCGCTGGCCGGGCGACGCGAAGCGCGGCGCCGCGATCGTCGCCGGCGAGCTTCGTCTCTCCGGCGAAACGGTGCAGCTGCCTGCCGACTACGCAGCGCCGGCAGCGGCTCCTGCCGACTGGCTTTCCGAGTATCATCGTTTCGCGTGGCTCGCCGACCTTGCCGCGCTGGGCGGCGCCGAGGCGCGGTCCGTCGGTCGCGCAGCGGTCGCCGCGTGGATCCGGCAGCATTCCGATTGGCATCCGCTGATCTGGCGCGCCGACATCCTGGGAACGCGCCTCGTCGCCTGGGTGACGCAGTCCGAGGCGTTCCTCGACGACGCCGACGCGTTGCGCGACGCCGCGCTCGCCAGTATCGCCCGGCAGCTCCGCCATCTCGCGCGTGTCGCCGCCTTCGAGGAGGTCGGCGCAGCACGCCTGCAGGCGCTCAAGGGTCTTGTGCTTGCCAGCATCGCGCTCGACGCCAGCGAGCGGCGGATCGCCAAAGCGCTTAATGCGCTCGACCACGAGCTGCGGGCTCAGATTCTGCCGGACGGCGGTCATGTCGAGCGCAGCCCGGCGGTGCAGCTCTCGGTGCTCCGTGACCTCGTCGACATTCGGACGGCGCTGCGTGCGGCTCATATCGTTGTGCCGGATTCGCTGCAGCATGCGATCGACCGGATGGCGCCGATGCTGCGCTTGTTCCGCCACGGCGACGGTCGGTTGGCCCAATTCAACGACACCGCCGAGGAATACGGCGCCCTCGCCGATCTCGTCCTGACCCGCGCCGAAGTGCGCGGCAAGTCCGCCGCGAGCGCCCCGTACAGCGGCTTTCAACGATTGCAGGGCGGCAAGACGCTGGTCATCGTCGATACCGGCGCGCCGCCGCCGCACGGCTTTGACGGCCACGCCCACGCCGGGACGCTGTCCTTCGAGATGAGCCATGGCCGCGAGCGTCTGATCGTGAACTGCGGCGCCTATAGCGGCGCCAATCCGCAATGGCGACGCGCGGCGCGCAACACGGCGGCGCATTCGACGCTGATCGTCGCCGACACGAACTCGGCCGAGATCCTGGCTGATGGAACGATCGGCAGGCGCCCGGTCGTGGTGCCGGTCGACCGGGTCGAGGAGGACGGAAGCCAGTGGGTCGCGACGTCGCACAACGGCTACGGCCAGAGCTTCGCGCTCACCCATTCGCGCCAGCTTTTCCTCGCGGCCGACGGTGACGATCTGCGTGGCGAGGACAGCCTGACCGGCCGCGCCGGCGAGGGCTTCGCGATCCGCTTTCATCTGCACCCGACCGTGCAGGTCTCGCTCGTCCAGGACGGCAGCGCCGCGCTGCTGCGCCTGCCGAGCGGCATCGGCTTCCGGCTGCGCGCCGAAGGCGCACAGATCGGTCTCGGCGAGAGCGTCTATCTCGGCTCGGGCGACATCCGCAAGACGCAGCAGGTCGTCCTCGCCGGCCACGTCGGGACGCAGGGTGCGACGGTCCGCTGGGCGATCCGCCGCGAGGCGAAGAAGGCGCCGGATGCCGTGAGATCCGCTTCCCTGATGCCTGATTCATGACCGACAGAGCGGTGAGCGTCCCATGGTGATCGACGCCGCCGCACCCATAACGATCCTCTCGGTCTTCGCCATTGCGCTGGTTCTGACCGCGGCGGCGACGCGCCTCGTCCTGCCGGAACTTCGCCGGCGCGCCATTCTCGACCAGCCCAACCACCGCTCGTCGCACGACGTGCCGATCCCGCGCGGCGGCGGCATCGCGGTCGTCGGCGTGCTGCTGCTGATCTTCCTCATGATCCTCGCGGGTCAGGCGGCCGAATGGGGCGTGTTCGCCATCATCGTCATCGCCGCAGCGCTGGCCGTCGTCTCGTGGCGCGACGATCTCGTCGGTCTCTCACCCTTGCTCCGCCTCGCGGTTCAGTCGCTCGCGGTGGCCGGTGGGCTCGCCGTATTGCCCGGCGCCGGCGCGGTCTTTCAGGGCTTCCTGCCGGTCTGGCTCGACATCCTCGTCAGCGGCCTCCTCTGGCTGTGGTTCGTCAACCTGTACAACTTCATGGACGGGATCGACGGAATCACGGGCGTCGAGACGGCGTGCATCGGCGGCGGCATCGCGCTGACCGCCTTCTTGTTCCCCGGCGCCGGAGTCGCCGGAGCGAGTCTGTTCGGGGCCGCCATCGCCGGGGCCGGGCTCGGCTTCCTGGCGTGGAATTGGCACAAGGCGAAAGTCTTCCTCGGCGACGTCGGCAGCGTGCCGCTCGGCTATCTCACCGGCTGGCTGCTTCTCTCAATCGCAGCGACCACCTTCTGGGCGACCGCACTCATTCTGCCGCTCTACTACCTGACGGATGCGACCTGGACCCTGCTGCGCCGGCTGTCGCGCGGAGAGAAGATCTGGCTGGCGCATCGCGAGCATGCCTACCAGCGCGCTGTGCAGCGCGGCCTCTCGCACGCCGCGGTCGTCCAGCGCATCCTGCTCGCCGATCTGGTGTTGGTCGCCATGGCGATCCTGGCGGCGGACGAATGGTTCGTCCCCAGCCTTGCGATCGCGGCAGCCGCCGTCGCGCTGTTGATCTTCGCCCTGACGCGGCGGCGCGTACGGCAGCGCGCCTGAATGCAGGGCTGCAAGGCGCGTCACCGCCTTGAACGCCGCAGTGGGCAAGGCTAAGGTCCGGCTTTCCCCGCTCGTCCTCATAGGAAGCCGCGATGTCCGATGCCTCGCTCCGCCCCATCGAACGGGCGCTGATCTCCGTCTTCGACAAGACCGGGCTGGTCGGGTTGGCGCGGGATCTCGTTGCTCGCGGCGTCGAGATTCTGTCGACCGGCGGCACCGCGCGGACGCTCCAGGAGGCCGGGATCCCGGTCACCGACGTCGCCGCCGAAACGCGCTTTCCCGAGATGCTCGATGGCCGCGTCAAGACGCTGCACCCGGCGCTGCACGGCGGCATCCTAGCGCGTCGTGACGCGCCGGCACATCGCGAGGCGCTGGAGAGTCATAGCATTCGGACGATCGACCTCGTCGTCGTCAATCTCTATCCCTTCGCGCAGACCGTGGCGCGCGGGGCCGCGTGGGACGAGTGCATCGAGAACATCGATATCGGCGGCCCCTCGCTGATCCGCGGCGCCGCCAAAAACCATGATTTCGTGACGGTCGTCACCGATCCCGCCGACTACGGCGAGGTGCTGGCCGAGATCGCGGCGCATGGCGGCACGACGCTGGCGTTGCGGCGACGCCTTGCCGGCACCGCCTATGCGTGCACCGCCGCCTATGATGCGAGCATTGCCGCCTGGATGGCGCAGCAGCGCGGCGAGGTCTTCCCCGACCCCATCACCTTCGGCGGCAAGCGCAAGCAGATCCTGCGCTATGGCGAGAACCCGCATCAACAGGCCGCCTTCTACGTCGGCGACGGGGCGCGGCCGGGCGTCGCCACGGCGCAGCAGCTCCAGGGCAAGGAGCTCTCCTACAACAACCTCAACGACACCGACGCCGCCTTCGAGCTGGTCGCCGAGCTGGACGCACCCGCCGTCGCGATCATCAAGCATGCCAATCCGTGCGGCGTCGCGACGGGTGGGAGCTTGCTCGACGCCTACGGAAAAGCCCACGCCTGCGATCCGGTGAGCGCCTTCGGCGGCATCATCGCCGTCAACCGGCCGCTCGATGCCGCGGCGGCCGAGGCGATGGCGAAGTTGTTCCTCGAGGTCATCATCGCTCCCGCGGTCGACGACGAGGCCCGCGCCGTGCTGGCGCGGAAGAATTCGCTACGGGTACTGACGACCGGCGGCATGCCGGATCCCACTGCTCCCGGGATGACCCTGCGTTCTCTGGCCGGTGCCTATCTGCTCCAGACGCGCGACAACGGCCGCGTCGGCGAGGCCGATCTGACGGTCGTCACCAAACGCGCGCCGACGCCGGCGGAGATCGCCGATCTGATCTTCGCGTTCCGCGTCTGCAAGCATGTCAAGTCTAATGCCATCGTCTACGCCAAGGCAGGCGCGACGGTCGGGATCGGCGCCGGACAGATGAGCCGCGTCGACAGCGCCCGCATCGCGCGCTGGAAGGCCGAGGAGGCCGGCAAGGCTGCCGGCCTCCTCGCCAGCCCGACCGTCGGCTCGGTTGTCGCGTCCGATGCCTTCTTCCCCTTCGCCGACGGGTTGCTGGCCGCCGTCGAAGCCGGCGCCACCGCGGTGATCCAGCCGGGCGGGTCGGTGCGCGACAAGGAGGTCATCGCTGCCGCCGACGAGCACGGACTGGCGATGGTCTTCACGGGAATGCGCCATTTCCGCCACTGAACGACGGAAATAAAGGGTCGGTCGTTCACACCTTGATGTCGATGATGCTGCCGCGCGGCGCCGGACCGGGACCGCGCGGAGCGCTGCTCGGATCGAGCGGCCGCGTCGCCGTCGGCTGGCTCGGCGCGGTGCCGCGCGCCGCGACGGGCGTCGCCTGCCGCGACTGGAGCAAATTCAGATAGACGGACGAGATAGGGGGTTTCTGAGCGGGAATCTGCATCCGCCTTCAATACAAGGACCTGGTAAACTCCGCGTTAAGGTCGAAAAATGCGCGTGTCGCGAGTAAATCCCCCGCGAAAAGTTGATTGCGGCGTCATGAACGTTGTGGCATGTCCTCGCCATTCACTCCTCGATCGATCTCGATAACTGAGAAGTGCACCACTTGGCGACGGAACCGAACCTTCCTGAGCGGACAATCCTCGTGGTCGACGACGACCCCGACGTGCGGGATTATGCTGTCGCCGTCCTCGAGAATCGTGGCTATCGCGTATTGTCTGCCGAGGACGGGCTCGACGCTTTGTCCGTGCTGAAGCGCGAGCGTTCGATCGACCTGCTGTTTACCGACGTCGTCATGCCTCGGTTGAACGGCTTCGAACTCGCGGCGCGGGCACGCGAGGCAGCGCCTCTGCTCAAGGTGCTGTTCACCTCCGGCTACGCAACCGATCTCTCGGCCGCCGATCGTCTTCTCAAGAAACCTTACTTGCCGCAGCAACTCTGCGGCGAGATCGCATCAATGTTCCCCATTGATCGATAAGCCAATGCCTGTGAAGGCATAGGGCATTCTCTTTCTATGATTGCATCGTATTACGCTAAATCAATGCAACCACAAAGAAAGATAACGGTGACATCGAAGTGTCCTTGACGCCCTATTGCGCAACACTTTGTTATTATCTGGAATTAATCGCAGGGTCGACTGTTTGGTCGATAGGTCGCGGTCGTCGACACCCAGAGCGGAGGGCCGCTCATTGCGGTCACCCGACCTGGCCATTCAACGAGATAGGTGTCACCTCGTGTCGATCGATCCGATGGATCTGCCGCTGATCAGTATCGTCATCAACAACCACAATTATGCGCAGTACCTTGGCCGCGCGATCGAGAGTGCGCTCAGCCAGCACTACCAGCGAACCGAGCTCATCGTCGTCGACGACGGCTCGACCGACGACTCGCGGAAGATCATCGCACGCTATCGCGAGCGCTGCGTCACGGTACTCCAGGAGCGGCGCGGCCAGGGCGGCGCCTACAACAGCGGATTTCGGGCAAGCCGCGGCGATATCGTGCTGTTTCTCGATTCCGACGATGTGCTCTATCCCGAGGCAACGGCGGAGATCGCGCGCGTATGGTCACCCGAGGTCGCGAAGGTGCAGTTTCCGCTCGACATCGTCGATGCCGTCGAGCGACCGCGGGGCGGTCGCGTACCCAACCTGCCTTTTGCGAGCAGCCGCGACACGCTATCGATGGTCCGCAGCTACGGCTACTATCCCAGCCCGCCAGCCAGCGGCAATGCCTTCGCGCGTCGCGCGCTCGAGCATATGCTGCCGGCCGATGAAAGGGTCTGGCGCATCGGTATCGACGGGCTCGTCATCGGGCTCGCCCCGCTTTACGGTCTCATCGTCTCGGTGCCACGCCCGCTCGGCGCCTATCGCGAGCACGGCCGTAATCATAGCGAGGCCGGCAGCATCAGCCTCGCCAAGCTCCGGCGGTGCCTCGAGAACGAGACCGATCGCGAGGCGGCGGTCAAGGTGCATGCGGAATCGCTCGGGGACCCGATCCGGCGCGAACTCTCGCTCCACATCCCGGGCCATTGCAAGAACCGGATCTTGTCGCTACGCCTCGACCCGGCGACGCACCCCTTTCCCGGCGACACGGTGCTCGGCCTGGTGCTCGCCGGGATCCGAGCAAGCTGGAGCTTTCCCCACAATCGGTTCGCAAAGAGCCTCGCCTCGTCGATCGCATTCGCGCTGCTGCCGATCGTCCCAAAGCCGTGGCTGGCCCGCAACCTCGCCCCATTGAGCGTCGCGCGCAAACGCAAGGGTTGGCTCAGCCGCTTGATGCCGGAGCGGAACGTCATGCAGCAGCCGCTCGAGCACGCCTACGCCCAGCCCAGCAATCTCCGTCAGCTCAACCCAGGGCTCGCTCAGGTCACGCGGAAGTTCTTGAACTGCCAGGGGTCGGCGGCGTCGATGTCTTCAGGGAAAAGCCGGCCGCGATCCTCGAGCGGCGTCCAACTCCCGTAGACGCCGACGATGTGCCCGAGATAGGGCCGGCAGATTTCGAGGATGCGATCGTAATTGATCTCGTCCGGCTCGACGATGCCGCGACCGGGGTTTTCGAGGACCCAGACAACGCCGGCCAGGACCGAAACGGTGACCTGAAGGCTGGTCGCATTGTTGTGCGGGGCGAGCTCTCTCGCCTCGGTGATCGACAGGCGCGAGCCATACCAGTAGGCGCCGCGCGCATGTCCCATGAGCAGGACGCCGAGTTCGTCGGTGCCCTCGACGATCTCCTCCATCAACAGGCGCTTCTTGCCCTGGACGTTCCAGTTCTTGCCGGCCAGCTCGTGCAGCGATAGGACGGCGTCGTCGCAGGGATGGTAGGCGTAATGGACGGTCGGCCGGTATGCGGCGCTGCCGTCCTCGGCCCGGACCGTCAGATAATCCGCGATCGAGATCGCCTCGCTGTGGGTGATGAGGAACCCATGATAGGGCCCTTCGAGCGGCGTCCAGCTGCGCACGCACATGCCGGCGCCCGGTCGGCTGAGCCAGATCGCGCTGCCCGAGCCCGCCGCGTGACGATTGCCGTCGGGCGGGAAATGGCGCTCGTGCGTGCCCCAGCCGAGCTCGGCGGGCTGCTGGCCTTCGCCGACAAAGCCGTCGATCGACCAGGTGTTGACGAACTCACCGACCCGTTTGGCTTGTCTCGCGACCTGGGTGTCGCGCTCGGCGATGTGGATGACCTTGATGCCGAGGTCGCGAGCCAATTCCCCCCATTGCCGGCGCGACGTGGGACGGCGGTCGCCAAGTCCCTGGTCGCCGGCGAGCTTGATCAGGGCCCGCTTGATGAAATGTGAGACGAGGCCAGGGTTCGCGCCATGGGTGATGAGCGCAGTTGGCGCCGTCGCCGGCGCGGAACCGCGGAGCGCCAGCGCCGCTTCTCGCAGTCCGTAGTTCGAGCGCTCGGACGGGGTCAACGAGGGGTCGGTATAGCCCCCGGGCCACGGCTCGATGCAGGTATCGAGATAGGAGACTCCATGCGACTGGCAATATTCGATGAGCGCAACGCTCGACACCTCGACAGAAACGTTGAGAAGGAAATCGCCAGGCTGGAGCAGCTCGTCGAGGAGCGTGACGTAATTGTCGCGCGTCAAAGGCGTCATATGAAAGCTGACGCCATATTCTTGCGCCTCATCGGCGCCGCGCGGCTCGGCCGTGACGATCGTGATCTGCTCCGCCTTCATCCCCAGGTGACGCAACAAAAGCGGCAACACCCCTTGCCCGATGCTGCCGAAGCCGACGATGACGAAGCGGCCGGCGAAGGTGAAATATTGCTGCGATGGAGCCATGGCGAGAATCGATGCACGTTGACAAAAGGGAAACGCAGCCAGGGCGCGGATCTCTCCATCGCAGCCTAGCGGGGCGCCAACGGGTAGGGCCCAGCGTGATGCTTGTCAAGATTTGGCCACGTTTAGGGCGGATGGGGGTATCGCCGGACGCAGCTCTTTTCCGCGCCCAACGGCGAAACGGAGCTCGCATCTTGCCGCGATGCGGCGAGACGCGCTAGAGAACCACGGCCTGCGCTGGTCCGCGCGGCCTCGACCGCACATCGTTGCGGCGCGGCTCTCCCCCACCGGTCCTTTTTGGAACCATCTCGCCGATGATCGCTCCGGGCTCGCGCGGTTTCGTCTTCCTGCTCGGTGGGATGGGAGCGCTGACCGCTCTCTCGACCGACATGAGCGTGCCGGCGCTGCCGCGCCTCGCCGAGGTATTCCAGACGAGCGCCGACCGCGCGCAGCTGACGCTGAGCCTATTCCTGCTCGGCTTCGCGGCCGGCCAGCTCGCCTATGGTCCCGTGTCCGACCGCTTCGGGCGCCGGCCGGTCCTCCTGTTCGGCCTGACGCTCTACACGCTCGCCAGCATCGGCTGCATCTTCGCCGGCTCGATCGAGCAACTCATCGTCTTCCGGCTCCTGCAAGGATTGGGCGGCTGCGCGCCGCGCGTCATGAGTCCGGCGATCGTCCGCGACGAGTTCCATGCGGAGCGCGGCGCCCAGGTGCTTTCCTCCGTCGTCATCGTGATGGCGATCGCACCGCTCGTCGCACCGACGATCGGCGGCTTTCTCGTCCAGTACTTCGACTGGCGGGCGATCTTCATCGTGCTGACCGTCGCGGCGATCCTCGTGCTGGGCGCCGTCGCCACGCAGTTCGGCGAATCCGCCAAGTACCGCGATGCATCGGCGACGCGGATCGCCGGCATCCTGCGGAACTACGGCCGGTTCCTCGGCAACCGCGCCTGCCTCGGCTACACGCTGATCAACTGCGGCGTCTTCGGCGGGATGTTCTGCTACATCTCTGGCTCGTCCTTCGTGCTGATCGATTTCTTTGGGCTGTCGACGCAGCTCTACGGCCTGTTCTTCTCGCTCAACGGCCTCGCTTTCATGGCGGGGTCGAGCATCAACCGGCGACTGCTCAGCCGCCACGCGCCTCAGAGCATCCTGCGCGTCGGTCTTGCGATCTGCATGCTCGCCGGCGTCCTGATCCTGCTCGACGCCGAGCGTCGCATCGGCGGCCCCGCCGGCATCATCGCGCCGTTCATTCTCTACTGCTTCGGGATGGCGCTGGTCTATTCGAACGCTACGGCACGCGCCATGGAGCCGATGCCGCGGATCGCCGGTCTCGCCTCGTCGCTGATCGGCAGCTCGCAAATGCTGTCTGCCGCCCTCGCCGGCTATCTCGTCAATTTCTTCTACACCGGGACGCCGGTGGCGATGGCCGCTGGCGTCGCCGTCGCCGCTGCGATCGCCTGCCTCTGCAATGTCCTCATCGTGCCACGTACGCTGCGCCGCTAGAGCCCGGCAATAGTGACCACGGTCACAGCGCCGATCGCCCAACTCGGTGACGCTCATCGTTCGATATCCAACAGGATCACGCGCGATGAGCGATACGATTTCGACGAAGCCCCGATCCGGCCAGTGGCTTCGGGAGCCCGGCGCCCAGCTGCTCGGATTTCTCGGTGCCAACATCACCCTCGGCGCATTGACGGCAGTCGTCATCCCGTTGCTCGTCGGGCGCCATGCTCATCCGATCTGGGACCCCTTCCTCGGCGCCTGGCGGCAGCGGGACCTCGTGTCGCCTTTGACGATCGTGTCCTTCGCCGGGGGAATCCTCCTGATGGCCGTCGCTGTCCGCAGGATCCGGACCGCTCGACGCTAAAGCGACCGGCGGTCGCGATCGGTCGACGCGATCGGCCGCGCCGCCGCTTCCAGCAGCCAATTGCGGAACAGCGCTATTTTCGGACTGTCCGCGGTCGCCTCCGGAGCGACGACGTAGAATGCGGCCTTCGCCGGCACGACGATGTCGAACGGCGCGACGAGGCGGCCGGCGGCGAGATCCGCCTCGACGAAGGCGCTGCGGCCGAGCGCCACGCCGAGCCCGTCGAGCGCCGCCTGCAACGCCATAAGATTGAGATCGAAGGTCAGCCCGCGTTGCGCCAAGCTCGGCGGCAGGCCCGCCGCGGTCAGCCATTGCAGCCATTCATCAGCGTAGAGATTGACGTGCAGCAGCGTCTGGCCGGCGAGGTCGGCGGGAGCGCACAGCGGCCGCTCGCCGGCGAGCAGCGCGGGGCTGCATACCGGAAAGACCTCCTCGTCCATCAGCCATACGGCGCGCAGCCCCGGCCACCGGCCGCCGCCATAGCGGATTGCGACGTCGATCTCCTCGCGGCGGAAATCGACGGCGCGGGTCGCGGTGCTGATGCGCACCTCGATGCCGGGATGCGCCTCCTGAAAGGCGGCGAGGCGCGGCACCAGCCATTTCGCCGCCAGCGTCGGCAGCACGCTCACCGTGAGGATGCCCTCGTGCTGCGGCCGCAGCAGCCGTTCGGTCGCGCCGCGCAGATCCTCGAAAGCCGCACGCACCGCCGGCAGGTAATTGAGCGCCGCGCCGGTCAGCGCCAGGGCACGGTTCCGTCGGGTGAAGAGCCGCAGACCGAGCTGCGCCTCGAGGCGGCGGATCTGGTGGCTCACCGCCGTCTGGGTGACGTTGAGCTCGGCGGCCGCCTTGGTGAAGCTGAGATGCCGCGCCGCCGCTTCGAAAGCGCGCAGTCCGTTCAGCGACGGGAGACGGATCGTCATCGCATGACCTTCGTCGGGGGGCGCGAGCTTAACATGACATTAGCTCATGCGAAGCCTGAGAAACTGTCGATTGTTCCGCTGGACCTTCGGGCGCAGCTTTGATCGGATGGACAAGGCCGGGCGGAGGACGATCGTGGTCGACATGACGCATGACGAGGCAGCGGTCGCACCGCCGGCGCCGATCCTCGATCGGCGCACGCGCCTCCTCCTCGAGGGGCCGATCGTCGCGACGCTGCTGCGGATGTCGGCCCCCAATATCCTCGTCATGGTCGCGCAAGCCTCGACCGGGCTGATCGAGACCTATTTCATCGGCAAGCTCGGCATCGACGCGCTCGCCGGCGTCGCGCTCGTCTTTCCCGGCCTCATGCTGATGCAGATGATGTCCGCCGGCGCGATGGGCGGCGGCATCTCGTCGGGGATCGCCCGCGCCCTCGGCGCCGGGCGCCGCGCCGACGCCGATTCCTACGTGCTGCACGCCTTGGTGATCAGCGTCATCCTCGGCATCGTCTTCACGCTGCTCTTTGTCGGCGGCGGAACCTGGATCTACACGATGCTGGGCGGCGACGGTGCCTCGCTGAGGGCGGCCCTCGCCTATTCCGACGTCGTCTTCGGCGCCGCGATCCTCGTCTGGGTCTTCAACGCCCTCGGAAACGTACTGCGCGGCACCGGCAACATGCTCGTGCCGGCGTGGGTGACTTGCGGCGGCATCGTTTTCCTGGTGCCGCTCTCGCCCTGCCTGATCTTCGGTATCGGCCCCTTCCCGCAGCTCGGCGTCGCGGGCGGCGCGGTCGCGGTGGTGCTCTATTACATCGGCGGCACCGCTGTGCTTGCCTATTACCTCTGGTCCGGGCGGAGCGTCCTGACGCCGCGGCTGCATGGCGTCGCGCTGCGCTGGGCTCACTTCCGCGAAATCCTGCGAGTCGGCGCGGTGGCAGCGATCTCGACGCTGCAGACCAATCTGACCGTTGCCGCCACGACCGGGCTGGTCGGGTCCTTCGGACCCGGCGCCATCGCCGGCTATGGCGTCGGATCGCGGCTCGAGTATCTGCTGGTACCGCTCGTCTTCGGAATGGGCGGGCCGCTCGTCGCGCTCGTCGGGACCAATATCGGCGCGCATCGCCCGCACCGCGCCATGCGCGTCGCCTGGGTCGGGGCCGCCGTCTGCTTCGCCCTCACCGAGGCGATCGGGCTCGCGGCAGCGGCATTCCCGCATGCTTGGCTCTCGCTCTTCGGCAGCGATCCGGCAATGCTCGCGTCGGGCGAGGCCTATTTCCACGCCGTCGGTCCGTTCTACGGTTTTTTCGGCGGCGGCATGGCGCTTTACTTCGCTTCGCAGGGGGCAGCACGGCTCCTATGGCCGCTGATCGGCGGCACGTTGCGCCTCGTCATCGCGGTGCTCGGCGGCTGGCTGGCGTTGCGCTGGTTCGCCGACCTCGGCGCCGTGTTTCTGGCACTCGGCGTCGCGATCGGGGTCTACGGCATCGTCACCGCGGTAGCGATCGCCGGCGGCGCCTGGTACGGCCGCCCGAACTTGACGACCTTCGCCCGCGCCTTCGCACGCGACGGGACAGTGCGCGGATGACGACGTATCTCGAGGATCTCGCGGTCGGCCAGAGATTCGGCTCCGGTACGGCGCCGGTCGAGATCGAGCGAATCAAGAGCTTCGCCGGCGAGTTCGATCCGCAGCCCTTCCATCTCGACGAGGCAGCGGCGAAGGCGACGATGTTCGAGGGGCTGGCGGCGAGCGGTTGGCATACCGCGGCCCTCACGATGCGGCTCCTCGTCGACGGCGAGTTCAAGCCGGCCGGCGGGATCATCGGCGCCGGCGTCGAGGAACTGCGCTGGCCGCGGCCGGTCCGCCCCGGCGACACGCTGCGCGTCGAAAGCGAGATCCTCGAAATCCGGCCGTCGAAATCGCGGCCGCAGATCGGGCTCGTCAAGGTACGCAACACGACGCTGAACCAGCACGGCGACCCGGTGCAGATCTTCGTTGCCAACCTTGTGGTATCGCGGCGCCCGGCCTAGGCAAAACGCTTCGACGCGCTCCGCCACGATCGCCCCCCGGTTTGTCCCGGATCAGGGACTGCGGCCCCGCTTGCCACCGATTGTGCTCGGAGGAGGCGTTCCGCCGCGCTTGTCGGACCATGGGTTTCGCAGGATAATTCCCGCGGCACGACGGGACGGCAAAAGCGTCGCCCGGAGTGCGCAGCGCGGAGGAAACTCAATGAGCACCGTCATTCCAGTCCCGGACGCCATGGCCCAATCGGCCTGGGTGGACGAGGGCGGCTACGTTCGAATGTACGATGAGTCGGTGCGCGATCCCGACGCCTTCTGGGGCGAGCAGGGCAAGCGGCTGCACTGGTTCAAACCCTATACGCAGGTCAAGAACACGAGCTTCAGCGGTGACGTCCAGATCCGCTGGTTCGAGGACGGTACGCTCAACGCCTGCTACAATTGCGTCGACCGTCACCTGGCGACGCGCGCCGACCAGACCGCGATCATCTTCGAAGGCGACAGCCCGCACACCCAACGCCACGTCTCCTATGCCGAGCTGCACGAGAACGTCTGCCGCCTCGGCAATGTCCTGAAGTCGCGCGGCGTCAAGAAGGGCGACCGCGTCACCATCTACCTGCCGATGATTCCCGAGGCGGCCTATGCCATCCTCGCCTGCGCCCGCATCGGCGCCGTCCATTCCGTCGTCTTCGGCGGCTTCTCGCCGGACAGCCTGGCGGGACGCATCCAGGATTGCGAATCGACCGTGCTGATCACCGCCGACGAGGGGCTGCGCGGCGGCAAGAAGGTGCCGTTGAAGGCCAATGCCGACGCGGCGCTGCGCCACTGCCCCAACGTCACCGACGTCATCGTCGTGCGCCACACCGGCGGCGGCATCGGGTGGGTCGAGGGTCGCGATGTCTGGTACCACGAGGCCGCAGCTGCAGTACCGCGCGATTGCCCGCCAGAGGAGATGAAGGCGGAGGATCCGCTTTTCATCCTCTACACCTCGGGCTCGACCGGCCGGCCGAAGGGCGTGCTCCACACCACCGGCGGCTATCTCGTGTACGTCTCGATGACGCATCAATACGTCTTCGACTATCACGACGGCGACGTCTACTGGTGCACCGCCGACGTCGGCTGGGTGACCGGCCACAGCTACATCGTCTATGGACCGCTCGCCAACGGCGCGACGACGCTGATGTTCGAGGGCATCCCGAACTATCCGGATTTCTCGCGGTTCTGGCAGATCATCGACAAGCACAAGGTCAATATCTTCTACACGGCGCCGACGGCGATCCGCGCTCTGATGCGCGAGGGCGACAGCTACGTCACGGCCACCAGCCGGGCCTCGCTGCGGGTGCTCGGCTCGGTCGGCGAGCCAATCAACCCCGAGGCCTGGCTGTGGTACTACAACGTCGTCGGCGACGGGCGCGTGCCGGTCGTCGACACGTGGTGGCAGACCGAGACCGGCGGCATCCTGATCACGCCGCTGCCTGGCGCGACGCCGCTCAAGCCCGGCTCGGCGACCCGGCCGTTCTTTGGCGTCAAGCCGCAGATCGTCGACGGTGAAGGCAACGTGCTGGAGGGCGCCGGCGAGGGCAATCTCTGCATCACGGACAGCTGGCCCGGCCAGATGCGGACCGTCTATGGCGATCACAAGCGCTTCGTCGAGACCTATTTCTCGACCTTCCCGGGCAAGTATTTCACCGGCGACGGCGCGCGCCGGGACGAGGACGGGTATTACTGGATCACCGGGCGGGTCGATGACGTCATCAACGTCTCCGGCCATCGGCTCGGTACCGCCGAGGTGGAAAGCGCGCTGGTCGCCCATGCCAAGGTCGCCGAGGCGGCCGTCGTCGGCTATCCGCACGACATCAAGGGCCAGGGGATCTATGCCTATGTGACGCTCAACGCCGGCGAGGTGGCGACCGAGGCGCTGCGCAAGGAGCTCGTCAGCTGGGTCCGCAAGGAGATCGGCCCGATCGCCTCGCCCGACCTCATCCAATGGGCGCCCGGCCTGCCGAAGACGCGATCGGGCAAGATCATGCGGCGGATCCTCCGCAAGATCGCGGCGAACGAGCACGACAGCCTCGGTGACACGAGCACCCTGGCCGATCCCGCGGTGGTCGACGACCTCGTGGGCAACCGGATGAACCGGGCTTAGACTACCGGTGGCTTACCACCGGTAGTCTTCGTCAACCGTTCCTATCGGAACGCGCGGCAAGCATCGGCGTTTGCTGCGACGTCGGTCGCGCAACCGCGCGCCTTCCTGAGGGATTCGGTGCGTCTGTCGTAATCCGCTCACGGACTAAATCCCGCGCCTCACCCGTTTACATCCAGCGCTCGTCGTGTCAATCCGTCCTTGGCGCGCCCGGCGAAAGGAATCGCCGCATGTCCCGTCGTCCTCGCAGAATCGCAATGCTCATCCTGGCCATCGCGGGGCTCGCCGCCTCCGCCGCGGCCGCTTGGGCCGACCCGCCGGCGCGGGTCGGCCGACTGAGCACGATCGAGGGTACCGTCTTGATGCACATGGCGGACGAGGACCAATGGTCGCCGGCGGCGCTCAATTATCCGGTAACTACCGGCAGCTCGTTCTGGACCGAGCCGCAGTCGCGGGCCGAGCTTCGTGTCGGGCCGATATCGATCCATCTCGACGGCGGCACGGAGTTCGACATCGTCGCGCTCGATGACCATCAGCTGCTGGCGAACGCGCCGCAGGGGCGGATCAATCTCTGGGTCGCCAATACGCGGCCGGATGATTTCTATTCGATTGCAACGCCCCGGGGCTCACTCGAGGTGACCGGCCCCGGTACCTTCCGCATCACCGCCGGCAACGATCAGGAACCGACCGAAGTCGCGGTCCTCGATGGCTCAGCGCGGCTCGTCGGCCCCACGTCGACCATCGAGCTGCGGCGCGGCGAGGCGGCGATCGCCACGGGACCCGGCGACAATCCCGCCTATTCCGTCGAGCCGGCGCGGCCGACCCCGTTCGACGACGCGAGCCTGGCGAGCGAGCACCGCGAGCGCAGCCTGCCGGCGCGGCGTTATATCTCGCCGGAAATGACCGGCTACGAGGATCTCGACGACAACGGCAGCTGGCGCACCGAAGCCGATATCGGCCCGGTCTGGTACCCGCAGGCGGTACCCGTCGATTGGCAGCCCTATCGCTACGGCCACTGGACCTGGGTCGACCCGTGGGGCTGGACCTGGATCGACGATCAGCCCTGGGGGTTCGCGCCGTTCCACTACGGCCGCTGGACCCGCGTCCGCGACCGCTGGGGCTGGGTCCCGGGCCGCATCACGCCGCGTCCGGCCTACGCGCCGGCGCTGGTCGCCTTCATCGGCGGCGACGGCTGGAATGTCGGTCTCTCGCTCGGCAGGGACCGTCCTGTCGGCTGGTTTCCGCTCGCGCCGCGCGAGGTCTATGTCCCGTCCTACCGGGCGAGCGTCGCCTACGTCCGCAAGGTTAACATCACCAACGTCGTCAACGTGACGAATATCACGAGCACGACGATCCGCGAGAGCCATGCCGACGCCAACTATCGCAACCGCGAGAATGCCGTCGTCCTGCGGCAGAGCGACTTTGCCGGATCGCGCCAGGTCTCCCGCGCAGCGCTGGCAGTGCAACCCTCTGCGCTCGCCGACGCTCCCGTCGCCCATCCGGCGGCGATCGCCCCCGCGCTTGCCGCGCGCCCCAGCCGCCAGCCTGCGCAGGCCGACCAGGACCAGGCGCCGAACGCACGAGCGTCCGGCCCGCCGATCCGTCGCGCCGAGCGCACGCCGCCGTCGCAAGGCCAGGTTCGTGAGCCCGCGGCGGGAGCACCGGGTCCGCAGATCCGCGGTAACACCGGCGCGACGGCGAATGTCGCGCCGGTGCCGCGCGAGGCGCCGGCGGTCCGGCCGCAAGTACAGGCGACACCGCCGGCTGCCGCCGCACCGGGGCCGCCGATACGCCGCCGCGAAGGGGCAACCGCGACTCTCGCTCCAGCGCCGCACGAGACGTCGGCACCCGAGCAGCGCGAGGCGCGCCCTCCTGCCGTCGCGGCGCCGGGTCCGCCGGTGCACCGTGGCGACCGCCCGACCGCCAATGTCGCGCCGCCCGAACGCGGCGCGCCCGCGGCCGAGCCACAGCATCAGGCGACAACGCCCGGAGCCCGTCCGACCCCACCGAACCCTCGCGACGAACGCCCGAACGCGAGCGCGCCGACGCAGCATCCACCGGTGCCCGCCGCCGAAGCCGCGATCCCGCGCGAGCCACGGCGCGGGCCACCGGAGCATCCCGCGGTGCGCGCTGCAGAGCCCCGTCCCGCCATCGCGGTAGAGGCGCCCCGTCCGGCGCCGCCGCGCGCCGCCGCACCGCCGGTCGTCGCCCCGGCGGCACCGCATCCGGCAGCGTCGCCGGAGCATGCGCCGCCAGCGAAGGCCGAGCCGCCGAAGGGCGAGAAGGAGAGCAGAAAGGACGAGCCGCACCCGTGAATGGGAGGTTGCGGCCGAGCCCGGTCGTTTAGCGCGACCCGGACGCGAGCGCGCGTAGCCGGCGGTTCGCGACGGTCAGCATCGCGAGATCCGGCCGCGCGACGGCGGCAATGTCCTGAAGCAGCGCCTCGAGCGGCGCCAGCGCCGCGGCGTGCTCGGCGAGGAACGGCTCCACGGACGCGGCAGCGCCGCTCTCGAGGATCTGGCCGGTGAGCTGGCTCTGGTGCTGATAGAAATCGTCGACCAGCGCAGCGACGGCCTGTTTCTGCCAGGCGGTTTCCGGCCGCAGCTGCGCCGCCGCGGCGCGGAGCGCATCGAGCGAGAGCCGCGCGCCGAGACCGAAGTAGATCCGGCCCGTCGCCAGGAGATCATGCCGCGCCAGATCGGCGAGCCGGATGATCTCCACCGCAGCGACCAGGTGGTCGAGCCCGGCGACCCGTTCGGCAAGCGGCCGCGGCACGCCGCGCTCGACGAGCTCGGCGGCGCGCGATTGCAGCGCCGCCGCCTCGATCGGCGGCAGTATTTCGGAAAAATTATCGCGCAGAGCGACGACACCGTCGCCGAACTCGCCGACGCGAGCACGTAGATCGAGCGCCAGCCCGGATTGCAGAAACCACGTCGCCGCGCGCTCGGTCAGACGGCGGATCGCGAGCAGCATCTCATATTGCAGCGCCGCCGGGACGACCCCGTCGAGCGCCTCGATCGCGTCCCACATCGGGCGCAGCGCGAAGACATCGCGCGTGATCGCATAGGCGAGCGCGACGTCGCCCGCGCCTCGGCCCGTCGTCTCGGCGAGGTCGGCCGTAAAAGTGATTCCGGCCCGGTTGACGATGCTGTTGGCAATGAAGGTCGCGATGATCTCACGGCGCAGCCGATGCTGCTCGATCGCCGGACGGAAGCGCTCGGCAAACGGTTTCGGAAAATAGAGCAGCAGATCGTTGGCCAGCGCCGGATCGTCCGGCAGCTCCGATTTCAGCAGATCGGCATATAGCGTCGTCTTGGCATAGGCGAGCAGCACGGCGAGCTCCGGCCGGGTCAGGCCGGTGCCTCCGGCGGCACGAGCCGTCAGCGTCTCGTCGTCGGGAAGGAACTCGATCGCGCGCGCCAGCTTGCCCTCGCGCTCCAGCCGGTGCATCAGCCTGACCTGACGGTCGAGATTCTCCGCCCGCTCCGCTTCGGCGAGGCTGAGCGCCTGACCCTGAAGATAATTGTCGCGCAGGACCAATGCCGCGACCTCGTCGGTGACCGACGCGAGCTCGCGGTTGCGCGCGGCGGCGTCGAGAGTCCCCGTCGCGACGACGGCGTCGAGGAGGATCTTGAGGTTGACCTCGTGGTCGGAGGTATCCACCCCCGCCGAATTGTCGATCGCATCCGTGTTGATGCGGCCGCCCTTCAGCGCATATTCGATGCGGCCGCGCTGCGTCACCCCGAGATTGGCGCCCTCGCTGACGACCTTTGCGGCGATCTCCCTTGCGTCGATGCGCAGCGCATCGTTGGCGCGGTCACCGACGTCCGCGTTGCTCTCCTGGCTGGTCTTGACATAAGTGCCGATGCCGCCGAACCAGAGCAGGTCGACAGGCGCCCGCAGCATGGCACGGATGAGATCGGCGGGCGTCGCGCTGTTCGCATCGATCGCCAGCAGCGCCTTGACCTCCGACGTCAGCGGAATCGATTTCAGGCTGCGCTCGAAAACGCCGCCGCCGGGCGAGATCAGCGTTCTGTCATAGTCGGCCCAGCTCGACCGCGGCAGCGCGAAGAGCCGCCGCCGCTCGGCGATGCTGGCGGCAGCGTCGGGCGACGGGTCGAGGAAGATGTGCTGGTGGTTGAAGGCGGCGACCAGCCTGATGTGCGGCGACAGCAGCATGCCGTTGCCGAAGACGTCGCCGGCCATGTCGCCGATGCCAACGACGGTGAAGTCGCTCTGCTGGGTGTCGCGCCCGAGCTCGCGGAAATGCCGCTTCACCAGCTCCCAGGCGCCGCGCGCCGTGATCCCCATCGCCTTGTGGTCGTAGCCTGCCGAGCCGCCCGAGGCGAAAGCGTCGCCGAGCCAGAATCCGTACTCGCCGGAAATCGCATTGGCGACGTCGGAGAACGTCGCCGTACCCTTATCGGCCGCGACGACGAGATAGGGATCATCGCCGTCGTGGCGCACGACGTCCGGCGGCGGCACGATCGCGGTCCCGACGATGTTGTCGGTCAGGTCGAGGAGACCGCGCATGAAGATCTTGTAGCATTCGACGCCTTCTTGCTGGACGAGCTCGCGCGCAGCATTCGGCGGCAACGGCCGCTTGACGACGAAGCCGCCCTTCGAGCCGACCGGCACGATGACGGCGTTCTTGACCATCTGCGCCTTCATCAGACCGAGAATCTCGATGCGAAAATCCTCGCGCCGATCCGACCAGCGGATGCCGCCGCGCGCGACGCGGCCGCCCCGCAGATGGATCGCCTCGACGCGCGGGCTGTAGACGAAGATCTCGACGAGCGGCCGCGGCAGCGGCAGGAAGTCGAGCTGCTCGCTGGCGAGCTTGACGGAAACGCAGGGCTTCGGCTCGCCGGAGCCGAGTCGCTGGTAATAGTTGGTGCGCAGGGTCTTGTTGATGAGCTGCAGGAAGTTGCGGAGGATGCGGTCCTCGTCGAGGCTGGTCACCGAATCGAGCAGATGGTCGATCTCCTGGGTCAGCGCGATTGCCCGCAGATCGGCACCGTCGCGACGCGCCGGATCGAACCGGCTCTCGAACAATGCGACGAGCTTTGCGGCGATGCCGGGGTGGCGGGCGACCGCCTCCTCCATATACGCAAGGCTGAAGGTGACGCCGGCCAACCGCAGGAAGCGACTGTAGAGCCGCAGCACGACGATCTGCCGCCAGGAGAGTCCGGCGCCGAGGACGAGGCGATTGAACCCGTCGTCCTCGACCTCGCCCGACCAGATTCGGGCGAAAGCCTCCTCGAACCGCAGCTGGTGTGTGCGGGCGCCGGACATCGACGAGCCACCCGGCGGAGCATCGCGCACGAGCAATTCGAACTCCTGCAGCCACATCGGCCCCGTACCGTTCGTCGCGGCACCGGCGATCTGGTGCGGCACCTCGCTGATGACCTTGAGGCCCATGTTCTCGAGCATCGGCAGCAGGTCGGAGAGGGCAACGGCGGTCTCAGCGTGGACGATCGAAAAGCCGAGACTGTTGGGCTGGGCGCGCTCATAGAGCCGCATGCCGAGGGGCGCGCCGTCGCGCACAGCCTCGAGCGGCGCGATGTCGGCAACCGCATTCTCGATCGGCCGGGATTCGCGGTAGGAGATCGGAAAGGCGTCCGCATAGCGCTGCAGCAGCTCGAGCCCGCGCTCCTCGCCATGCGCCGCGACCAGCGCGACCTGCAGGCGGTCGGACCACAGGCGCCCGGCTTCGGCGAGACGGCGCTCGAGCGCTGCGGGGTCGATCGCCGGCACCTGGCCCCGCGTCGTCTCGATCATGAAATGGAGCCGCCCGAGCGCGCCGTCGTCGAGCTGCGGTTGAAAGCTGATAACCCGGCCGGCGCAGGCTTTTTCGAGAATAGCCGTCATGCGACGGCGCAGCTCCGAGCTGTAGCGCTCGCGCGGCAGGTAGACGAGAGCGGACACGAAGCGCTCGAGAGGATCGCGCCGCAGGAACAGCGCGACGCGCTGACGCTCCTGCAGATTCAGGATGCCGATCGCCGTCTCATAGAGCTCCGCCTCGGTGGTCTGGAGCAGCTCGTCGCGGGGAAATGTGTCGAGAATCTGTTGCAGCGCCTTAGCGTCGTGGCTTCCTGGCGAGAAACCGGCGCGCTCCATGACGCCTCTGATCTTGACGCGCAGGATAGGGACGGTAGACGGGCTGGCGCCATAGGCGGCCGAGGTGAGCAGGCCGAGAAACAGATGCTCGCCCTCCACGGTGCCGTCGGCGGCGAAGATCTGGACGCCGATCGCGTCCATATAGGTCGGACGATGCACGGTCGAGCGCCGGTTCGACTTGCTGATCGTCAAGAGCCGCTTGCGCATCAAGTACTGCTGCACAACCTGCGGCAGTACGGCGAAGTGACGCAGCCCGTCGAACACCGAATAGTCGTCGTCGCGCAGAAGGCCGCGTCCGACGCCCCGGCGCACGACCGGCGCCTCGGGCGACGGGTTGCCGTAGCGATATTCGCGATAGCCGAGGAAGGTGAAATTGTCCTGCTCCAGCCAGCGCAGGAAGGCAGCGGCTTCCTCGGCGTCGCGCGCCGGCATCGGTACCGGCCCGCGCTCGATGTCGGCGATCGCCGCCGCGATCTGGTGCTGCATCGCCGGGAAATCCGCGACGACATGGCGGACGTCGACGAGCACGGCGGCCAGCCGCGCGGCGATCGCGTCTCGGCCGAGCGGCGCGACATTTGCCGCGAGCTCGACCTGCATCCACGACTCGCGAGACCCGCCGCGATGAGCCTCGTGCGCGATATCGCCATCCAGGTCGAGGAGCTGCCCACCCTCGCCGCGACGGACGCGGACGATCGGATGGATGACGAGATTGACGGTGAGGTTCATCGCGTTGAGCGCCGCGGTCACCGAATCGACGAGGAACGGCATGTCGTCGTTGACGATTTCGATCGTGGTGCGCGGCGGCTGCCAACAGAGAGAATCGGGGTCGCGGCCGAGGACCCGCACGATCGCCTGGCCGGCAGGACGCACGGCGGCAAAATCCCAGAGCGAGCGGGCGGCGCCGAGCAGATCCCGCTCGTCGCGGGCGAGGAGATCCGCCGGGGGGACCCGCGCATAGAGAGACTCGACGAGACGCCCGAACGCTGCGGCATGTGCCGCGCCGCCGGTCGCTGCGGTCAGGCCGGCGAGGCGCTCGACAACAGCCTGCTTGCGCTCTTCCTCACGAAGCGGCATTTCTTACCTTCCTGACGTTGATCCCGTCCCGATCTCGACCGCAACGGTAGACTCTTTGTGAGCCATAGCAATCCTTCGGGGATGGGCAAGTCGCGCGAAGCCGGCCCGCGATCGGTTGATCGAGCCCGAGAATTCCGAAACAATGGCGCAAGCATCTCCCATGAGCATCAACGATAAGACCGTGCCGGTCCTCTCGCCCCTCCTTCCCCGCCGCGACTCCGACAAGCTGACCCGGCATCGCCGCCTGCGCCACGCGGCGACCAGCCGCGACGGCGATATGGCGGTCTTTCTCGGCAGCTGGCTGAAGGCGCCGCACCGCATCGGCGCGCTGGCGCCGTCGAGCCGGTTCCTGGCGCGGGCGATGGCGACCCAGGTCGATGTCCGGCGGCCGGAATTCGTCGTCGAGCTGGGCGGCGGGACCGGCAGCGTCACCAAGGCGCTGCTCGACGCCGGCGTGCCGCCGAGCCGGCTGATCGTCGTGGAACGTGACGAGCGGCTGTACAAGCTGCTGCGCCGCCGTTTCCCGGAGCTCCGCGTCGTCCAAGGCGATGCCACCGATCTCGTCGCCCTGCTCAAGCCGCTCGGCATCAAGGCCGCTTCCGCTGTCGTTTCCAGCCTGCCGCTCGTTTCGATGTCGAAACGGGTGCGCGGTCAGATCGTCGACCAGGCGTTCTATCTCCTGGGCGAGGCCGGCCGCTTCGTCCAGTACACCTATTCGCTGAGCTCGCCGGTCGCGGTCCGCGAACTCGGGCTACGTGGCCGCGTCGCGGCCCGCGTCTGGCTCAACTTCCCGCCCGCCTCGGTGTGGAACTACCGCCGCATCCCGGCCGCGGCTTGATCCGGACGGTTCCGGCATAGCTCCCGCCGCGATTTGTTCCTAAGATCGCCGGACGAGCCGTAGTCCGGAGCAAATTCCCCATATCATGGCGCTTTCACCCGTTTCCGAATCGTCGGAACTGTCGCTGCTGCGTCATCGCCCCCTCGCCTTTTATTGCCTCGGCCGGCTAACGACGAGCCTCGCCGCGCAGATGCAGGCCGTCGCCGTCGGCTGGCAGGTCTACGAGCTGACCGACAGCGCCTTCGACCTCGGTCTCGTCGGGCTCGTGCAATTCCTTCCGTTCGTCATCCTGGCGCTTCTCGTCGGGAGTGTGGCAGATCGTTTCGACCGGCGCCTCATCCTGGCCGTGAGCCGCCTCACGCAGGGCGGGGCCATGGCGACGCTCGCCATCGGCAGCGCCCTCGGATGGCTCAGCTTCGAGGCGATCCTGGCGCTGGTCGTGGTGCTGGGCGCCGCGCGTGCCTTCGACAATCCGGTGTCGAGCGCGTTATTGCCGCAGCTCGTGCCGCGCGCGACTCTGACCCGGGCCCTCGCGATCTCCGCATCGTCGAACCAGGCAGCGACGATCATCGGACCGGCGATCGGCGGCCTGCTCTACGTCCTCGGCCCGACGACGGTCTATTCCGTTGGCACCGCGATCACGCTGCTCGGCGGCATCATCACCCTGCGGATCCGCGTCGCGCAGGCGGCTCCGCGGCGCGACCCGTTCACCCTCACCTCGCTGTTCGGCGGGATCCACTTCATCCTCACGCAACGAGCGATTCTCGGCGCCATTTCGCTGGATCTGATCGGCGTTCTGCTCGGCGGCGCCACGGCGCTGCTGCCGATCTTCGCCCGCGACATCCTGATGACGGGTCCCTGGGGACTGGGGCTGCTGCGCTCGGGCCCGGCGATCGGGGCCCTTGCCCTGACGATCCTGATGGCGCGCTATCCGCTGCGCCGGCACCTCGGCACCGTCATGCTTGTCTCCGTCGCGGTGTTCGGCGCGGCGACGATCATTTTCGCGGTCTCGACCTCGATCGGGGTGTCGCTGGTCGCTCTCACCGTGCTGGGCGCAGCCGATTCGATCAGCGTCGTCGTCCGCCAGACGCTGATCCAGACGCTCACGCCGGATGGCATGCGCGGACGCGTCAGCGCCGTCAGCTCGTTGTTCGTCGGGACGTCCAATCTCGTGGGCGAGTTCGAATCGGGAGTCACAGCCGCGTGGTTCGGTGCCGTCGCGGCGGTGCTGATCGGCGGCCTCGGGACGCTTGCCGTCGTTCTCTGGTGGCTGCGGCTCTTTCCCGAGCTTCGCCGCTTCGATCGGCTCGAAACAAGCTGAGGGCCCCGAGAGCGCCCTCAGCCGATCGGCGAGCGGACGCTGACCCTAGGCGGACCAGCGGCTGTGAATGAGATAGCTGATCGCGTAGCCGATGCCGAACGCCAGCAGGATGCTCGCAAGCGGCTGCTGCTCGACCCGACCGCCAACGTATTCCGCCGCCTGCTCGCCGCGACGATAGGCTTCACCCGCGATCTCACGCGCCTGTCCGGCGATCTCTTCCGCCTGTCTGGAAAGCTGCTGCACGGTCTCGCTGGCCTGCTTGCCCAGCTGCTGCGCCGTCTCCCCAGCGACGCCGGCGACGCGTTGCGCCTGGTCGGCAACACTGTGCGCCGAGGCCTGTGCCGTGTCCCCGAAGGTCCGGGCATGCTCTAGGCCGACTTCTGCGACGTCAGCCGCCTTCTTGGTCAAATCCTGTACGTCCGTACGCGATGTCGAAGCCATCTGGTCGTCCTCCTCCGAAGATCTCTGTTGAGCCAACAGGTGGGGAGGACATCGCGTTCCACGCGCACGCACGCCGTCGCATCCGTGCAGGTTGCGCGCAACCCGCACGGATCCGATGCAGCGTTGCGCTTAGAGACCCTTCAGAATCGCCTCGGCGCTGGAGACTTCGAAGGCGCCTGGAGCCTCGACGTTGAGGGTCTTGACGACGCCGTTGTCGACGACCATCGCATAGCGCTGCGAGCGAGTGCCCATGCCGAACTTGCTACCGTCCATCGTCAGCCCGATCGCCTTGGCGAAATCGCCGTTGCCGTCGGCCAGCATCATGACCTTGTCCTCAGCCTTCTGGTCCTTGCCCCAGGCGCCCATGACGAAGACGTCGTTGACCGAGATGCAGGCGACCGCGTCGACGCCCTTCGCACGCAAGGCCTCGGCGTTCGTGACATAGCCTGGCACATGCTTCGCCGAGCAGGTCGGGGTGAAGGCGCCGGGCAGCCCGAAGACGACGACCTTCTTGCCCTTGAAGAGCTCGTCGGTGGTGACGTCCTTGGGACCTTCCTTGGTCATCTGCTTCAGCGTCGCCGCCGGAACCTTGTCGCCTACATTGATGCTCATCGCTCTTCCTCTCCGTCGTTCTCTCGCGAACCCGTTGGCGGCGCGATCATAGCCGCGGCCGACGCCGTACCATACCGGCAGGCCCGGCGAAAATCATCCTCCGTCGCGCGGCGGCCGCGCCCGGTCGAGCGCTGCGAGCACGGAACTTGGCGTCAGAATCTCGGCGAGCGGCTGCCCGGAGGGGGTTGCCGGGCCATAGACGGCATAGAACGGAATGCCATAGCGGTCGAAGTCCCGGAGAAACTCGGCGATCGCCGCGTTCGGCCGCGTCCAGTCGGCGCGCATCGCGACGATGTCGGCCGAGGCGAGGCGCCGGGCGACGGCATCCGACTGCAACACGATCCGCTCGTTGATCTTGCAGTTGAGGCACCATTCCGCGGTGACGTCGACGAAGACGGTCTTTCCGGCCTTGACCGCGCGATCGATCCCGGCGCGGTCGAAGGCTTGCCACGGTCCGCGCTCGGCGCCGCGCGGCGCGACGGGGCGCGACAGCGCCGGCGGCAGCGCGACGGCCAAGAGCAACGCCGAGACGATGCCGGCACGCCGCAAGCTCGGCTGCGCCACGCTGCGCAATAAGACCGGCATCAACAGCAGCGCCACGAGCGCCGCCAGCGCGGCCCCGGTTCCGATTTGCGCCGCCAGAACCCAGAGCAGCCAGAGCGCCGTCGCCGCGAGGCAGAGCGCCAGAATGCGGCGCAAGGTCACCATCCAGCGGCCGGGCCGCGGCAGCCGCGATGCCAGGCTCGGCAGCGCTGCAACCACGAGATAGGGCAACGCGAGGCCGATCCCGAGCGCCAGGAAGATGACGACGATGTCGCTCGCGTCCCCGGCGAGTGCGAAGCCGACGGCGGTGCCGAGGAAGGGCGCCGAGCACGGCGTCGCCAGAAGCGTCGCAAACGCGCCGGCCGCGAAATCGCCGAGGTGGCTGCCCTCGGCCTCGCGCGTCGCGCCGACCGTGGCCAGCCCGCCGAGGACCTGCGGCAGGGCGATCTCGAACAGCCCGGCGAGGTTACAGGCGAACAGCGTCACGATCGCCGCCATCGCGACGAGGAAGATCGGCTGCTGGAACTGGACGCCCCAGCCGACCGCCAGCCCGGCCGACTGCAGCGCGATCATCGCCGCGGCGAGCGCCAGGAACATCGTGACGATGCCCGCCGCGGTCGCGAGGAAGCCCCGCCTGATCGCGCCGCGCGACCGCCCGATCTTCCCGGCCACGCTCAACAGCTTGATCGAGAGCACCGGCAGGACACAGGGCATGACGTTGAGAACGAGGCCGCCGAGCAGCGCCACCCCGACCATCGCCAGCAGCAGCGAAGCGTCGCGCGGCGGCGGCGCAAGTCCAGGCACCGTCGTGGCTTCGACGGCATGCGGGCCGTCGACCACCGTCACCGTCAGCTGCTTGCCGGCGAGACTCTCTGCAGGTTCGAGCGAGGCGCTGACCGGCAGGACGAGCGTCGCCTCTTTCCCGCCGCGACCGAGGGCGACCCGTGGCGCCGCGAACGCCATTCCGTGCGGCGCATCGACGAAGGCGTCGGGCGCCTGCAGCGGGGCTCCGGTCGAAGCGACGGTCAACTCGAGCGTCGGCTCCTTGCCACCGTGCAGCCGCGCGCCGACCAGCTGCAAGACGCCGGTGTTTCCGTACCCGGGGACGCGGCTCAGCGCCTGCCCGATCGGTGCGGCAAACCCGGCGTCCGACCCGGCCGCCGGGAGGTCGAGCGTCAGCTCGGCCTCGTAGGGGATGCAGATGTCCTTGCAGGTGAGGTACTGCAGATGCGCGGCAAGGCCCAGCTTCTGACTGGGCGTCGTGAGACGCGCCGTGATCGGCAGCACAACGTCGTCCTCGTAGCCGATCGTCTCCAGCCCGAAAGCCGAGAAACGCCGCGGCGCCGGCCAGAGCAGCGTCGCATCGGCGAGATTCTGCGAGCCGCTCCAATCGAGCACCGGCGGCAGCCCGGCGTCGCCGGGCGAGCGCCAATAGATTTTCCAGCCCGGCGCCAGGGCGAATTGCAGCCCGAGACTCACGGTGTCGCCGCCGCCGACGCCCGTCGCGGCGGCGATCAGCCGGACCTTCCCCTGGTCGGTCACGAACCAGGGCGAGGTGGCCGGCTCTGCCCTCGCCGTGGCGATGCCGAGGCATGAAACCAGCAGGAACAGCGCGGCAAGACGCCGCATGCCCTCGATCGACGTCGCCTTGGCCAGTGTCATCAGCTCCCCGTGTCGCGCCCAGTATAGACCGGGCAGGAGGTGGCTCCGTCTCACGAATTCGTCAATCCGGCGCAGTGCCGCAGTCCGCGTCGAGTCTCCTTGCGCTCCTCCTCCGGCCCGTTTATCTCAAGGGTCGGAACAGGTGATGACGGAATTCAACTCGCTCGCAGGTCAGCTGCTCATCGCGATGCCGCAGATGGAAGACCACCGCTTCGTGCGAAGCGTGGTGTTTCTCTGCGCCCATAACGCCGAGGGTGCCATGGGCCTCGTCCTCAACAAGCTGATCGGCACGCTGACCCTGCCCGAATTGTTGGAAAAGCTCGGCATTCCGTCGGACGGGATGCTCGGCACGCCCCGAGTCCACTTCGGCGGCCCCGTCGAAGCGGCGCGCGGTTTCGTTCTGCATTCGGCGGACTACCGCGAGCCGGGCTCGCTCGAGGTCGGGGAGAATCTGGCGCTGACCGCGACACTCGACATCCTGCGCGCGATCGGCCGCGGCGAGGGGCCGCAAAAGAGCCTCCTCGCCCTCGGCTACGCCGGCTGGGGCCCGGGCCAGCTCGACGGCGAGCTGCAGCAGAACGGCTGGCTCCACGTCGCGTCGGACGACAGCATCCTGTTCGACGACGACCTCGAGGGAAAATGGACCCGCGCCCTCGCCAAGCTCGGCGTCGATCTCTCGGTCCTCTCGGCCGACGCCGGCCACGCCTGAATCCTAACCACCTCAGAACTTTTTCGCCTGGTAGTCGGCGAAGGCCTGCTCCAGCTCCGCGCGCGTGTTCATGACGAAGGGGCCGTAGCGCGCCACCGTCTCGCCGAGCGGCCGTCCGGCGACGAGGATGAGCCTGGCGCCGTCGGCGGCGGCGGTCGCGGCGAAGCGGGTGCCCGGGCCGAGCACGGCGAGCTGATGCGCCGCGACATCCTTGCCGGCGATTGCCGCGCCGCCCTCGTAGACATAGGCGAAGGCGTTATGGCCGGCCGGCACCGCCTCGGCGAACTCGGCGCCAGGCGCCAGCGCGACGTCGAGGTAGAGCGGCTCCGTCGCGACCCCGGCGACGGGGCCGACCGTGCCCTCCGTGGTTCGTCCGGCGATGACCCGGATCCTCGCGCCGCCGCGCGCGAGTTCGGGGATCGCATCGGCCGGGATATCCTGGTAGCGCGGCGCCGTCATCTTGTCGCGCGCCGGAAGATTGACCCAGAGCTGGAAGCCGCGCATCAGCCCGTCCTCCTGCAGCGGCATCTCGGAATGGACGATGCCGCGTCCCGCCGTCATCCATTGCACTGAGCCCGGGCCGAGATCGCCCTGGTTGCCGTGGTTGTCGCGATGCCGCATGCGGCCGGCCAGCATGTAGGTCACCGTCTCGAAGCCGCGATGCGGATGATCGGGAAAGCCGGCGATATAGGCCTTGGGATCGGCGGAGCCGAATTCGTCGAGCAGCAGGAAGGGGTCGAGCTCGGACAAGGCGGACGAGCCGATGACCCGCGTCAGCTGCACGCCGGCGCCGTCGCTGGCGGCCTGGCCGGGGACGACACGGACGACCGGACGCAATCCGCTGGTTTCCATCATGCGTGCTCCTTGCCGCTGCCGCCGCTCATTCCGTGCGCCACTCCTCGCGGAGCAGGCCGAAGAGCACGTGATCCTGCCATTTGCCGTCGATGCAGAGGTATTTGGTGGCGTAGCCTTCCTCGCGAAAGCCGCATTTGAGCAACAGGCCGCGGCTCGGCCCGTTGGTCGGCAGGCACGCCGCCTCGATGCGGTGAAGGCGGAGGCGGAGGAAGGCGAACTCGAGCGACTGGGCCAGCGCCTCGGTCATGTAACCCTGGCGGGCATAGCGCTCGCCGATCCAATAGCCGAGGCTGGCAGTTTCGGCGACGCCGCGCCGGACGTTGCTGAGGCCGATGCCGCCGACCAGCGCATCGTCGCCCGGCCGGAAGACGAAAAAGCTGTAGCCCTGGTCGGTCCGCCAATCCATCGCATAACGCGCCAGGCGGCGGCGATAGGCGGCGCGGCCCAGCGCATCGGACGGCCAGCTCGGCTCCCAGGGCGTCAGGAAATCGCGCGATTCGTGACGCAGCGCCGACCAGGCGGCCCAGTCGGCACGCTCCGGCGGCCGCAGGAAGACCCGCTTGCCGACGAGGCGCAGCGGCGGCGGCTGCAGCGTGAAGAGCCGCGGCAATTGCAGGCGCTCGTTGCCGAGCGCCCGCTGCGAGGCACGGTCAGCCGGCAAAGCGTCCAACGATCCGGTCGAACGGCTCGATCCGGCCGACCTGGCCGAGCGCCGCGAAAGTCGGACGCGTCGCCATCACCCGCCGCGCGACGCGCTTGACCGCCTCGTTGTCGACCGCCTCGATGCGGGCCACGAGCTCGGGGACGTCGAGCAGCTCGTTGTAGACCAGCAGATGCTGCGCCAGATGCTCGCAGCGCGACGAGGTGCTCTCGAGCGACATCAGGATGCCGGCCTTGAGCTGCGCCCGCGCCCGCTTGAGCTCGGCCGGGTCGAGCCCGTCGCCGACCTTGCGGATCTCGTCGCACATCACCGGGATCAGCTCGGCGACCTCATCGGGCCCAGTGCCGGCATAGACGCCGAACAGCCCGGTGTCCCGATAGCCGTGCGCGAAGGAATAGACCGAGTAGACGAGGCCGCGCTTCTCGCGGATCTCCTGGAACAGCCGCGAGGACATGCCGCCGCCGAGCGCGGTCGAAAGCACCGAGGCGGCGTAATGATCGGGGTCGGTGTAGTCGACGCCGGCGAAGCCGAGGACGACATGGACCTGCTCGAGGTCGCGCTGCTCGCGCAGCTCGCCGCCGACGTAGCGCGCCCGCTCGGTCGTCGCGCCGCCGATATGCGGCAGCCCGGCGAACGCACGCTCGGCCTGCGCCACCAGCGTGTCGTGATCGACCTTGCCGGCCGCGGCCAGCACCATGTTCGAGGCGGCATAATTGCCGCTGAGGTAGCCGGCGACGGCCCCGCGGCCGATCGTCTGGATGATCTCCGGCCGGCCGAGCACGGGACGGCCCATCGCCTGGTCGGGATAAGCCCGCTCCTGGAAGAGATCGAAGATGACGTCGTCCGGCGTGTCGTTCGCCTGCCCGATCTCCTGCAGGATGACGGTACGCTCGCGGTCGAGCTCGCCGGGGTCGAAGGTCGAGTGCTGCAGGATGTCTGAGAGGATGTCGAGGGCGAGCGTCGTGTCGTCCTTCAGCACCTTGGCGTAGTAAGCCGTGTGCTCGCGCGAGGTATAGGCGTTGAGATGGCCGCCGACCGCCTCGATCTCCTCGGCGATCGCGAGGGCGGAGCGCCGCTCGGTGCCCTTGAACGCCATGTGCTCGAGGAGATGCGCGACGCCGTTGATCTCCGCCGCCTCGTGGCGCGTCCCGACGTCGACCCAGACGCCGAGCGACACCGTCTCGACAGCATCCATCCGGTCGGTGACGATGCGCAGACCGTTGGGAAGGGTCGTGAAACGGACGCTCATGCGGCGTCTCCTACCCGCCGTGATGACACGGCGGCTGATTGATTGTGGCCGATCTCCTCGCTTGTATTTGCAAGCGAGCCTGGTGCAGGACGAAGACGTCCCGCAGGGATCGGCCGCGCGTGGTCCGCGACGAAGCGCTGCACGGCGGCAAGCTGGTTGGGCAAGACGGTAATCCTCTCGCGTCGGGTCATGAGGTCGGCGAGGCTCGCCGGCAAGGGGGGATGTTGGCCGGTCGCAGCCTCGACGGCCTCGGGAAACTTTGCCGGATGGGCGCAGGCGAGCGCCACCATCGGAACGTTGCGGTCACGGGTGACGGCGCGCGCCGCAGCGACGGCGACGGCGCTATGCGGGTCGAGCAGCTCGCCGCTATCGCGCCAGGTCGCGGCGATCGTTGCGCGCGTCGCCGCATCGTCGACGCGATGGCCGGTGAAGAGGCGCTGCGCGGCATGCCATTGCGCCGGGCTGACCGGCAGGGTACCGCTGGCGCGGAAGTCGCGCATCGCGCCCGCGACAGCGGCGCCGTCGCGGTCCATCAGCTCGAACAGCAGCCGTTCGAAATTGCTCGAGACCTGGATGTCCATGCTCGGGCTCAGCGACGGCTCGACGGTGCCGATCGTCATCTTTCCGGTCGCCAGGAACCGCGCCAGGATGTCGTTGCGGTTGGTGCCGACGACGAGCTGGGCGACCGGCAGCCCCGTGCGGCGAGCGATATGGGCGGCGTAGACATTGCCGAAATTGCCGGTCGGGACGGAGAAGGCAACCGGCCGGTGCGGCGCGCCGAGCGCGACGCCGGCGGCGAAGTAATAGACGATCTGCGCCAGGATGCGCGCCCAGTTGATCGAGTTGACCGCCGAGAGGTTGAAGCCGTCGCGGAACGTCGCATCGGCGAACATCGCCTTCACGAGATCCTGGCAATCGTCGAAGGTGCCGTCGATCGCGATGGCGTGGACGTTGGATGCGTCGACCGTCGTCATCTGCCGGCGCTGCACCTCGCTGGTGCGGCCGTTCGGATAGAGGATGAAGATGTCGACGGCGTCGCGGTCGCGGCACGCCTCGATCGCCGCCGAGCCGGTGTCGCCCGAGGTCGCGCCGACGATCGTGACGCGCTCGCCGCGCTGCTGCAGCAGCGCCTCGAACAGCCGGCCGACGAGCTGGAGCGCGTAATCCTTGAAGGCGAGCGTCGGGCCGTGGAAGAGCTCCATCAGCCATAGCCCGCTCTCGAGCTGCTTCAACGGCGCCACCGCGGGATGGCCGAAGCCGGCGTAGGTTTCGGCAAGCAACGGCGCCAGCGGGACGGTGCCGAGATGCGAGCCGGCGAAGCGTGCGACGACACGGGTCGCGAGCTCGGCATAAGAGAGGCCCGACATCGCCGCGATCTCGTCGCGCGTGAAGCGCGGCACCTCGACCGGCACGTAGAGCCCGCCGTCGTGAGCCAGCCCGGCGAGCAGCACCTCCTCGAAGCTGGCGGTGGCGGGCGTCGGGGCGTCGTCTCGCGTACTCAGGTAACGCACGGGATCGACCGAGACTGAATCACTCATTGACTGAAAGTAGTCTCGCGAGGGGCCTGCCGCAACAGCAGGCTATGGTGCGCATGCGCGATGTAATGTTGGGAATGACTGTAATTGCAGGCCGGATGCAGGTGGTTGCGACGCCGGCCGGGGGGCTGCCGGGTCCTTCGATCCGGCGAGTTCGGCATTAGTCGCTTCACCTGAAAATGCAGGCTGGATGCAGGTCCGGGCCGATGCGTGTCTTCATCCATGATCCACCCCCTCCAACGATAATGGACATTATATGTCTATAATGGGCTTACAGCAAAGGGGAATCCGCGGCAGGTTTCGACCGCGAGCCACTCTCCCGCTCTTGAAACGGAAGAGGGAGGGGACCGCCGCCAAGCGGTGGAAGGGTGAGGGAAAGTGAGCAAAGAGGATGGTTATAAGCGCTCATCTTATATCGTTAATTTGATCAAACCTCGTGCAGGATGCACTCCGCTTCCCTCACCCTCCCATTGCTTCCGCAATGGGCCCCTCCCTCTCCCGCCCAAGAGCGGGAGAGGGAGTTCTGGGCGGGCATATGAAAGTCCAATTTAGAAATCTATACCAGTACGTGCTGCCTTACCCTGCCCCGAGATACCGCGTCTTGAGATGCCGTCGGAAGATGCCGGCGTCGAGCGGCCGGCCGGTCGCCTGCTCGACCAGCTCGGCGGTCGAGAGGAGCGAGCCCTTGCCGTGGACATTGGCGCGCAGCCAGGCGAGCAGCGGCGCGAAATCGCCGGTTTCGAGGCCCGGCAGGATGCGCGGGTCGGTGTCTTTGGCGGCGGCGAAGAGCTGCGCCGCGGTCATCGCACCCAGCGTATAGGTCGGAAAATAGCCGAAGGCGCCGTCGTACCAGTGGATGTCCTGTAGGCAGCCGCGGCGGTCGTCCGGCGGCACGATGCCGAGCAGCTCCTTCATCCCGTCGTTCCACGCCGCCGGCAGATCGGCGAGGACGAGGTCGCCGTCGATCATCGCGCGCTCCAGCCGGTAGCGCAGGATGACATGCGCCGGGTAGGTGACCTCGTCGGCGTCGACCCGGATGAAGCCGCGCGCTACCCTGGTATTGAGACGATAGAGGTTGTCGGCGCCCCATTGCGGCCCCGCCGTCCGGAAGATCTCGCGCAGCACCGGCGCGAGGTAACGGGTGAACTCCGGGCTGCGGCAGGCCTGCATCTCCATCAGCAGCGACTGGCTCTCGTGCACCGCCATGCCGCGCGCGTCGCCGACCGGCTGGCGCCGCCAGGCGAGCGGCAGGCCGCGCTCATAGAGCGCATGGCCGGTCTCGTGCAGCACGCCCATCAGCGCGCCGCGGAAATCGTTCTCGTCGTAGCGCGTCGTGATGCGCACGTCGTCCGGCGTGCCGCCGCAGAATGGATGCAGGCTGACGTCGAGCCTGCCGTGGTCGAAGTCGAAGCCGATCCGCTCCATCAAACGGACGCCGACTTCGCGCTGCAGCTCGATCGGGAAGGGGCCCGCCGGCTCGTGCGGCTGCGGCGCCGCCGCCTGGCGTGCCAGCACTTGCTCGATGAGCGCGGGCAGGAACCCGGCGAGGCCATCGAAGAGGCGATCGATCGCAGCGGTCGTGGCGTCCGGCTCGTATTCGTCCATCAGCGCTTCATAGGGGCTGCGGCCGAGCCGGCCGGCCTTCGCGGTGGCGACCTCACGCGTCCGGTCGAGCACGACCTGCAGCGCCGGCCGGACCAGCGCGAAATCGCTCGCCGGACGCGCCTGCCGCCAGATCTGCTCGCATTCCGAGGCAGCGAGCGAGGCGGCTTCGACGAGATCGCCGGGCACCGCCGTGGCGTGCAGCCACTGCCGCCGCATCTCGCGCAGATTGGCGCGCTGCCAGTCGTCGAGATCGTTCTCGCCGGCCGCCGCGTCGAGCAAATCGCCGACCGCCGGGTCAGTCAATGCCTCGTGACAGACGAGCTTGAGCGTCGCGAGCTGGTCGGCGCGCGCCGCGGCGCCGCCCGCCGGCATCAGCGCGGCGGCGTCCCATTGCAGCATGGCGGCCGCCTCGCGCAGGGTGAGAAGTCGGCGGAAGCGCGGCTCGAGGCGGCGGTATGCGCTGTCGGAGGTCGCCATCGACTATTCCCGCCTCTGTTGCAGGTGGAAGACGACATAGACGACGACCAGCCCCGCCGCTAATGCGAACCAGGTGATGGCGTAGGAGAGATGGTCGTTCGGCAAGGCGGTGCGCGTGATGCCGCCCTTTGGGAAACCGCCCGGGTTGGGCGCCGGCCCGGCGTCCATATAGACCGGCAACAGGTGGTCGAGGCCGAAGCAGCGGGCGATGGCGGAGCCCTCGACCCAGAACCAGTAGTTCCTGGCGCAGTCGTTGTCGGGAACGAACCAGTTCGGCCGCTGCGCCGGGCCGATGCGCAACAGCCCCTCGACGGTGACAGTGGCGCTCAGCTGGCCGGCGGCGCGCGTCGCGGGATCCTTGCGGTTGCCCGGCAGCCAGCCGCGATCGACGAGCAGCAGCGCGCCGTCGTCGAGGCGCAGCGGCGTCAGCAGGTGAAAGCCGGTCTCGCCGCCCTCATCCGTCGCGCCGAGAAAGATCTCCTTGTCGTTGAGGAAGCTACCGGTCGCCGCGACGTGGCGGAACTCCATGCCGCGCGCCGCCGCGAGGTCGCGCGGCACCGCGATCGGCGGCGCCGCGATCGCCGCGGCGCGGGCGGCGATCAGCCCCTCCTTCCACTGCAGCCGCTCGAGCTGCCAGGTGCCGAGACCGAGCAGCACGAGAAGAAGCGGTACGGAGATCGCCGTCGGCCAGAAAAGCGGTCGGAAACCGGACACTCAGCGATCCTCGATCAATCGGCTCAGGGCGCCGGGCCGCGGCCGAGCGCAAGATGACGATACTGCAGCGCGATCAGCCCGGCCTTGAGCGGCCGCAACAGCAAGATGGAGCCGCCGAGAATGGTCGGCCCCCACAGCACGACATGGACCCAGATCGGCGGGGCGAAGCTTATCTCGACGACGATCGCCAGCAGCACGACCACCGCGCCGAGGATCAGGGTCACGAAGACCGCCGGCCCATCGCCGGCGTCCTGTGCCGAGATGTCGAGGCCGCAGACCGAGCAGCGCGGCGCGACGGTCAGGATGCCGTCGAAGATCTTGCCCTCGCCGCAGCGCGGGCAGCGAAGGGTCAGGCCGGCGACGAGCGGCGAGACCGGCGGATAGCTCCGGTCCCCGCCGCCCGTCACGCCGCCGGTCACTCGAGGCCGGTCGCCGACCCGCCGCCCCACCAATAGACGCAGATGAAGAGGAAGAGCCAGACCACGTCGACGAAATGCCAGTACCAGGCCGCCGCCTCGAAGCCGAAATGATGGTCCGGCTTGAAATGCCCCGCCTTCGCACGGAACCAGCAGACGATCAGGAAGGTCGTGCCGACGATGACGTGGAAGCCGTGGAAGCCGGTCGCCATGAAGAAGGTCGAGGGATAGATCCCGTCCTTGAAGGTGAAGGCGGCGTGGCTGTACTCGAAGGCCTGCAATCCGGTGAAGGACAGGCCGAGCAGGATGGTGATGCCGAGGCCGAGCAGCAGGTTCTTGCGGTCGTTCTCGAGCAGCGAGTGATGCGCCCAGGTGACCGTCGTGCCGGAGAGCAGCAGGATCATCGTGTTGAGGAACGGCAGCTCGAAGGCGTCGAACGGATGGACGCCCGTCGGCGGCCAGACGCCGCCGACGGGATAGAGCGCCGAGGAGAAGAAGGCCCAGAAGAAGGCGACGAAGAACATCACCTCGGAGGCGATGAACAGGGCCATGCCATAGCGCATGCCGATCTGGACGATCGGCGAGTGATGACCCTGGAAGGTCGCCTCCTTGATAACGTCGCGCCACCAGCCGGCCATCATCGCGAGCACGGCGAGGAAGCCGATGATCAGCAGCCAGGGCCCGTAGTTGTGCATGTAGAGCACGGCGCCGACCGCAAGGGTCCCGGCGCAGAGCGAGCCGATCAGCGGCCACGGGCTGGGATCGACGAGATGATACTGGTGCTTGGGGCCGTGACCCGGTTGCAGCGCGGCGTGGCTTTCGCTCATGATCTGCTCTCTAAATCACCGAATAGGGTTAATTCACCGGATTGGGTGCCGTGCCCGCGCTGCTCGTCGCGACGGGTTGGTTCTTGGCCCGGAACATCGTGTAGGACAGGGTGATCGTGTCGACGTCCCGCGTGTCGTGATCGGTCAGGATGTCGGGATCGACGAAGAACTGCACCGAGAGATCGGCGCTCTGACCCGGCTCGAGATGCTGCTCGCTGAAGCAGAAGCACTGAATCTTGTCGAAATAGATGCCGGCCTTGAAGGGCGTGACGTTGAAGGTCGCGGTCCCGGTCAGCGGCTCTTTCGACCGGTTGACGGCGCGATAGGAGATGGTGCGCTCCTCGCCCGGGTGGAGCTTCACCTCGGCTTGCAGCGGCCGGAACTCCCAATCGAGATCGGTCGCGGTCGAGGCGTCGAAGCGGACGGTGATGAGCGCTGTCGCTTCGTTCCTGGGCGCTGCCTCGGTGCGCTGCGTCGTTCCGCCGTAGCCGGTGGCCTCGCAGAAGATGCGATAGAGCGGCACCGACGCGAAGGAGGCGCCGATCATCGCGAAGGCGATGCCGGCGAGGATCATCGCCGTGCCGGCCTTGCGGTTTTGCAGCGACCGCGCCATCTCAGCCACCCATCCGGGCCATGGCGATAGCGTAGAACAGCGCGACGAGCCCAACCAGCACGATGAGCAGGGCGCGGTTCTTGGCGCGGATGCGGCGCGCGCGATCGGTCACGGCAGGCTCAGCCATGACCCTTCCCCCGGTGACCAGCGGCGCGGCCATTCACGCGCCGCCGCCGAAGAGGCCGCCGACCAGCGCCGTCACCCCCGGCGCCCGATCGATCACCATCACGGCAAAAAGCAGGAAGAGATAGAGCAGCGAGAAGCCGAACATGCGGCGCGCGGCCGTCTCGCCGTCGTCAAACCAGACGCGGACCGCGGCAAGCGTGAACATCAGGCTGAGCACGAGCGCGACGCCGCCGTAGACGAGCCCGGTCATGCCGAGATAGGCCGGCGCCAGGGCGACCGGCCACAGCACCACCGTATAAATGAGCATCTGCTTCTTGGTCTCGCGCTTGCCGGCGACCACCGGCATCATCGGCACGCCGGCCTTGGCGTAGTCGCCGGTGCGATAGAGCGACAGCGCCCAGAAATGCGGCGGCGTCCAGAAGAAGATGAGGGCGAAGAGGATCAGCGAGGGCAAGGCGACGTCGCCGGTCACCGCGGCCCAGCCGATCATCGGCGGGAAGGCCCCGGCGGCGCCGCCGATTACGATGTTCTGCGGCGTGCGGCGCTTGAGCCAGATCGTATAGATGAAGACGTAGAAGGCGATCGTGCCGGCGAGCAGCGCCGCCGCCGTCCAGTTGACCGCGAGCCCCATCACCATCACCGAGGCGCCGGCAAGGGTGCAGCCGAAGCCCAGCGCCTCGCCCGGCGCCATCCGCCCGGCCGGCAACGGCCGGTCGCAGGTCCGCTGCATCACCGCGTCGATGTCGCGGTCGTACCACATGTTGATGGCGCCGGACGCCCCGGCCCCGACCGCGATGCACAGTACCGCGACGAGCGCGAGGAACGGGTTGATATGGCCCGGCGCGAGATAGAGACCGACGAAACCAGTGAAGACGACGAGCGACATGACGCGCGGCTTGAGCAGGGCCACGTAATCGCCGACCTCGGCACCGAGGTCGGCGGCCGCGGCATCGTCCCGCAGACGACCCGTCAGCTCGGCGGAGGAGATGTTTGCCACAGGCTGCGCCTTATCCCATCCCTAGCGAATGATCGGGAGCTCTTCATAAGTGTGGAACGGCGGCGGCGAGGTCTGGGTCCATTCCAGCGTCGTCGCCCCCTCGCCCCACGGGTTGGCCGCCGCCTTCTTACCGGCGAGCAGCGTGTGGAAGACGACGAAGACGAACCATAGCGTCGAGGCATAGGCGATCAGCGCGCCGATCGAGGCGACGTAGTTCCACCCGGCAAAGGCGTCGGGATATTCGGCGATGCGCCGCGGCATGCCGGCGAGACCGAGGAAATGCATCGGGAAGAACGTCAGGTTGACGCCGATGAAGGTCGTCCAGAAATGGATCTTGCCGAAGGTCTCGTTGTACTGCCGGCCCGACATCTTGCCGATCCAGTAGTAGAAGCCGGCGAACAGCGCGAAGACGGCGCCGAGCGACAGCACGTAGTGGAAATGCGCGATGACGTAGTAGGTGTTGTGCAGCGCCATGTCGACGCCGGCATTGGCGAGGACGACGCCGGTGACGCCGCCGACGGTGAAGAGGAAGATGAAGCCGAGCGCCCAGAGCATCGGCGTCTGGAAGCGGATCGAGCCGCCCCACATCGTCGCGATCCAGGAGAAGATCTTCACCCCGGTCGGCACCGCGATCACCATCGTCGCGGCCGTGAAATAGGCGCGCGTATCGACGCTGATGCCGGTCGTGAACATGTGGTGCGCCCAGACGACAAAGCCGACGACGCCGATCGCGACCATCGCATAGGCCATGCCCATGTAACCGAACACCGGCTTGCGCGAGAAGGTCGAGACGACCTGGCTGATGATGCCGAAGCCCGGCAGGATCAGGATGTAGACCTCGGGATGGCCGAAGAACCAGAAGAGGTGCAGGAAGAGAATCGGGTCGCCGCCGCCCGCCGGGTCGAAGAACGTCGTCCCGAAGTTGCGATCGGTCAGCAGCATGGTGATCGCGCCGCCGAGCACCGGCAGCGACAGCAGCAGGAGGAACGCGGTTACCAGGATCGACCAGACGAAGAGCGGCATCTTGTGCAGCGTCATGCCCGGCGCGCGCATGTTGAAGATCGTCGTGATGAAGTTGATGGCGCCGAGGATCGACGAGGCGCCGGCGAGATGGATCGAGAAGATCGCCATGTCCATCGCCGGGCCGGGATGGCCGACCGGGCCGGACAGCGGCGGGTAGATCGTCCAGCCGGTGCCGACGCCACCACCGACCATCGATGAGCCGAGCAGCAGCAGGAACGATGGGACGAGCAGCCAGAAGCTGATGTTGTTGAGCCGCGGGAAGGCCATGTCGGGCGCGCCGATCATCAGCGGCACGAACCAGTTGCCGAAGCCGCCGATCATCGCCGGCATCACCATGAAGAAGATCATGATGAGCCCGTGCGCCGTCGCGATCACGTTGTAGAGCTGATGATCCTGGATGAGACCGCCGGTCGGATGCATCAGCTGGATGCGGATGATCACCGAGAACGCGCCGCCGATCAGCCCGGCGAGGATCGCGAAGATCAGATAGAGCGTGCCGATGTCCTTGTGGTTCGTCGAGCAGAACCAGCGACGGAAGAAGGACGGGTGATGCCCATGGTCGTCATGGCCGTAGCCGCCGTGATCGTGAGCATCATGAGCAGGGGTATCGCTAGCCATATCTCTATCCCTCTTGCCTGCTATTGCGCCGCGGCGACGGTCGGCGTCGCGCCGGCGAGCTGGACGGCAGCGTGACCGGCCGGCGCCGCATCGTTGCTCGCCGCCTTCTGCTTGTCGCCGATCCACTTGGCGAAATTATCCTTCGAGACCGCCTGGACGACGATCGGCATGAAGGCATGGTTGACGCCGCAGATCTGGTTGCACTGACCGTAGTAGGTGCCTTCCTTCTCGACGTTGAACCAGGTCTCGTTCAGCCGTCCGACGACGGCGTACATCTGGACGCCGAAGGAGGGGATGAACCAGCTGTGCATGACGTCGGAGCCGGCGATCAGCACGCGGACATTGGCGCCGACCGGCACGATCAGCGGATTGTCGACGTCGAGCAGCCGCTTCTGGCCGGGCTTGATCTGGTCTTCCGGGATGATGTTGCTGTCGAAGCCGACATCCTTGTAGTCGGGATACTCATAGCTCCAGTACCACTGGTGCCCGGTCACCTTGATCGTCATGTCGGCCTTCTGCGTCCGGTCCATGTAGTACATGAGCTTGAACGAGGGGATGGCGATGATGACGAGGATGAGCACCGGCACGACCGTCCACAGCAGCTCGATGACCGTGTTGTGGGAGGTGCGGGTGGGCACCGGATTGGCGCGCGCGTTGAAGCGCAGCATGACGTAGGCAAGCAGGACGACGACGAAGATCGTGATCAGCGCGATGATGACTAGCAGCTCGTTGTGGAGATCGGCGATCCGCTCCTTGACCGGCGTCGCCGCCTCTTGGAAGCCGAGCTGCCATGGGTGCGGCTCGACGACATGCGCGTCGGCAGCCAAGGCGTAGGGCGCCGCGGCGATGCCGAGCAACAGCGTCAGCGCTGCCGTACGAAGCGCCTGCGCGCGAGACCAGAATTTCATGCCCCCGAACCCCATGCTCAAAGCGCCTTTCATCTCGGACCGACCGGATGGGACAAGCCGGAACCTCACGCGATCCGGCCCAGGAATGCGCCAGACTCGCCGCGATTCGGCGGACCTGCAATGGCAAGCCGAATGCGGCGCGAACCTACACCAAACCCGTCGGGCCTCACAACTGGCTCGACCGGGGCCGGTGCAATTCGCGGCGCGCCCTCTCGCCTCGCTCGCGCACCCTACCTCGCGCGCCCTGCCGAAGCTGGCAACGGCGGAGCGAAAATTGCGACCTTATGCCGCATAAATCAGCGGCTTGGCGCCTAAAACGGCGGCGCCTGGCGAAGGCCGACAAGGCTGGGAGCCCGGGGCGTCGATGGTCTATACTGCCGGCAGTGATCGATAACGGCATCGCGGCGGCGCTTAAACCGCGACGCTTCGATGACCATATCATTCCGACGCGGCTCGTCCGGTACGAGTCGCGGCGCGGAACGACCCGGTGAAAGGACTTCCATGAGCGATCTCGCAGCGACCGACGAGCTATTCTTCAACCGCGCCGGAATGGATCGGGGACGCGTCGAGGGCATCGTCGGCGAGGCGCTCGCCGGCATGGACGACGGCGAGCTTTTCCTCGAGTACAGCCAATCCGAGAGCATCGGCCTCGACGACGGCCGCATCAAGAGCGCCTCCTTCGACACGGCGCAAGGCTTCGGCCTGCGCGCCGTCTCCGACGAGGCGACCGGCTACGCCCATGCGGGCGAGCTGTCGGAGGCAGCGATCCGACGCGCCGGCGAGACCGTGCGCGCCGTCAAATCCGGCAAGGGCGGTACGCTGATGGCCCCGCCGTCGGGCACCAACCAGAGCCTCTATACCGATGCCAACCCCTTGAGCCAGGTCGATTTTTCGGAGAAGACCAAGCTCCTGACCGAGATCGACGCCTATGCCCGCAGCAAGGATCCGCGCATCCGCCAGGTCAGCGCCTCGCTGTCCGGCGTCTGGCAGGCGGTGCAGATCCTCCGTCCCGACGGCACCAGGGTCGCCGACATCCGCCCGCTCGTCCGTCTCAACGTCTCGATCGTCGTCGGCGACGGCGACCGCATGGAGACCGGCTCATCGGGCGCCGGCGGCCGCGTCGCCTACGAGCGCTACCTCGACCCGGCGCAATGGCGCGGCCAGGTCGACGAGGCCCTGCGCCAGGCGCTCGTCAACCTCGGCTCGATCCCGGCGCCGGCCGGCGAGATGACCGTCGTCCTCGGGCCGGGCTGGCCGGGCGTCATGCTGCATGAGGCGGTCGGCCACGGGCTCGAGGGCGATTTCAACCGCAAGAAGACCTCGGCCTTCTCGGGCCTCATCGGCCAGCGCGTCGCCTCCCGGGGCGTCACCGTCGTCGACGACGGCACGCTCAAGGACCGCCGCGGCTCGCTCACCGTCGACGACGAGGGCACGCCGTCGTCGTGCAACACGCTGATCGAGGACGGCATCCTCAAGGGGTACATGCAGGACCGGCTCAACGCCCGGCTGATGGGGCTGCGCCCGACCGGCAACGGCAGGCGGCAGAGCTTCGCGCATGCCCCGATGCCGCGCATGACCAACACCTACATGCTGGCCGGCGACAAGGAGCCGCAGGAGATCATTGCCTCGGTCAAGCGCGGGCTCTACGCCGTCAATTTCGGCGGCGGCCAGGTCGACATCACCTCCGGCAAGTTCGTCTTCTCCGCCTCCGAGGCCTATCTCATCGAGGACGGCAAGGTCGGGCCGGCGGTCAAGGGCGCGACGCTGATCGGCAACGGCCCGGACGCATTGACCAAGATCACGATGATCGGCAATGATCTGAAGCTCGACGACGGCGTCGGCACCTGCGGCAAGGATGGCCAGGGCGTGCCCGTCGGCGTCGGGCAGCCGAGCTTGCGGATGGACGGGCTTACCGTAGGTGGCACGGCGGCCTGAGGCGAGACCGGCCCGGCGATCGCTGAGTTGAACCTGGTCGCCCGCGACCGGACGGGAGGAGACGAGGGGCTTGCATTCATTGTTGCGGCGGTTGGCGCTAGCTGCCGGTCTGGTGGCGGGCATGGCGGCGCTGCGGCCCGAGGCTGCGGCCGCATGCCCGGATCTCGCCCAGTCCCCCTCCTCGCGCTGGTCGCTGCGCTACGAGAACGGCGCGGATTACCTCGCGACGCCCTGCGGCGATCGCTTCTTCTCGCTGGGGATCAACGTCCTCGACGACGAGGTGCCGAAGCAGCCTTTGCCCGACAACCGGCTGCGCTATGATTGGCGGCGCTTCTACGCCTCGCCGGAGGCCTGGCTGAAGGACACGCGGCAGCGGGTCGCCGCCTGGGGCTTCAACACCGCCGGCGCCTGGTCCCTGCCGCCGTCCGTACTGGCGATGCCGACCATCCCCAATCTCGAGCTCGGCCGCATCGCCCGCTTCCACTGGTTCGACCCGTTCGATCCGGCGACCGAGCAGGCGATGCGCGCGGTCGCGCCGGAGCTGATCGCGCCCTACAAGGAAAGCCCCTATCGCATCGGCTACTTCAGCGACAACGAAGTCGGCTGGTGGGGCGGCGCCCTCTTGGCCTTCTATTCGAAGAAACCGGCAGCGAATTTCAGCAAGCAACGCTGGGTCGAGCTGCTGCGCGACCAATACGACGGCGATTGGCAGCGTTTCAGCGCGGATTTCGTGCCACCGGAGGGCGCCGAGAACTGGGACGCGCTGCTGCGCGCCGAGGAAACCACCAAGCTGCGCCCGGGCGGCAACGGCATTCAGGCGGTGCGGCGCTGGACCGGCGCGGTCGCCGAGCGCTACTACGCGATGGTCGAGCGCGTCCTTCGCGAGGCCGACCCCGATGCGCTGATTTTCGGCGACCGTCTGCCGATCTACTACGACCCCTATGCCGTCCGGGCGATGGCGCGACACGTCGACGCGATCGCGGTCAACTACAACGTCGACAGCCCCGACGGCTGGGTCGCGCATTATTTCTTCGACGGTCTCCGCCAGCTCACCGGCGGCAAACCGATCCTGATCTCGGAATGGTTCTTCGCGGCCAACGAGAACCGTACGGGGAACCGCAACAACGGCCATCTCATGACTGTCGGGACCCAGGCCGAGCGGGCGCGCGGTGCCGGCGCGGCGACGCGGAACTTCGCGGCGATTCCCGAGATCGTCGGGCTCCACTGGTTCCAGTTTCCCGATCACCCGCCGGGCGGACGCGCCGACGGCGAGGACTACGACTTCGGCCTCGTCGACGTGCAGAACCGCCCCTACGAGCGCGTCGTCACGGCGCTTGGCGCCGCCAACCGCGAGGCGCCCGGGATCCATGCCGCCGCGCGCGTCGAGCCGGCGCCGCCGCGCGAGCTGGTCTTGCCCGAAAGCCGCATCGACATCACCGATCACTCGCTGGCCGATTGGCCGAAGCCCGCCGCGCTGCTGCCGCCGCTGATCCCGGCTGCCGGCGAGGTCGCCTTTGGCGAGGCCTATGCCGCGTGGAGCGAAACCGGCATCACCCTCGCGACGATCGGGCAGGATTACTACGACATCGACCTCCTCGACTACTCGGGCGAGTTTCCGCTCGGTGAGGCCTATCGGCTGGCGATCGGCATCGATGCCGGCGCCGGGCCGCGCCGCTTTACGCTCTATTTCGTGCCGCCGCGCACCAAGCTGAAGGACCATCCGCCGATGACGGCGCTGCTCTGCGCCGGCGAAGCTGCGGTGCCGTCGCAATGCACAAGGGTCGGCGGCGGCGAGGCGGTCTATTTCGGCGCCGATCAGCCGCGCATCACCGCCGAGGCCTTCGTGCCCTGGACGGCGCTCGGGCTCGAGCGGGCACCGCAATCCGGCCGCCTCAAGCTCGAGGTCGCGGCGACGGCATGGTACCGCTCGCGGTGGATGTCGCTCTCCGGCCTGCCGCCCGAGGAGGCGATGGCGCATCCCGAGCGCTGGCTGCCGGCACGCCGCGGCAGCCGTGTCGAGGCCGACGCACGGCAGAATCGCTCGGGCTCCTGATCTCGCCGGCGCCGGGCGCGATGTGTCCGGGCGCCATGAAAGGAAACGACATGCTCGATCTTCTGCCGCGTGCCGCCGCGATCGCCGATCGCCTCAAGCAACGGGGCGAGACCATCGCGATCGCCGAATCCTCGACCGGCGGGTTGATCTCGGCGGCGCTTCTCGCGGTACCCGGCGCCTCGGCCTATTTTATCGGCGGCGGCGTCATCTATACGCAGCAGGCGCGCCGCGCTCTGCTCGACATCCAGGACGACGCGTTGATCGGGATGCGCGCCTCGACGGAAGCCTATGCGCTGCTGCTGGCACGCACCGCGCAGCAGCGCTTCGGCAGCACCTGGGCGCTGAGCGAGACCGGCGCGACGGGCCCGACCGGCAACCGTTACGGCGACGCCGCCGGGCATTCGTGCTGTGCCGTCGTCGGGATGGGGGAGCGCGCCGCGACGTTGGAAACCGGCAAGGCCGACCGGGTCGCCAACATGCGCGAATTCGCGGCGGCGGCGCTGGATCTCCTGGGAGAAAGCCTGCGGTGAGGCACAAAAGAAAGGCCCCGCTTCCTTGGGGGGAAGGACGCGGGGCCAGGAGACAAGCTTGAGCAGCCTGCTGGGACTGCTACGATACAAACACCGCCGCAGCGATTACGTTCCGCAAAGATAGCGGCGGACGTTCTTTTTCCGCGAAATGTCTAATACGCGTGCTCGTGGAAGATCGGGTCGATGTTCCGGCGCCACGTCGTCTCGTATTCGGCGAGGAGATTTTCGGCCGGCGTCCGGCCCGACTCGGCGATCTCGACCAGCGGCGCGATGAAATGCCCCTCGTCGACGCCGCAGCTGTCGGAACGGGCGCGGCGATGCAGCCCGCCGCGCGCCAGCACCAGCACATCCAGCGCCAGCTCGCGAACGGTACGGCCGCGGAACGGCGTCTTCAGCCCCTGGCGCGGCACTTCGGCGCGGAGATATTCATGCTCCGCCGGCGTCCAGTCGGCGATAAGGTCAGCAACGTCGTTCAGCGCCGTGGCGTCATAGAGAAGGCCGGTCCATAGGGCCGGCAGGGCGCAGAGCCGCGCCCAGGGGCCGCCGTCGGCGCCGCGCATCTCGAGGAAGCGCTTGAGCCGCACCTCGGGAAACGCCGTCGTCAGATGGTCGACCCAGTCGCCCATCTTGGCCACCTCGCCAGGCAGGGCCGGCAGGCGCCCGCAGATGAAGTCGCGGAACGACTGGCCAGAGGCGTCGATGTACTTTCCGTCGCGGTAGACGAAGTACATCGGCATGTCGAGAAGGTACTCGACGTAGCGCTCGAAGCCGAAGCCCGTCTCGAAGACGAAGGGCAAGATGCCGGAGCGCTCGTTGTCGACGTCGGTCCAGACATGGCTGCGATAGGAGAGATAGCCGCTGGGTTTGCCGTCGACGAAGGGCGAGGCCGCGAACAGCGCCGTCGCGACCGGCTGCAGCGCGAGGCTGACGCGGAACTTGCGCACCATGTCCGCTTCCGAGGCGAAATCGAGGTTCACCTGCACGGTACAGGTGCGCAGCATCATGTCGAGGCCCATCGAGCCCTTCTTCGGCATGTAGCTGCGCATGATATCGTAGCGGCCCTTGGGCATGAAGGGCACGTCCTCGCGCCGCCATTTCGGCTGGAATCCGAGGCCGAGCATGCCGATCCCAAGCTCGTCGGCGACCTCGCGCACCTGCTTGAGGTGAAGGTGCACCTCGGCGCAGGTCTCGTGGATCGTCTCGAGCGGCGCGCCGGACAGCTCGAACTGGCCGCCCGGCTCGAGCGAGATCGAGCACAGCCCCTGGCTGAGGGCGATGACCTTGTCGCCTTCGTAGACCGGTTGCCAGCCGAAGCGGGTCATGCCGTCGAGCAGCGCCCGGATGCCGTCCGGGCCCTCGTAGGGCACCGGGCGCAAATCGCTGCGCCGAAACACGAATTTCTCGTGCTCGGTGCCGATGCGCCACTCCGAAGGCGGCTTCGACCCGGCCTCAAGATACGCGACGAGCTGGCTGGTGCTCGTGATCGGCTCGCCGGTTGAGGTCGGGGGCGCAGACATGACGAGAGAAACTACTCCATTCTCGGTGCGGCTAAGGGCGGGGTTGCACGCCCCGGTTATCGTCGTCGCGTCTGGTGCCAGTCGCCGAGGACGGCCTGGACCACGGCAAGCGCGGCGAGGGCAGCCGTGTCGGCGCGGAGGACGCGCGGACCAAGGCCGACGGGTTTAACAAAAGGGAGATTGCCAAAGCCGTCAAGCTCCGTTTCGGTGAAGCCGCCTTCGGGACCGATCAGCACTGCAACACCGGCCGCCGGAAAACCCTCCGCCTCCACCGCAAGCGATTGCAGAACCTCGACGATCGCCGGCGCCGTACCGCGCTCGTCGCAGACGACGAGAACGCGCCCCGGCGGCCAGTCGGCGAGCACCGCCGGCAGCGGGCGCAGCGGATGCACCGTCGGGACGGTCAGACGCTCGGTCTGCTCCGCCGCCTCGACGGCATTGGCCTGGAGCCGTTCGGGATTGATCCGCTCGACGATGGTTCGCTCGGTACGGACCGGGAGAAGCTGCCCGACTCCCAGCTCAGCCGCCTTTTCGACGAGATAGTCGATGCGGGCGCGCTTGACCGGCGCGAAGAGCAGCCAGAGATCGGGCTCGGCATGCTGCGGCCGCGTCTGCGCCTCGACCGCGAGCGTGCAGCGCCGCTTGCCGAGTTCGGCGATGCGGGCGAGAAATTCGCCGTCGCGGCCGTTGAACAGCGAAACCGGCTCGCCCGCGCCCAGGCGCAGGACATTGCGGAGATAATGTCCCTGCTCCGGCGAGACCTCGACTGCGGCGCCGGCAGCGAGGTCGGCGGCGACGAAGAGTCGGGCGGCGGCTTCCGACACGGTGCGGTTCCGGCTGCGGCTCGAGGCGACCGTCAGGATCCGGCCAGCGTCATGCCGTCGATGCGTACCGTCGGGGCGTCGACGCCGGATTTGAACTCGAGGTCGTTCGCCGCCGTCAAATGCTGGAACATCTCCTTCAGATTGCCAGCGATCGTGACCTCGCTGACGGGAAAGCTCAGCACGCCGTTCTCGATCCAGAACCCGGCGGCGCCGCGGCTGTAGTCGCCGGTCGTGCCGCTGACGCCCATTCCCATCAACTCGTTGACGTAGAAGCCGCGCTCGACGCCGCCGAGCAAAGCCGCCGCAGTCGCTTCGCCGGGTTCGAGCCAGAAATTGGTCGGCGACGGCGACGGCGGCGAGGAGGTGCCGCGGGAGGCATGGCCGGTCGTCTGCAACCCGAGCTGCCGGGCCGAGCGCAGATCGAGCAGCCAAGTCGTCAGCACGCCGTTCTCGACGATCGCACGGCGCCGGTTGCCGATGCCCTCGCCGTCGAACGGCTTGGAGCGCAAGCCGCGGCGGCGATGCGGGTCGTCGATGATCGTGACGTTCTGCGGAAAGATGCGCTGGCCGAGCTTGTCCTTGAGAAAGCTCGTGCCGCGGGCGATCCCGGGGCCGCTGATCGCGCCGATGAGATGACCAAGCAGGCTGCGCGAGACGCGGGGATCGAAGATGATCGGCACTTGGCCGGTCGCCACCTTGCGGGCGCCGAGACGGCGCACCGCGCGCTCGCCGGCACTGCGGCCGATCTCGGCGGGGTCGCGTAGATCGGCGGCGAAGACGGCGCTCGAATAGTCGTAGTCGCGCTCCATGCCGGTGCCGGTGCCGGCGAGGACGGCGGCGCTGACGCCGTGGCTGGAATCGGCGTAAGTGCCGGCGAAGCCGTTCGACGCGGCGAGCGCGACGATGGCCTGGCTCCAACTCGCCTCGGCACCCTCCGAATTGGTAACGCCAGCGACGGCGAGCGCCGCTTCCTCGGCCTCGCGGGCCCGGGCGATCAGCGCCGCGGCACTCGGCTCATCGGGATCGCAGGTTTCGAGGGACGGCCACTCGCGGGCAATCTGGTCGGGATCGGCGATGCCGCAATAGGGATCCTCGGGCACCGTTTTCGCCATCGCCAAGGCCCGGTCGACGAGTTCGCCGATCGCCGCCGCGGAGCGATCGTTGGAGGAGACCATCGCCTGGCATTTCCCGACGAGGATCCGCAATCCGAGGTCGTAACTCTCGGAACGCTCGAGCTTCTCGGTCTTGCCGAGCCGCTGGGCATGCGCGATCGACGTCCCCTCGAAGAGCACGGCATCCGCTGCGTCGGCACCGGCGCGCCGGGCGCGGGCGATGAGGTCATCGAGGATGTTGAGCGCGTCGCCGTTTGGCATTGGGCACCTGTTCATGAAACGTCGCAAAGGTAGATGGGGCGACGGAGGATATGTTGCCACTACCACGATAGCAGCCCGCGACCGGCATCAAACCCAAACTGTGGCTAAGTGGCAACACCGGCGAGGATTGTTGCCCTTGGGTAGAACTTCCTGCTTCTTCCGACGCGAAGACAGCTTATTAATCTGCCGTAGAATAACGTCGTTCAGTGACAAACAGGGGTGTCGCCGTGATTTCAATTCGAACTGGCAAATCAGCCGGCCTGATTGCCGCCCTGGCAATGTGTGCCGTCGGAAGCAGCGCTTCCGCCCAGGTGGTCCACGAGAAGGGCCCGTATGTCGGCGCAGGCCTCGGCCTCAATATCCAGGAGGACAACAAGTTCCCGGTCGGCGGTGGCTCGACCTCGTCCTACGATCCGGGTCCGGTCGGCATCGCGAGCTTCGGTTACGCGTTCGGCAACAGCCTGCGGCTCGAAATCGAACCCGGCTACCGGTACAACAGCGTCAGCTCGATCACCGGGAGCACGGGCGGCGGTCGCTCGCAGATCTTCAGCACGATGGGGAACGTGATCTGGGATTTCGAGAACATCACGACGCCGGTGCTGCCGCTCACCCCGCACGTCGGTCTCGGCGTGGGCTGGGCGCATGTTTGGGAACAGGAAGGCCCGCATAGCGGGTTCACCGTGAAGGGCCAAAACGACGCCTTCGCCTATCAGGTGATCGCCGGCGCCGAATACGCCTTCACCCCGTCGCTGAAGTTCGGCCTCGACTATCGCTACTTCACGGCGCAGGACACGAGCTTCCGCGTCGGCCCGACGCCGACGGCGCGCACCAAGGTCGGCGACTTCAACGATCACTCGATACTCTTCACGGTCCGCTACTCGTTCGGCAGCCCGGCTCCGGCCCCGGCCGTCGCGCAGGTCCCGCCGGCCCAGCCGGCCCCGGCTCCGGCCGCCGCCGCGCGGAACTACACCGTGTACTTCGACTTCGACCGCTCGGACGTCACGCCGGACGCGAAGCCGATCATCCAACGCGCCGCCAGCGACGCCAAGGCCGGCAACACCACGCGCATCGCGGTCACCGGCCACACCGACCGCGCCGGTCCGGACAGCTACAACCAGAAGCTGTCGGTCCGCCGCGCCGCCGCGGTCAAGGCCGAGCTCATCAAGGACGGCGTCCCGGCGAACGAGATCGTCACGGTCGGCCGCGGCGAGAGCGAGCCGGCAGTGCCGACGCCGGACGGCGTCCGCGAGCCGCGCAACCGTCGCGTCGTGATCGAGCTGCAGTAAACAAGAACAGAAATTTTACGACAGCCTATCGACGGCCTGCCCCCCAGGGCAGGCCGTTTTCTTTTGTTCGCGAGCCGCGCGCTCCAACTGCTACTTCCAGATCGGCCTGCCGCTGCCCGGCAGGCCGTAGCTCGCCCATTTCGCGGTGACCTCGGCGATCATCTCGTCGGTCATGCGGATCTGGCGGCCCCATTCGCGCTGCGTCTCGGGAAACAGCTTGTTGGTGGCGTCGAGCCCGATCTTGCCGCCGAGGCCGGATTGCGGCGAGGCAAAGTCGAGATAGTCGATCGGCGTCCGCTCGAGGATGGTGACGTCGCGCGCCGGGTCCATGCGGGTCGCCACCGCCCACATGACGTCCTTCCAGTCGCGCGCGTCGATGTCGTCGTCGACGACGATGACGAATTTCGTATAGAGGAACTGCCGCAGATAGGACCAGACGCCGAGCATGATGCGCTTGGCGTGACCGGGGTAAGTCTTCTTGATCGAGACGATCGCGATGCGGTAGGAGCAGCCTTCCGGCGGCAGCCAGAAATCGACGATCTCGGGGAATTGCTGGATCAGCAGCGGGATGAAGACCTCGTTGAGCGCTTCGCCGAGCACCGAGGGCTCGTCCGGCGGCCGCCCGGTGAAGGTCGAGAGATAGATCGGGTCGCGCCGCATCGTGATCGCCGAGATGCGGAAGACCGGAAACCGCTCGACCGAATTGTAATAGCCGGTGTGGTCGCCGTAGGGGCCCTCGTCGCCGTATTCGTCGAGCGAGACATGGCCCTCGAGCACGATCTCGGCCTGCGCCGGCACCTTGAGCGGCACCGTCCGGCAGTCGACGAGCTCGACCTTGCGGCCGCGCAGCAGCCCGGCGAACTGGTATTCCGAGAGCGTGTCGGGCACCGGCGTCACGGCCGCGAGGATCGTGCCGGGATCGGCGCCGATCACCACCGCCGCCGGCAGCGGCTCGTGCTTCTCGGCGGCCCAGCGCTCGTGGTGCTGCGCCCCGCCGCGATGCCTCAGCCACCGCATCAGCGTCGTCGACCGTCCGGTCACCTGCATGCGGTAGATGCCGAGGTTGAAGGCATCCGGCTTGCCGTCCGGCCCCTTGGTGACGACGAGCGGCCAGCTGATCAGCGGCGCCGGCTCGCCCGGCCAGCAATTCTGGATCGGCAGCGCCCCGAGGTCGATGTCGTCGCCGGTCAGCACGATGTCCTGGCACGGCGCGCTGCCGACGGTGCGCGGCTTCAGCGCCATCACCGTCTTGAGCAGCGGCAGCATCTCGAAGGCCTGGCGCCAGCCGCCGGGCGGCTCGGGCTGCTTGAGGAAGGCGAGGGTCTCGCCGATCTCGCGCAGCTGGCCCGGCTCGCGCCCCATGCCCCAAGCGACGCGCTCGACGGTGCCGAAGAGGTTGACCAGCACCGGCATCGCATAACGCCCGCCGTCGGCGCGGCGGACGTTCTCGAAGAGCACCGCCGGCCCCTGCTCGGCAAGCAGCCGCGTCTGGATCTCGGTCATCTCGAGATCGGGCGACACCGGCGCCGCGACGCGGACCAGCCGCCCGGCGCTCTCGAGCCGGGCGATGAAGTCGCGCAGGCTGGAATAGGCGGTCATCGCGTCAATCTGCCGCAGTCGCGCCGTCGCGGCCCGGCCGACGGTCGCCATGCGCTACGATTTGCTTCATTATTTTCGCCTAGACCGGTCGATCGCCTCGCCGGCGCTCTCGCTGGGCCACTATGCGGAGGCAGGCGTTCACCCGGCAAGCGCAACGGCAGGGAGCATTCGAGATGCGGTATTGGGTGGTCGGCGGCGAGTACAAGGATGCCCGCTTCGCCGAGTTCGCGCCGGGCACGAGCGAGGAGCGGCACGGCCCCTTCGCGACCTACGAGGAGGCGCACAAGGTCTGGTCCGGGCGCGCCTGGGCGACGGTCGACAACGCACTGGTGCGGTTTCGCGTCATCGCCGAGGACGAGTCCGGCAAGCCAGCCGCCCCCGAGGGTCACGCCGCGGCGGTTCATTAGGCCTCCGCCTCGCCTGCCGCGGTCACCAGCCGGACACGATCGCCGACCGCGATCGTCCCCGGCGTCGCCGTCGTGCAGCGCATGCCGATCTGGTTGGCGAAATCCTGGACGACGCAGCGCAGGATCGCCGGCTCGCCCGCGGCGGTGTCGGGGTCGAGCGTCACCATGACGCAGCGATCGATGGCGACGGTCGCATGCAGGCGCGCCGCATCCGGCGCATCACCGAAAACCAGCAGGCCGCCGCTCCAGCGCGTCTCGCGCGACGCCTCCCCGGGCGCCGTCGCGATCACGATATTGGGGCGGAAACGCCGGAGATCGAGCGCGGCGCCGAGGCGTTCGGCGAGCAGCTCCCCGGTCGCCGTCGCGATCACCGAGACGGGCGCGCTGTCGTGCGTGCCGCGGCCGAGTTGCAGCAGGCGCACCTCCTCGCCCGCCGCCCGGCTCAGCCGCGCCAGCAAGGCAGGATCGTCGACGGTGCCGACGAAACCGTCGCCGGTCGCGACCCGCACCGGCGAGCCACGGGGATCCGCGGGATCGTCGTAGCGCGCCCGCCAGGTCACCATCTCGGGATATTGGCGGCCGGTCATCCACGGGAAGCGGCGGACCTCGCCGGTGCGCACGAAGGCGTATTGGCGATCGCCGTCGATGCCCGTCCATTGCAGCGACGCCCGGTCGAGGCTTTCGCCAGCCATCGACTTGACGGGGTAGCGGTTGATCGCTGCGACGGTGCCCAGCTCGACGACGCTCATGCGACCGGCGCCTCTGCGAGCACGCGCCACACCACCCCCTCGCGGGTCTCGCGATCCTCGAGCTCGCGGCTGGTCGGCACGGTATAGCGGCCGAACTCGACGAGGCCGGAGACCGGCACGTAGCTGCGTCCGGGATCGCCGAGCAGCACCGTGACGCCCGCGCCCGCCAGCTCGCGCAGCCAGTGCGTCATGCGGGAAGCGAGGGGCTGCTCGTAGCAGAGATCGCCGACCAGCACGACGTCCCAGGCGGCGCCGGAACGGCCGATGACATCCGCTAGCTCGACGGCGATCGCGACGCCGTTGAGCGCGGCGTTGAGCGCGATCGCCGCGGCGGCGAAATGATCGATCTCGACGGCGATGACCTCTGCCGCCCCGGCACGGGACGCGGCGATCGCGACCATCCCGGAGCCGGCGCCGAAATCGAGGACGCGCTTGCCGGCGACGAGGGCGGGATTGTCGAGGACATGGCGCGCCAGCGCCTGGCCGCCGGCCCAGGCGAAGGCCCAATAGGGCGGCGGCACGTTGCCGGCGGCGAGGAGGTCCTCGCTCGCCTGCCAGATCGGCGTGATCTCGGTCGCGAGGTAGAGGCGCAACTCGGGCAGCAGCGAGGGCGCGGCGATGATCGCGTTGGCGCGGATGAAATCGGCGGGCGGCGGCCTCATGACCCGACGACCCGCGCCGCGACGATGCCGCCAAGGACGAGCCAGCCGGCCAGGCGGTTGCTGCGGAACTTGGCGAGGCAGTCGGCGCCGTCGTCGATGCGGACGCGCAGCGCCTGCCAGAGGAGCTGCGTCGCGGCCAGCGCGAGGCCGGCGAAGAACGGCGCCGCGGTGCCCGCGACGATCCCCGCCGCGGCCCAGAAGACGATTGCGACCGCATAGAACACGAAAAGCGCCGGCCGCGTCCGCCCGCCGAGCGCCAGCGCCGAGGATTTGACGCCGATCAGCACGTCGTCCTCCTTGTCCTGATGCGCATAGATCGTGTCGTAGCCGAGCGTCCAGGCGATGCCGCCGATATAGAGCAGCAGCGGCGCCCAGCCGAGATCGCCGCGCACCGCGGCCCAGCCCATCAGGGCACCCCAGTTGAAGTTGAGGCCGAGGAAGAACTGCGGCCAATAGGTGATGCGCTTCATGAAGGGGTAGGTCACGACGAGCAGCAGCACGAGAAAGCCGAGCGCGATCGCCAGACGGTCGAGGCTGAAGAGGATCGCGGCGCCGATGCCGAGCTGCAGCGCCATGAAGAGCGCCGCCCCACGGACCGAGACGGCGCCGCTCGGGATCGGCCGCACGCGGGTACGCTCGACGCGGGCATCGAAGTCGCGGTCGACGATGTCGTTGAAGGTGCAACCGGCGCCGCGCATCACGACGGCACCGATGCCGAAGAGGATCAAGAGGCGCCAATCGGGCCAGGACCCGGCGGCGAGCGCGACCGACCACCAGCCGGGAAAGAGCAGCAGCCAGGTGCCGATGGGCCGGTCGAGCCGGGCGAGGCGAATGTAGGGCAGCAGCGAGGCCGGAGCATAGCGCGTCGACCAGTCGTCGCGACGGATGTCGGTGTGGCCCGTTGCCTCGCCCGTCCGCGTCACGGAAAGCCCCCCTCGGCCAGCCCTCTCCCCCAAAGATGGGGGCGAGGGTTCGTCAAAACTGAATTTTCAATGTCGGCCCCGCCCGCCACCCTAATAGACGACGACGCTGCGGATCGATTCGCCGCGCGTCATCAGCTCGAAGCCTTCGTTGATGCGCTCCAGCGGCAGCGTATGGGTGATGAGATCGTCGATGTTGATCTTCTTGTCCATGTACCAATCGACGATCTTCGGCACGTCCGTCCGGCCGCGCGCGCCGCCGAAGGCCGAGCCCTTCCAGACGCGGCCGGTGACGAGCTGAAAAGGGCGCGTCTGGATCTCCTGCCCGGCCGCGGCGACGCCGATGACGACCGAGACGCCCCAACCGCGATGGCAGCATTCCAGCGCCTGGCGCATCAACGTCGTGTTGCCGACGCATTCGAAGGAATAGTCGGCGCCGCCCTTGGTCAGCTCGACGAGATGGCCGACGAGGTCGCCCGCGATCTCCTTCGGATTGACGAAATGCGTCATGCCGAACTGCCGCGCCAGAGTCTCGCGCGCGGGGTTGACGTCGACACCGACGATCATGTCGGCCCCCGCCATCTTGGCGCCCTGGATGACGTTGAGACCGATGCCGCCGAGGCCGAAGACGACGACGGTGGCGCCGGGCTCGACCTTGGCGGTGAAGATCACCGCGCCGATCCCGGTGGTGACGCCGCAGCCGATGTAGCAGACCTTGTCGAAGGGCGCGTCCTCGCGGATCTTGGCGAGGGCGATCTCCGGCAGCACGGTATAGTTGGCGAAGGTCGAGCAGCCCATGTAGTGCAGGATCGGCTTGCCGTTCAGCGAGAAGCGGCTGGTGCCGTCGGGCATCAGCCCCTTGCCCTGGGTCGCGCGGATCGAGGTGCAGAGGTTGGTCTTGTGGCTGATGCAGGATTTGCACTCGCGGCATTCCGGCGTGTAGAGCGGGATGACGTGGTCGCCCTTCCTGAAATGGCGCACGCCGGGCCCGACATCGACGACGATGCCGGCGCCTTCATGGCCGAGGATCGCCGGGAACAGCCCCTCGGGATCGGCGCCGGAGAGGGTGTATTTGTCGGTGTGGCAGATCCCGGTCGCCTTGATCTCGACCAGCACCTCGCCGAATTTCGGGCCTTCCAGCTGCACGGTCTCGATCGACAGGGGCTTGCCCGCCTCCAGGGCGACGGCGGCGCGAACATCCATGAACTATCACTTTCGGCTGCAAAGGCGGCGATCCGCCGGACGGCGAAAGCCATCACAAAACCGCGGTCGAGGCAAGGTCGCAGGCGGCGTCGGCGCAGCTGTGCCGACGGCCACGCAGGGGTGGGAATCCGCTCCTGAAAATACAGGAAAATAACAGGACGGGCACGCGCATCAGAATTCGCCAAGTCCTTGGAAAACCGAGGCTTCCTGGAAATTCCAGATCGTTCTCTTAACGTAATGAACAGGAACGTGGACACGAACACATTGATTTAGTTGTCTTTTATTTCAGAACGCCCCGGCTGACCGACAGGCCCGGCTGTTGTAAGTCGCGATCACGTGCCTCACCCTTCGACCCCCATCGACGCGGATGCGTAATTACCTTACTGGATATTGACCATATTATTCGGACATGACAAGAAATTTTTGCGACATTGCCCTGTCGCCCATCGCCCCCGCTTCGGCACTGCAATACGATCGGAATTCCATCCCCTGGACAGCGAGGCCGACATGCGTCTCCCCCTCCTCCCGCCCTCCGAGCTGACCGCGGAGCAGCGGCCGCTCTATGACGACATGCGCAAGGGCATCGAGACCAACTTCAAGGGCTTCGTCGCGATCAACGAATCCGGCGCGCTGATCGGCCCATGGAATCCCTGGCTGCGCTTCGCCAAGTTCGGCGGCCCGGTCTGGGAGCTGGTCAAGGCCTTGTCGTCCTCGCCGAGCCTGCCGCGCGCGGTCCGCGAGGTCGCGATCCTCGTCACCGGCGCCAAGTTCCGCTCGGCCTACGAGATCTACGCCCATGTCCTCGTCGCCGAGCTGCGCGGCCTCCCCGACGACAAGATCGCGACGATCGTCGCCGGCCAGCGCCCGAGCGACCTGACGCGCGAGGAGGCGATCGCCTACGACGTCGCCTCCGCCCTCGTCGCCGGCGGCGTCCTGCCGACGTTGACCTACCAGCAGGCCGTGACGCAATTCGGCGAGGCGGGAACCGCGGAGTTCATCTATCTCGTCGGGCTGTATTGCATGGTGTCCGTGACCTTGAACGGCTTCGACGTCCCGGTGCCGGAGGTCGATGTAGCATTGCCGACTTGAGTGCCGGGACAAATTCCGATTTCGGTTCGCGTCGCAGGATCGGCGTATCGCGGAACTCAGCCTGGCGTCCGCTGCCTTAAACCGATCCCCGCCGTCTCACGACGAGCCTCGTGCCAGGTTGAGAAGCGCGTCGGTGTGGTGCGACGGTTTGTGATGCCTGCTGCCGCGTCGGCTGCGCCAGGTAAGGAAGGCGACGGCGATCCAGGTGCCGTGAAACGCGACCCCCGCGAGGATCACGAACTGGCCCGAGATCGGCCCGATCGCGGCGCGTTCCCAGATCTCGTGGATCGAGTTGATCGGGTAAGGGTGGATGAGGAGCTTGCCGGCGTAGCAGGCGACCTGGATCATGAAGATCCAGCCGTAGTTACGGCGCAGCCGCCGCCCGAGCGCCTCCACGAAGGTGATGTGGAGCGCGGGGTGGGCGTAGTCGCCATAGAGGATCTCGTTCCAACCATTATCCGTCTGCGCCCCATAGCCGCGCAGGATTGGACCGAAGAAATTGAGCTCGAAGACATGGGCGCGGATACGCCAGAAATCGAAGAAGCGGTAGCGCCGTGCCTCGATTATGAGGAACACGGCGACGAGCAGGCCGACCAGGGCGAGCGGCAGCGGCGAGGCGGTCGGGCCGCTGAAGGCGACCGAGAGTGCGAGGCCGGTAGCGGCGACCGCCCAGTTGGTGGTGGCGTCGAGCCGGATCCGCCACGCTGTGCTGCGATAGAGCTCGCCGCGGTAGAGATGCGAGAGCGCGGTGATCTCGGCCGCGTTGAAGGGCGTGCCCGGGATGGGGATGGAGTCCTCAGCCGTTTCATTCATCGAGATTGTCCTCCCGTCTTCCTAGCGGCGGGCCGGAAGTCTGGGCCCCCGTTGCCGTCATCCTAGCGCACGCGTGAGGGCGGGGGCAGCGGCGTCCGCTTGGCGACCAGAACGCAGGCTGATAGGAGGATGGTCGAGCCAGGGGTTGCAGAGTTCTTCCGTTTTGCTACCGTGAGCATATGCGCCAGCTGGGCGTAAGTTCCTGGGCTTGGGAGGACAGAGATGCGGATCGGAATGGCAGCGGTGGTCGTCGTGCTCGGCGCCCTATCGGCACATCCCGCCGCGGCAGCGCAGCGCTGCCCAGCCGGCTCTTATCTGATCATGGACAACATGGGGAAATATCAGTGCGAGCCGGTCGGCGCGAAGCCGGCGGCGGTGGCGCGCGCGATGAACGGCGGCTGTCCCAGTGGGACGCGTCCGTGGAAGGATTTTGGGGGCAATAGCCTCTGCCGAAGCGCCGAGAGTTTATCGGGCATCGGAAAGCCCTCGGGAATACAGGGATGGCCACCACAAGGCCCCAATAGAACCCTGGGCCCTCCGGGCCAGCCGTTCGGTCTCGATTAGCTGCCACGATCGCCCGCGGCGTCGCGCCAAGCTGCGCGTTGACGGCAGGGGCTCGCGGCATGAGAAGGCGGCGTCGATCCATGTCTTTATCTTGCCGCTTCCCTCGCCGAGCCAAAGGGGTAGAGTCGAGATCGCCCCTTTTCGCGAGCCCGCCCTCCAGCGCGCCGAATTAACAAGGGTTAATCTGCAATATCGCGGACTACCTTTTGTATTGTTTTAATTTTATACTTAAGATAATTAACAATAGACCGTATTTGTGTCGAATTTTCTGGAAATTTGCTTCACAATACTTACAATAAGGACGTATTAATAAGATCCTAACTTTGCATTGCGGGCTTTACGATCATGCCGGTCCGCTCGACGGCCGGCGAGGAGAGTGCCATGAACGCTTACGTCACGACCTTGAAGACCACGCGCGGGCCGAATGCCGGCCGTGCGCCATTCGGCAAGATCGCAGTGGCCAACGGCGGATCCCCTGTGAGCAGGTTGCCGGCGCCCGTCCGGGCGTCGCGCGACAGCGACGCCGCGCCGCCTTCCGGTGCGGCGACGCCCGCCAAGCCGGCACGATTCGAGTTGCGCTCCACGGTGCGCTACCGGATCGAGGGGCGTGTCCTCAGCGGCACGATCGTCGGCATCGCCCATGACGACCCTCTGCGCTACGACATCCGGCGCGCGCAGACCGCGGGCGGAAAGCGCCGGTCGCTCTATCGCACCTCGTTCGGCGTACCGCACGACGATATCGAGAAGGTGCTGACGCCTCCTCCAGAGAGCGAGCGTCTCCTCGTGCTCAGCGATCTTCCGCCGGAGCCGCCGGCTCCAGTGGGACAAGGTGCGCCGCGGCCGGCGCGCCGGGGCTTCCTCGCGCAACTCCTGAGAGCATAAGCAACCGACCCGGCCTCCCCTCTTGCCGCGCCGCGGCGAGAGGGGACCGACAGGTCACGCCCCTCGACCTGCCGGTACACCGCGGCAAGCGCTACCGCGCCGGCTTTGCGGCGTCGCAGCTGAAGATTCCGACGTTCTCGTAGCCGACCCGATCGATGCGGCGCAGCGTCGCGAATTTGTGCAGCTGGTCGCAATAGTCGGTGGCGGCGACGCTCGCGCCGTGCACGTCGTCGCCGGTGAAGGCAATGCTGACGCCTTCGGGGGTGGAGTTCACGATGTGCGGCGGCGCCCCCATCGCGCAGGCCGCAAGCGAGAGGCTCGCCAAGAACGGGATTCCGTGTCGCACGGCCGGATTCCAATGATGCCTACTATCGCTTACGACGGTCCCGCCGCCGAGTTCCCCTAAGCCGAGAGGCACTGCGGCTTGTAAACCGGCCGGCGATCTGGCAGCTACGCAGGATGCGGCCGACGCAAACTCTCGCGAGTGCATAACATTCCCGTCCAATCCGGCTGGCGCGATCTCGGCGATCTCACCGTGTGGCGCTTTGCGCTGATCTTCATCGCCTGTTTCGCGATCGCGGCGCTGCCGGTGCTGGCGGTCGAGACGCTGCCGCTGTTCGATTATCCCAACCATCTTGCCCGCATGCATATCCTGGCGAATCCGGAGGACCCGCTGCTGCAGCGGTTCTACGAGATTCGCTGGCAAATCCTGCCGAACCTCGCCATGGACATCGTGGTCCCGCCGCTGGCGCGGATCATGCCGCTGGCCTGGGCCGGCAAGGTCTTCGTCCTGCTGATCCTGCTGCTGCTCGCCGGCGGGGCGGCGGCGCTTCATCGGACGCTGTTCGGCCGCTGGTCGCTGTTCTCCTGCCTCGCCTTCCTGCTGCTCTACAACCGCATCCTGCTCTGGGGCTTCGTCAATTTCCTCTTCGGCATTGGGCTCGCGGTCGTCATCCTGACGCTGTGGCTCCGGCTGCGCGAGGCGGCCTCGTGGCGGCGGGTCGCGGTCGGCACGATCGGCGCGGCGGCGATCTACCTCTCGCATCTCTTCGCCTTCGGGGTCTATGCGATCGTCATCGCCGGGACCGAGATCGGGCGCCTGTGGCGCAACGGCACCTTATGGACGCGGCGCGGCATCGCCGACCTCGCCACCGCGGCGCTGCAGTTCGTCATTCCGCTCGCCCTGCTGATCCTCGGCGAGCGCGGCCCCGGCGGCGGCATCGGCTGGGGCCAGATCTGGCGGAAGATCGACCTCTTCTTCAACGTCTTCGACAATTACAGCCGGGTCTTCGACATCACGTGCTTCGTCGCCCTGCTCGCGCTGCTGATCTGGGGCGCGATCCGGCGATCGCTGCGCATCGCGCCGGCACTGATGCTGCCGATGCTCCTGCTGCTGCTGGTGCAGCTCGCGATGCCGAACCGGATGTTCGGCGGGGCCGGCGTCGACCACCGCATGCCGCTGGTGCTGGGGCTGCTGCTCGTGGCGGGCGGCGACGCGGCGCTGCGGACGACGCGGCAGAAGGCCATCGCCGGCGGCATCGCACTGCTCTTCGTCGTCCGCATCGGGATCGTCACCGCGGTCTGGCTCGCCGACGACCGGATCTATCACCCGATCGTCGCGGCGCTGGCCGAGCTGCCGCGCGGCAGCCGCCTCGCCGTCGCGCTGCCGCCGAACTCGGTGAACCTGGAGCAGCGCCGGCCACCGATCACCCATCTCGCCAATCTGGCGATCATCGAAACCGACGCCTTCGTGCCGCTGCTCTTCGATTTCCCCGGGCAGCAGCCGGTGGCCTTGCGGCCGGCCTACGCCGCGCTGGCGCGGCAGGCTTCGCCGGAGGATTTCTGGGCGGTGCTGGTCGGCGGCGCGCCCGACGCCGGCGGCAAGGTCGCGGCGGCGCTCGCCGGCTATGATTTCATACTCCTCGTCGATCCCGTGGCCTTCACGATGCCGCAGGATCCGCGGCTGACGCCGCGCTTCGCCAGCCCGAACGGCCGGCTCTACGCGATCGCCCGCTAATACCCGTCGCGGGCGCGGCGCTCGGTGATCACCGGGACGATCGACATATGCGCGCGGATCGCCGAGAGCTCGCGCGCCATGGTGACGATCGCGGCGATGGTGCCGCACACGACGGCAGCCGCGATCAGCCCGCCGATCAGCCCGAGCAGCCCATCGATCAGGTAGGACCAGGGCTGCGGCACCGAGTAATAGGCGCTCATCGGCTGCGCGATGCCGCTGAGCGTCCCGCCGATGATCAGGAGCACGGCGAGGATCTGGTTGACGAGGCTGAGAACACCGATCAGGAAGTTGTTCATGATTGAGGCCGCCGCTGCGCTTGTGACGGCGCCCATCGCATGCTGCGATGGCGCCGACTGGCTTCAACGTAGGCGCGAGGGAAGCGTTCCCCGACCCCGCGCTTCAGGGCGGAACGCCCCAGGCCGCGCTTCAGCGCGGAACGGCAGGCTCGCGCCGGGCTTCGAGCACGACCCCGACGCTCTCGGCCTCGGGATAGACGTCGAGTTTTTCGACGGTGACACGCACCTCCGCGACGCGTTTCTTGGCGAGACACAGGTCGATGACCCGCTCGGCGACGGTCTCGACGAGGTGGACATGGCCGGCGGCGGCGATCGCCTTGATGCCGGCGATCAGCGGCTCGTAGTTGAGGACGTGGCGCAGCTCGTCGCTGCCGCGCTTCTTCTCGCCATCGACCACCAGCTCGACGTTGATACGCACCCGCTGGGGGGTCTGTTTCTCATGCGCATAGGTGCCGATACTGAAATCCAGCACCAGGTTGCGAACCAAGACGCGATAGGTCCCGGATGCGCCGCGCAGCGGCGCGGCGCCATCGGCCGAGGGAGACTCTGTCACCATGGCGGCGAGGATGACGGCCGCGCCGCGGGAATGCAATGAAGCTGGCGCGCCCCCTGCGACTAATCGAGGCTCAAGATGCGCTGCGCGTCGTTGCCGCGCTTGCGGACCGGCTCGACGCTGGAGCGCGGGCCGCCGTGCTGCTTGAGCAACGCCAGCCACTTCTTGCCGAACATGTGCGTGTGGGCGCCGATCGTCAGGCTCCTCGGCGCTCCCCGTCGGTTGCGTTTCCTGGCGTGTCGAAGATCGCGCGTGCCTCGGCGGCGAGGGCGGCGAGGCGGTCGGCGTCGCCCAGCGCGTCGGCGAGGAGCAGGACGAGCCGCGCCGTCACCAAGGCGCTCTGCTGCTCGTCGAGGCCGCGGTGCATCGCCGCCAGCGTCGCATAGGCGTCGTCCGGGTTCACGCCGCCACCTCGACCCTGCCCGCTGGCCGGCACGCGGCGCGATCGAGGGCGGCCAGGATCGCCGCGGCGTCGACGCGCTGCCAGCGGGCCGCGACATGTTGATCCGGCCGCGCGAGACAGCCGGCGCCCGGCGGCAGCGCATAGCGCGCCCGCACCAGCCCCTGGTGGTCGGTCAGCGGCGCCGTGGTGCCGATCACGACGAGGCGGGCGCCGATCGGATGCGACTGCAGTGCCAGGCGCAAGGCGCGCAGCGACTCCTCGCTGGGCTCGTAGAGCAGGATCGCGAAATCGCCGCCGAAGTGCCCCAGCAGCCAATCGTCGCCGCCGTCGGTCCGGCGCAGCGGCGCGTCGCGCATTGCCGCGCCGGGCGGGATGCCGCCGTCCCATTGGGCGTCGTCCGGCGTCTGCAGCCCGGAATCCGGCAGCACGCAGGGGACCGACAGCCGGCCGCTGTTGACCATCGCGCGGGCGAAATCGTGCGTCGCGGCGAGCGACAGGACGGCGTCGCGCAACAGCCGGCTGCCCGGCCCTTTGGGGGTGATGAACTCGGTGCTGCGCGTCGAGTGGCGGATGTTCTCGTCATTGGCGAGGCTGCGCTCGGCATCGTAGGAATCGAGCAGCGCCGGCGGCGCCTTGCCCGCGAGCACCAGCGCCAGCTTCCAGACGAGGTTGTCGACGTCCTGGATGCCGCTATTGCCGCCGCGCGCGCCGAAGGGCGACACCTGATGCGCGCTGTCGCCGACGAAGACGATCCGGTCGTGGCGGAAGCGCGCGAGGCGGCGGCACTGGAAGGTATAGACGCTGACCCAGTCGAGCTCGAAGTCGATATGCTCGCCGAGCATCGCCTTGATCCGCGGGATGACGTGCTCGGGACGCTTCGCCTCCTCTGGATCGGCGTCCCAGCCGAGCTGCAGGTCGATCCGCCAGATGTCGTCCGGCTGCTTGTGCAGCAGGGCGCTCTGGTTGCGGTGGAACGGCGGGTCGAACCAGAACCAGCGCTCGACCGGGAAATCGGCGGTCATGTGCACGTCGGCGATGAGGAAGCGGTCCTCGAAGACCTGGCCCTCGAACGCAAGGCCCATCAGCCGGCGGATCGTGCTGCGCGCCCCGTCGGCGGCGATCACCCACTCGGCCTCGAGCGCATAGCGACCGTCGGGCGTCTCGATCTCGAGGGTGACGCCGTCGCGGTCCTGCCGGATCGCCGCGACCTTGTTGCGCCAGCGCAGCTCGACCCCCGGCAGCTCGGCGTCGCGGTCGATCATGTACTGCTCGACGTAGAACTGCTGCAGGTTGATGAAGGCGGGGAATTTGTCGCCGGGCTCGGGCAGCAGATCGAAGCGGTAGACGAGATCGTCGCGGTGGAAGACCTTGCCGATCTTCCAGGTGACGCCCTTCGTCAGCATGCGCTCGCCGGCGCCGAGACGGTCGAAGATTTCGAGCGACCGCTTCGCCCAGCAGATCGCGCGGCTGCCGGTCGAGACCGTGTCGTCATCGTCGAGGAGGACGACCGGCACGCCGTGCAGCGCGAGATCGGCGGCCGCGGTCAGCCCGACCGGCCCGCCGCCGACGACCACCACGGGCCGCCTGCCCGCCGGCTTGCCGTCGAGCTCGGGCGGGCGGCGATACGCCAGCCGGTCGCGCTCGTCTCCCCGCATCAACTTCTCCTGCCCAGCGCGTGTAATAAACCGTATTATCTTATCATCGAATGACGGTCACAAGGTGGGCTACGGCGGTGGCAGCGAAAGAGACCAGGCTCCCGGAGAAGGGTAAGCCGGCGCCTTGGCAACAGGTTCGCCAAGTGCCGGTCTCGACCCGGATCGCGCAGCAGATCCGCGACGCCGTCTTCGCCGGAACGCTGAAGCCCGGCGACTATGTCGGCTCCGAGATGGACCTCGCCCAGCAATTCGGCGTCAGCCGCATCCCGGTGCGCGATGCGATGAAGACGCTGGCGGCGATGGGGATCATCGACATCAGGGTCGGCGCCGGCGGCGGCGCCCGCGTGGCGCAAGGCGACCTCGCACGCTTCGCCGGGGCGCTGGCGGTGCAGTTCAAGCTGGTCGGCATCACCGTCGCCGAGCTGCTCGATTCGCAGATCGCGATCGAGAGCGCCGGGGCGGCCCTTGCCGCGGAGCGGGCGACGTCGGAGGACATCGCCGAGCTCGAGCTGCTGCTGGCGCGGCTGGCGGCGCAGATGGACGACCCGCACGGTTTCACGGTGACGGCGCTGTCCTTCCATTTCCGCGTCGTCCAGGCCTCGCACAACCGCGCCCTGACGATCCAGGCGCAGGCGCTCGTCGAGGTCCTCGACGCCACCTATCAGCCGCAGACGACTCCCGAGGTCGCCGCCGACGTGCTCTCCCGCCATCGCCGCCTCGTCCAGCTGATCAAGGCGCGCGACGCCGCCGGCGCCAGCGCGGCGATGACGCAGCATCTGGAGCGCGTGCGCCGCCGCATCCTCAAGGACGTCGAGGGACAAGGCGTCGAAGCTGCCGCAGTCGGGGGCCGGTCGGCGCGCGCCTAAGCCGTCGGCGTCACGATGCCGCGGCACTCGCCGAAGCCGATCGCGACATGGCCCGGCCGCTCGCAGCGGGCGCGGAAGAGAATCTCGTCGCCGTCCTCTATGAAGCCGCGGGTCTCGCCGGTCGGCAGCTCGATCCTCTCGCGGCCGCGGAAGGTGAGCTCGATGAGGCTGCCCCAGCTTTCCTTGTCCGGACCGGAGATCGTGCCGGTGCCGAGGAGGTCGCCGGGGTTGAGGTTGCAGCCGTTGCTGGCGTGATGCGTCAGCATCTGTGCCACTGTCCAATAGACCGTCTGGGCATTGCCGCGGCTGAGGCGATGCGGCGCGGCATTCTCGGCCTGCATCTGCGCGGTGCGCAGATAGGCTTCGAGGATGACGTCGAGCCCGCCCTCGGCGGCGTCGCGCGCCGAGGTCAGATAGGGCAGCGGCTGCGGATCGCCGGCCGGCCGCGTCGCGCTGGGGGCGCGGAAGGGCGCCAGCGCCTCGGCGGTCACGATCCACGGCGACAGCGTCGTGCCGAGGCTCTTGGCGAGGAACGGCCCGAGCGGCGCGTATTCCCAGGCCTGGATGTCGCGTGCCGACCAGTCGTTGAGCAGGCAGAAGCCGAAGATGCGGTCGGCGGCCTCGTCGAGCGTCAGCGTCGTGCCGAGCCCGTTGCCGGGCCCGACGAAGAAACCCATCTCGAGCTCGTAATCCAGCATGCGGCAGGGCGCGACCATCGGCGCATCCTGGTCCGGCAGCTTGAGTTGGCCGCTCGGGCGGCGGATCTTGGTGCCGCTGACGACCAGCGACGAGCCGCGGCCGTGATAGCCGATCGGGATCCATTTGTAGTTCGGCAGCAGCGGATTGTCGGGCCGCAGCTGCTTGCCGACGTTCGTCGCGTGGAAGATCGAGGCGTAGAAATCGGTATAGTCGCCGACCGCGGCGCCGAGCAGCAGCTCGGCATCCTGCATCCAGACGAGACAGGGCTGGCCCAGCCGCCGCCGCTCGGCCTCGTCGGCGCCGCCGGCGGCGAGCAGCCGCGACACGGCAAGGCGCAGCGCCGACCAGTGCGCCGCGCCTAGTCCCATCAGGCGGTTGAGCGTCGTGTCGCTGGCCGCGGCGACCGCCTCCGCGGCCTTGCCCTCGAAGAGCTTTGCGCGATGCACCGAAGCGAGGTCGAGGATGGCGTCGCCGATCGCGACGCCACCGCGCGGCACCTCGTCGCTGCCGCGCCGCCGGAACACGCCGAACGGCAGGTTCTGGATCGGGAAATCGGTGCCGGCGTCGTTCGCCGCCGCGTGCCAGCTGCGGCGTTGCGGATCGTGCGTCTCGTTGAGCTTCGGCATGCGGACTAACCCTTGAAGAATTTTTCGAAGCCGAGCCAACAGGAATCATAGTCCGGCTGCAGCGCCTCGGTCTCGAGGGCGAAGCGGGTCGGGCGGATCACCATGCGCGTCTCGAACATGAAGGCGAGCGTGTTGTCGAGCTTGTGCGGCGCCAGCACGGCGCTCGAGGCCTTCTCGAAAGTCGCGGCGTCGGGACCGTGGGCGCTCATGCAATTGTGCAGCGAGCCGCCGCCGGGAACGAACCCCTCGGCCTTGGCGTCGTACTGGCCGAGGATGAGTCCCATGTACTCGTTCATGGTGTTGCGGTGGAACCACGGCGGCCGGAACGTATCCTCACCGACCAGCCAGCGCGGCGGGAAGATCACGAAATCGCAATTCGCAGTGCCGGGCGTATCGGTCGGCGCCGTCAGCACCGTGTAGATCGACGGGTCGGGGTGGTCGTAGCTGACCGTACCGATCGTCATGAACCGCGCGAGGTCGTATTTGTAGGGCGCGTAATCGCCGTGCCAGGCGACGACGTCGAGCGGCGAGTGGTCGTATTCCGTCGCCCAGAGATTGCCCTCGAACTTGACGACGACCTCAGTCGCGGCGTCGCGATCCTCGTAGGCGGCGACGGGAAAGCGGAAGTCGCGCGCATTGGCGAGACCGTTCGAGCCGATCGGACCGAGCTCCGGCAAGGTAAAGAAGGCGCCGTAATTCTCGCACACGTAGCCGCGCGCCGGGCCGTCCGGCAACTCGACGCGGAAGCGCACGCCGCGCGGGATCACGGCGATCTCGCCCGGCCCCGCGAGGATGATGCCGAGCTCGGTGCGCAGCAGCAGACGGCCTTGCTCCGGCACGATCAGCAGCTCGCCGTCGCTGTCCGAGAAGACGCGGTTTTCCATCGGCTTGGTGGCGCGATAGATGTGGATCCCGACGCCGTCCCGGGCGCCGACTCCGCCGTTGCCGCCGATCGTCACCAGCCCGTCGACGAAATCCGTCGGCGCCGCGGGCAGCGGCAGCGGGTTCCAGCGCAGCCGGTTGGGCGGCGGCGCGGCCTCGGTAAAGGGGACGCTGCGCAGCAGGCCGTTTTCGATGCGATGGAAGGCGCCGTGCATCGCCGACGGACGAATGCGATAGAGCCAGCTGCGGCGGTTCGTGGCGCGCGGCGCCGTGAAGGGCGTGCCGGAAAGCTGCTCGGCATAGAGGCCGAGCGGCGCCCGCTGCGGCGAGTTGCGCCCTTGCGGCAGGGCGCCCGGCACCGCCTCGGTCGCGTGCTCGTTGCCGAAGCCGCCGAGATAGGCGAGCTCGGGGATCGTCATGCCGCCGCTCTGTTGCTGACGATCCGCCGCGGCGCGACGGTCAGAGGTGATCACGGTCACTCTTGCCTCCTCGATTTCGCCGGGCCCGGTCGCTAGCCCTGCAACGTCTGCCACATCTCGATGTCGCGCGCCGCCGTCCAGATGCGCGGGTCGACGATGCCGCTCATCTCGTCGAAGCAACGCGAGACGTTGAACGGCATGCAATGATCGAAGATGACCCAGTCGCCGTATTTCGGCTTCAATGCCTGGTACGTCGCCGCGTAGACCTCGCGCAGGCCCTTGCCGGCCTTGACCCCCGCCTCGACTTCGCGGCGCAGGTCGCGCAGGAATTGCGCCGTCGTCTGGATCGAGCGGTCGACCTCGGCCGCGCTGGTCAGCGCTGCGCCGCGGCCGGGGACGAGGCTCTCGGCCTTGAACTGGCGCAGCTTCTCCAGCGTGTCCGGCCAGTTGGTGAAATACGCATCGCCGCAATAGGGCGTCGTCCCCTCCTCGACGAGATCGCCGGAGAAGACGACGCGATCCCTGGGAAGCCAGGCGATCGTGTCGCCCTTGGAATGGCCCTTGCCGAGATGCTCGATACGCACCTCGAGCTTGCCGAGGAACAGCGTCAGCCCGCCGTCGAACACCAGATTGGGCCAGGTCAGGCCGGGAACCGATTCGACCGCCCGGAACAGCCGCGGGAAGCGCTGCACCTCGCTCTCGAAATCCTGTTGGCCGCGCTCCTTGATGAGATCGTAAGTGGCGCGGCTGGCGATGATCTGCTCGGCGTGATAGGCCGAGGCGCCCATCACGCGCACCGCGTGGTAATGGGTCAGGAGGACGTATTTGATCGGCTTGTCGGTGACCTCCCGGACATGCCGGATCACGTCCTGCGCCATCACCGGCGTCGCCCGCGTGTCGATGACCATCACGCCGTCGTCGCCGATCACCACCCCGGTATTCGGATCGCCCTCCGCCGTCAGGCAATAGGCCGCATCCGACAGGCGGACGAAACTTTCTTGCTTGTCCGCGAGATCGCCCTGCGAGGCAAAGGCCTTCGCCATCGATTTCCTCCAATCCTGAAGCCGGCATTCCTCGCATGCGGCGCGGTCTGCACCGCGATGCCCCGCCCCGTTAAGGAAGCCATTTGCCGCCTTCTATAAACCTAGCATCACGAGGTCCCGTCAACAGCGATTCCGACGTCCCGGTCCGACAGGGACTCGCATCCGGAAACCGCAATGGAGGGCGCTTTTCTGTAAGCGATCGCCGCGCCGCGCCAAGAGCCCCTATGTACTAAAGACCAGCTTGCCAAGCGGCTGGGTTATCCTAGTCTGATCAAAAAGTTGTGCATTGCGGTGGATCATGAGCGCGACGGATATATTGCTGGTCGATGACGAGCCGGACATTCTCGATATCGGGCTCACGGTCTTGCGCGGTGCCGGGTATCACGTGCTGCCGGCCTTGAACGGCGATATTGCGCTGATCCTGCTCGAGCAGGGATTGCCGTTCCGCCTGCTCGTCACCGACATCATCATGCCGGGCCTGCTCGACGGCTTCTCCCTCGCCCGAAAGGCGCGCGAAACCCTGCCCGACATCCGTATCGTCTACACGACCGGCTATTCCGGCGCGGCCAGCATCCGCTCGCGCGGAGCCCCCTACGGCGACACGCTGGTCAAGCCGTGGATGCCGCGCGATCTGCTCGAGATCGTTAACAACACGATGGCGAAGGCGGAGTAGCGCACGGGTGACAGGTACGCTCGTTTCCCCTAGCTTCCGGCGGATGAAAAAATACCACATTCTTTTAGGGGCGATCGCCCCGCGTGCCGCGCGGCGGACTGCGGCCATGGCGGCGACGATTCTCGCGCTTGGGGCGGTGGCACCCGCGGCGGCGCAATCCCCGCCGGTGACCGTGACGCCCCTGTTCCGCAGCGCGACGACGGCGAGCGGGCAACAGATCACCCTCCCGTCCGGCCCCGTCGAGGTCATCGTCTCGGAATACGTCATCGCCCCCGGCGCCGTGCTGCCGGTGCATCGCCACCCGTACGAGCGCTACGCCTTCGTCGAGGCCGGGACGTTGCGCGTCACCAACACGCAAACCGGCGTCGCCACGGTCTATCGTCCGGGCGATGTCGTCGTGGAACAGATCGACACCTGGCACTCGGGCGAGAACATCGGCCCGGACGTCGTGCGGCTGAAGGTGATCGATCAGGTCCCGCCCGGAACGAACAACACCATCATCCGGCCGGGACAATAACGCGGCGGCCCCTTATTTGTAGTCGCACAGGTGGCGGTTGAACCGGTCGCAACCCGAGGGGGCGAGTGATCAGTATCACTTGCCCGCAACTTTTTGGCGATTTGCCGGAATTATTCTGCGAGAATCATGTTTGGTTGGCGGAGGCGATCATGCCGGACCAGACGATACTGTTGGTTGACGACGAGAAGGAGATCCTAGAACTCGCCGCCAGCTTCCTCGGCGGCGCCGGCTATCGGGCGATTACCGCGCTCAACGGCGACGTCGCGCTGATCATCCTGCAGCAGCCCGGAATTTCATTCGACCTGTTGATCACCGACATCATGATGCCGGGAGAGCTCAACGGCTTCGCCCTGGCGCGCGAGGCCCGCGAGCTCTGCCCGAAGTTGCCGATCATCTACATGACCGGCTTCAGCGCGGCGACAGGGCACGCGCACGGCGCCCCGGCCGGCGAGATTCTGTCCAAACCATGGTCGGCCGAGCGGCTGCTCGGATCGGTCCAGGCGGCGCTGGGCGGCCTCGGCATGCCGCAGGAGCAGCTTTAGCCAGCGACGAACCGACCGCGGGGCCGATCGGGGACGGGCGATCGGAACGGGCGCGGGCGATAATCGCTTGCGTCGCCCGCAGCCGTCGAATAGTGGATCACGTCGGCAGGCGCCGGCCGCCGCGGCACGGCCCGCTCAGCTGCAGACCCCATCGCGACCTGAAACGATAGACGGACCGGCACGATCGATGAAGCCTCGCCTCGCGACCGCACGCACCCATGGCTGAACGCGAGGTCGCCGAGTTGCCGGTCTTCACGCAGCGCGAGATCACCTCGATCATGATCGGGCTGATGCTGGCGCTGTTCCTGGCGAACCTCGATCAGACGATCGTCGCGACGTCGCTTTCGACGATGGCACGCGACCTCGACGGCTGGGCGCTGATGCCGTGGGTCGTCTCGGCCTATCTCGTCACCTCGACGACGATGACGCCGATCTATGGCAGGCTAAGCGATCTCTATGGCCGCCGGCCGGTGCTGCTGACCGCGATCGGGCTCTTCGTCGGCGCCTCGGTGCTCTGCGCCCTCGCCCAGACGATGCCGCAGCTGATTGCGGCGCGCGTCCTCCAGGGAATCGGCGGCGGCGGCCTCCGCTCCGTCACGCAGGCAACGGTCGCCGATCTTGTGCCGCCGCGCGAGCGCGGCCGCTACCAGGCCTATTTCTCGACGACCTTCGGCGTTGCGACGGCGCTCGGTCCGGTCCTCGGCGGGTTCTTCGCCGATTACCTCTCATGGCACTGGATCTTCTGGATCAACATCCCCTTCGGCATCCTCGCCTTCGCGCTGTCGAACGAGCGCCTGAAGAAATTGCGCCGGCCGCCGCGCAACCCGGTGATCGACTGGCTCGGCGCGATCCTCATCCTCGCCTCGGCGGTGCCGCTCCTGATCGGCGTCGGCCGGGTCGAGCAGGCGGGCGGCTGGGCGACGCCCGACGTCATGGCGCCGATCGGCATCGGCATCCTCGCGGCGGTCGCGCTGGTCTGGCGCGAGGCGGTGGCGCCCGAGCCGATGCTGCCGTTGCGGCTCTTCGCCAACCAGACCTATTGCCTGGCGACGATCCTGTCGCTGATCAACGCCTTCGTCATGACCTCGGTCATCGTCCTGGTGCCGCTCGACTACCAGCTCGTCGCCGGGCTGTCGGCCAATGCCGCCGGGGCGCGGCTGATTCCCTTGACGGTGCTGATGGCGATCGCCTCCTTCGTCGTCGGATCGCTGGTCAGCTGGCTCGGTCGGCCGCGCATCTTCCCGATGATCGGCATGACCGGGATGATGGTCGCCTGCTTCGCCATCGCCTATACCGGCCTCGGCCATTCGCTGGTGCTCGATCTGACGATCACCGGGATACTCGGCGCCTCGTTCGGGTTCCAGATCAACCCGCTCACCGTCATGGTGCAGAACGACCTCGATTACCGCGACACCGGCATCGGCCTTTCCTGCATCACCTTCTTCCGCACCATGGGCGGCGCGTTCGGCGTCGCGATCCTCAGCACGATCCTGATCCGCGGCCTGACCTCCGGGGTCATGGCGATCCCCGGTCACGAAATCCTGGGACCGGAGCCCGGGTTGGCGCTGTTCCATCTCGACCAGCAGGCGGGCGTGCTGACGCCGGAATTCCTCCGCGCGGCCCAGGCGACGATCGAGGCAGCCTTCCGCCGTGTCTTCGTCGTCGCCGGCGCGGTCAGCGTCCTCGCCGTCGTCGCGACGCTGTTCCTCAAGGAGGTCTCGCTGCGCGGCCGCGAGACGCCGGCGGTGCGGCGTTAGGCGCCCCGCCAGAAGAAATAGATCGTCATCGCGGTCGCGACGAGCGCGACGAAGCCCTTGAGCAGCTTCTGATTGACTCGCTTCGCGACCACCACCCCGGCATAGCCGCCGATGAAGGACGCGACGGCCATGCTGGCCGTCTGCGGCCAATAGACGATGCCAGCGACGATGAAGGTCACCACCGCCGTCGCGTTCATCATCGTCCCCATCAGGATCTTGATGCCGTTCATGGCGTGAATGTCGCGCATGCCGAAGAGCGTCAGCGCCGCCAGCATCAGGAATCCGATGCCCCCGCCGAAATACCCGCCGTAGCAGGCGATGACGAATTGCACGACGAGGACGGCGCGCCGGCTGAGGCGAAATCGTTTCGTCTCGCTGGCCGGCGCGAAATTGCCGACGACGAAGACGACCGTCGCGAAGAGCAGCAGCCACGGGACAAGCTGCTTGAAGATCTCGGCGGGGGTCACCAGCAGCAGCAACGCACCCAGCAGACCGCCGATCAGGCTCAGCACGAGGAACATCGTAATGCTGAATTCCTCGATGCCGCGGATGTCGCTGCGATAGGCGAAGGCGCTGGCGAACTGGCCGGGGAAGAGCGCGACGGTCGAGGAAGCGTTGGCGTTCAGCGCCGGCATGCCGGCGAAGATCAGCGCCGGAAAGGCGATGAACGCGCCGCCGCCGGCGACCGCGTTGAGCATGCCGGCAAAGAACGCCGCCAAGGTCAGCAGGATTTGTGAGAGCATCGGGCCTCGGCGGACGATTGTCGCATCTCGGCCTATAGGCCGTTTCGCGCTCGGGTGGTATCCGTGAAATCACATGGCAACCATGTCCCACACCGCCCGTTTCGCCGGCCGGAACAATCCTTTAGACTTCGTGCCGTCCTGTTGAAGAGAGCATCGTCATGCCAGAGGCGCCGGTCATCGCGTTCAGCCACCTCGGCATCCATGTCCGCGACGCCGCGGCGATGGAGGATTTCTACAGCCGCGTGCTGGGCTTCACGGTCACCGACCGCGGCGAGCTCGGCGGCGCGCAGCTCGTCTTCCTCAGCCGCGACCCGCGCGAGCATCATCAGATCGTCCAGGTCGCCGGCCGGCCGGAACGCCTGCCCTACAATGTCGTGAACCAGATCTCGTTCCGGGTCGCCGGCCTGCCCGAGCTGCGCCAGGTCTACGCGCTGCTGCGCGGCGAGGCGGTGCGGGATCTCGTCGCCGTGACGCACGGCAACGCCTGGTCGGTCTATTTCCTCGATCCCGACGGCAACCGGCTCGAGATCTATACCGACACGCCCTGGTACGTGCCGCAGCCGCTGCGGGAGGCGATCGACTTTGCGATGTCGAACGCCGAGATCGCGGCACATACCGAGGCGCTGTGCCGGGCGTTGCCCGGCTTCCGGCCGCATCAGGAATGGCGCCACGAGATCGCCGCGAAGATGCGGCGATGAGATTGCCGCGAAGATGCAGCGCTCCTAGCCCGGCAAGGGCGGCAGCGGCACCTCGACCTCGCCCGGGACGGCAGTGCGGCCCATGTTCATGACCCGCGCCAACATGCCGTAATAGCCGGTCAGCCCGACGATCTCGACGACGCCCTGCTCGCCGAAGCGCTCGACGGCGCGACGGTAGGTCTGATCCGAGATGGCTTTGGTGCGCTCGAGCTCGTCGCAAACGGCATAGGCCGCCGCCTCGTCCTCGTTCATCCCCTCGGGACGGCGGCCCTCGGCAATCGCCTCGGCGACCGCGCGTGTGACGCCGGCCTTCAAGGCGAGCGGCAGATGCGCATACCACTCGTAGCGCTGCGTCCATTGCCGCGCCGTGTAGATCGTCACGAACTCGATGATGTGGCGCGACAGGATGCTGCCGTAGCGCAGATATTCGCCGACCTTCTGGACCCGCGTCATGAACTCCGGGCTGCGCAGCAGCGGCACGAAGGGGCCGCCGAAGGCGGTGCGCGGGCCCGAGAGCAGCTCGCTGACGGCGGCGCGCTGCTCGGCGCTCAGCTCGTCCTCCGGAATCGGCGGCAGGCGATCCTCGCTCCACGCGGGTTTGCGCTCGGTCGATGACATGCTCGCTTCCCTCACAATACGGCGATGGCGTTGATCTCGATCAGCATGCGCTTGTCGACCAGACGTTGCACCTGCACCATCGTCGAAGCCGGCGGCTCGGATGGAAAATACTCGCGGCGCACCGCGTGGATCGTGTCGAACTGGCCGATGTCGAGGACGAAGACGTTGACCTGGGCGATGTCGGCAAGGGTGCCGCCCGCCGCCTCCACCGCGGCCTTGAGGTTCTCACAGACCTGCCGGGTCTGGGCGCGATAGTCGCCGACGCCGACGATGTCGCCGGTGCCGTCGCGCGCCGTCATCCCCGAGATGAAGAGAAGGCGGCCCGGCTCGCAGACGATCGCCGGCGACCACACGCCGGCCGGCTTGGCCATCCCCGGCGGCGCGATCGGCGTTTTCATGGTCATGGCACTCTCCCCTCCATTTTGCGGCGACGATTTGAGCAGACTCGCCGCCAACCAACAACAGCGCGTTCGCGGCGGCGACGCGGTTGACTTCATATCAGGAAAGCAGGCACTCCTCGATCATGGAGATCTCCCAGGCCATCGAAGGGGTTCCGATGTCGCTCGAGGAGCTGGACCGGCGGGCGGAGCGCTTCGCGACGCCATGCGGCGACGGGACCATGGTCTGGCGGCGCTGGGGCGCCGGGAAGCCGCTCGTCCTGTTCCACGGCGGCTCCGGCTCGTGGGCTCACTGGAGCCGCAACATCGACGCGCTGGCGCGGCATCATCAGGTCTGGATTCCCGATTTGCCGGCGTTCGGCGACTCGGCGGTGCCGCCGGAGCCGATCACGGCGCAGTCCTATGCCGCGATCGTGGCGGCAGGGATCGCCGAGCTGATGCCCCGCTCGCCGATTGCCCTCGCCGGTTTCTCGCTCGGCTCGCACGTCGCCGAAGCGGTGGCCGCCGTGCTGCCGGACGAGCTGCGGATCCTCGTGCTGGTGCGCGGCAACTACGGCGTGCCAGGCGAGGATCCGACGCCGCGGCTGCGCAAATGGCGCAACGTCACCGACGCGGCCGAACGCGTTTCGGTGCTGCGCCACAATCTCGCGACGCTGATGGTCGCCGATCCGGAGATCATCGACGATGCCATGGTCCGGATGTACGATTCCGATCTCTCCCGCTCGCGGCTCAAGCCGGGCATTTTCCGCCACTCGCGCGAGCCCGAGCTGATCAAGCGGCTGACGATGCCGCTGTGCTGCATCGCGGGCGAGTACGATGTCTACGGGCTGCCCTCGGTCGCGGCGCAAGGCAACGCGGTGCGTCGCCTGCGCCCCAGCACGCCGTTCCACATTATCGAAGGCGCCGGCCACTGGGTCATCTACGAGGCGGCCGACCGCTTCAACGCGCTGCTGCTGCAGGTGCTCGCCGATGGGTGATCATTGCAGGATGACCGCCCGCGGGTCGACCCGCGCCGACAGCAACCCCTGGTGCAGCATCAGCACTTGCCAGAAATCGAGCATCTCGGGGCGGATCCCATCGTCGAGCCGGTTGAGCGGCACGCTCTTCAGCAATTCCGGGGCGATCTTGAGGTATTTGACGAGGCCGGTCTCGATCAGCCCGGGATTCCGGTCGATCGCTTCCATCGCCTCGTGGATCGAGGACTTCAGCGCGGCGATGGTCGCCGCGTTCCCCCGGCCCCATGTCGCGTCGACAGCATAGCCGCCGATCGGAATGTCGACGCCGAGCTCGGAGATATAGGGCGCGACCTCGTAGCCGATCCCCGAGGCCTTGATCCGGCTGACGAAAGGCTCGGCGACCGCGACCGCGTCGACCTGGCCCGCCTTCAGCAGATCGGCCATCTGCAGGAACGGGGTCTCGACGAACTCGACCTTGCGCGGCTCGACGTCGCGGTCCTCGAGCCATTTCACCAGCAGGATATGGAAGAAGCTGCCGCGCCCGGAGATTCCGATCTTCTTGCCGGCGAGATCCGCCGCCGCGTGAATGCTCGCGCCGGAGCGCGCCATGAGCGAGCCGTTGTGCATTTCCTTCGGCGTGAAGCCGACCCCGGCGAAGATCCGCAAATCGAGCCCGCCGGCGACCGCCTGCAGGAAGACCGGCAGCGGAATCCCCGCCATCTGCAGGCTGCCGGCGAGCAGCGCCGGCGGGATGACCGCACTGTTGCTCATGAGCTGCAGCTTCACGTCGAGGCCGTTCTTCTTGAAGATCCTTTCATCGTTGGCGACGAAGAGCGGCAGGTAATCGGCGACGCCCGTGTAGCCGATCGTGACTTCCGCCGCATGCGCCGGAGGACCGAAGAGCGCGACGACGAGGGCGACGAGTCCCCAAAACCTGAATACCGGTCGAGCCACGCGTTCCTCCCGATGATGTTGCGCGGCTTCTGCCGCGCTTCTTAGACTTGAAGACCGAGGAAGCGCCGCGCGCTCTCGCTCGACAGCGCCTCGCGTTTCCCAGCGGGCAGCCCCCGGTCAAGGTGCCGCCTGGCGGCACCTACCGGGCAACCGCGTCCGCCTCGGCGAGGCGACGCCGGGATCGCCGGCGACGGGAAACTTCGCCGGCACGACGTGGTTGTGAACGTCGATGACCGTCATGCCGGATCGGGCGGGATCAGCGCGGCGGCTTCATGGCGAGATCGAACATCACGGTCGGCAGGATCTCGCGGATGACGCTGCGGATGCTGGCCTCGTCGCGTCCGGTCGCCAGGGTGATCGTGCGGCGCGATCCGCGGTGAACGATCCGGGCCATGACGACGCCCTCGGCATTCGAGCTGACCGAGACGAAAAGCGCCGCCGGGTCGAGCTTGCCGAGGTCGGCGCGCAACTTTTCGGTGCCCGCCTTGGTCTCGAGATCGTGCACCGGGATCTTGCCGTCCTCGGGCGGGACGGTGTCTTCGGCAAGCTCGGTCTCGACCGCTTCGACCGGACGGTGGCGCGCCAGGGAATTGAACATCACCTCGCGGCCCTCGCCGTCGATTCGGGTCACCAGCTCCCAGCTCTCTCCGCGCGAGGCGAGCTCGCTGATCAGGGCGAAGAGATCGTCGCAATCCGGGTCGTGGCTGCAGGTCATGAACGCGAGGCGGCCCTCGTAGTCGATGACGCGGTCGTCGGCCTGATCGAAGCCCAGCTCGTCGAGCGCATTGGTCAGCGCCCGGTTCGAGGCGACCAGGAAGGTCGTCGCGTGCCGCTTGGTCTCCGGCTTCTCGGTCTCGTCCTCGGTGGCCATGTACTTGTGTCCTCGGTGTGGTTCGATGCGGGGGTTTACTCCGCCGCGGCCCCGCTGGCGAGACTCGCGATGGAATCCCGCAGACCGAGGAGCGTGCGGGCTTCGGCCGGGCTGGCGATTTTCGCTCCCAGCGCCGTCACGATCGACACGGCGCGTTCGACCAGCGCCGCGTTCGACGGCGCGAGAATGCCGCGGTCGAGATAGAGATTGTCCTCGAGCCCGACGCGGACGTGGCCGCCGAGCAGCACGGCGTGGGCGACCATCGGGAATTGCTGCGAGGCGATGCCGAAGGCGCACCACGGCGAGCCCGGCGGCAGCATGTTCCGCATATGCGCCATCGTCTCGGCCGTCGCCGGCGCGCCCCAGGGAACGCCGAGGCAGAGCTGGAACAGCGCCGGATGCGCGATCTCGCCCTTGTCGATGAGATGCTGGGCGAGGCGGATCTGGCCGAGATCGAAGACCTCGAGCTCGGGCCGGGATCCGGCGCGCACCGCGCCGCGGGCGATCGCGGCGATATCCTCGGGCGTATTGACGAAGATATTGGCGCCGAAATTCATCGTCCCCATGTCGAGGCTGCAGATCTCGGGGCGCAGCTCCTCGACATGCGCAACGCGCTCCTCGGGCGGCAGCACCGCGCCGCCGATGCTGGCGCCGGTCCGCGCCTCGCGCGTCAGCCGGATGATGGCGCCGTGGCCGGTCGTCAAATTGAGGATGACGTCGGTGCCGCTGTCGCGGATGCGCCGCACGGTCTCGCGGAAGAGCGCCGGATCCGTGCTGCCGCGGCCGGTCTGCGGGTCACGGACGTGCAGATGGACGATCGCGGCGCCGGCCTTGGCGGCGTCGATCGCCGAGGTTGCGATCTGTTCCGGCGTCACCGGCACGGCCTTGCTCTTGCCGACCGTGTCGCCGCCGCCGGTGACGGCGCAGGTGATGATGA
>JAQGID010000257.1 GCA_028291405.1 Rhodospirillales bacterium | reverse complement strand
ACGCAGCGTGGCCCCAAGGCGCGGCTCGTCGAGTTTCCCGGCATCGGCCACGCCCCGGCGCTGATGGCGCCGGACCAGATCGCCGCAATCGACGCGTTCCTTGGCGAAGCCTTTCTCGGCGAGGCCTTCCTTGGCGGATGATGCGATCGAGTTCACCGCCTATCTTGCCGCCGACGGCTTCCGTGCCGAGCTCGTCGCCGAGCTCGGCGAGATCGACCAGCTGCACGGCGACCTCGTCCTCGCGCTCGGGCCGCCGCGCCCGGCCGCCTGGGCCCAGAACGTCTGGTACGCGCCGCGCCTGCTGACGATCGCCTCGATCGGCGACGCGGCGCGCCAGCTGAGGGCGATCCAGCGCAACTGGGCGCTTTATCCGTATGAATTCCATCGCCGCGCCGCGCTGATCGCCGAGAAGCTGCCGCCGGTCTCCGGCAAGCCCCTCTGCTTCGGCGACCCCGTCCCGACGGCGCCGCTCGGCGCCTGGACGCTGCTCGACGCGACGACGCTGCTGGCCGCGCCGCGCTGCTCCAGCCAGTTCGCCAATGGCCAGGTGAATTTCGTCGAGGATCGGCTGGCGCCGCCGAGCCGCGCCTATCTTAAGCTGTGGGAGGCGCTCACCCTGGCCGGTACGCGCCCCGGCCCGGGCGATCTCTGCATCGACCTCGGCGCCAGCCCGGGCGGCTGGACCTGGGTGCTGCAGAGCCTCGGCGCGCGTGTCGTCAGCATCGACAAGGCGCCGCTCGACCCCGCGATCGCCGCGCTGCCCGGCGTCGACTATCGCAAGCAAAGCGCCTTCGCGCTCGCTCCGACCGAACTCGGCCCGGTCGACTGGCTCGTCTCCGACGTCGTCTGCTACCCCGAGCGCCTCTATCGGCTGGTCGAAGCCTGGCTCGCCGCCGGCACCTGCCGCAACTTCGTCTGCACTCTGAAATTCCAAGGCGAGACCGATCACGCAACCGCTCGCCACTTCGCCGCCATCCCGGATTCGCGGCTGATTCACCTCTCGCACAATAAGCACGAGCTGACCTGGATAAAAATTGGGCAGAAACCAGACGTTGATCGGCCGACCTGAAAATACAGGCGATTAACAGGTCCTCGATCCCTGGCGACACGAGATATTGACTGGGCCTGCGGGGAGGCGCGACAGCCGCCATCGACAGGATTCTGGTGCTCACAATGTCAAAGAACGAAATGAGAACATCGTAGCGGCAGAAGCCGGTTCTGCCAAGCGTTTTCATATGTCGGCGGTAGATTTTCAGGGAGAGAAATCGTCGCCTCCTTCGGGAGGAGATAAAGTCCGGATAACCAAGCCAGGGCTTAGGCCCTAGTCCACTTCGTTCGCAGTCAGGAACATCGCCTTTTCCAGCGCCGCGAAGAATTGCTGATACGGCTTCGGGTCCGACACGGCCGTCAAATTGTATTGTGCGCTGGCACGGACGGCGAGCTGGGCCTTGCCGTGCGGGCGGACGGTGACGGTCATGCGCATTGCATAGCCCGACAGTTTGGTGCCGCTGATCGTTCCCAGCGTGTCATCGACCTTGTCGACGACGAAGCCGAGGTCCTGCAGCGTCGAGATGACGTTGCGTACCGCAAGCGGCTTGTCTGTCGTGTCGAAGCCCCTCGTCTGAATGGCGCGCAGCTCGACCTGCGTCTTGTCCGTCAGCATGATCTGCTGCTTGGAATCGGTCTGGCATCCCACAAGGAAGCCGAGCGCGACGAAGGCCATGAGGACCGATGGAATGGGCCGCCATCTCATATCTGATGGCCTTCGAGAAACACCGCCTGCGAGAGCTTGTCGAAGAATTGTTGGTCGATGACGGGATCGTTGATCGTCTCGGCGCGCGAAATCTGATTCTTGGTATTCCAGACTAAACGCTGGAAATTCACCCGCACGATGACAGCCGATTTGTCGGACGAAGGCTTGGTGACGATCGAGATGCGGATCTTCTGGACCTTGTCCCAGGTCGGGTCCGACTTGCCGCCCATCGCCGCGATCACCGCGGCCAGGAAGATCTGACCGGCAACCTCGCCCGCCTCGACGGCATCGCGATCCTTCGCGCCGACGACGAGTCCGCCGCCGGCGTTCGTTTCCTCGATGGTGAAGCCGAGATCCTGCAGCACCGCCGAGCTCGCCGACAGGATCGAGTTCTCGTCCCTCGTATCGTAGCGGCGCATCTCGCGCTGGTGCTGGGCCGTACTCTGCGGCCCGAGCGTCAGCGCGTTGGTTTGCTGTTCGACGCTGCTGAGCTGGCAACCGGTGAGAACGAGCGCGACGAGCGGCGCGGACAGATGATGCCTCACCGTGGACCCGTCAGAAGCTGCTGGAGCGGTAGGCGAAATCGCGCACGCGAGCATTCTGGTCGAACTTGATGACGACGGTCAAGGTTCGTTGACTCGTGCTCGAGGCGCCGGCACCGCTGCGAAAGCCGCCGAAGAAGAGCGCGTTCAGCCCGCCCGATGTGCCGGAGCTGATGCTCTCGGTGGCGATCTTGTCATAGACCCAAACCTCGCGCCGCAGCTCGTCCGTGGTGACCATGTTCGGGGAACCGAGCACACCGACCACGTCGGCGCTGCTCATATCGACGTGGATCTCGCGTTGAACCTGCCCGACGGTCACGCGTTCGCCGGCGTCCTGCGCCTGGTGGACCTGCGAGGCATGTTCGCTCGCGCTCTGACAGCCGCCGAGGACGAGCGACACCGCGCACAGGGTAGATGCAAGAAACCTGCTCATGGATTTTCCCGATGACTCAATTTGCTGGGGCGGTCTTCACGTCCGGGCCAGGCCGCTTGAGCCCGTCGAACGATTTCTCGGCATCGCTCACCCGCACGTCATCCACTTGCAGCGCCGACAAAAATATCGCCTTCGACAGCGGCTCGAAGAAAAGCTGCTGATAGAATTGTGGGTCGTCGACCTGATTGTCCCGTAGGTTTGGCATCCGAACCATCGCGTTCGCGCGCACGGCGATCTGAGACGTGCCGTGCGGCGTGGCGGTCGCCGTCAGCCGCAGCTGCGCGAGCTTGGTCGCCGAGACGGTGCCTGCCGGCGGCTCGACCTTGTCGATCGTGTAGCCGTTGTCCTGCAGGGTCGCGACGATCGTCCGCAGCATCTTGTTCTGGTCAGTCGTCTCGAAGGCGCGTGTCTGCATGGCGCGCAGTTCGACCGGGCTCTTGGTGCTCAGCACCTCGGTGACTTGCTGCGTGGCACAGCCGCCGGTGGCAAGTGCGAGCGCCATGCCCGCCGCCATCGCCAGAGATCGGAAGCCGGTCATACCTGTTGGCCCTCCAGCTGCACGCCGGCCGACAATTTTTCGAAGAATTGCCGGTAGACCTCGGCGTCCTGAACCAGCTCGCCGCGGTGCTGCTGCTTGTTGTTGCGGATCACGCGATCGAAGGCGACGCGCACTTCGACCTGCTTTGAATTCGCGATCGGCGTCGTGACCAGCGTGACGTTGATCGTCTGCTCCTCGTCCCAGACCGCGGCATTGACGCCGAAGAGGACGGCCAAGACGATGGCGCCGACGACTTGGCCGGTTTCCCGGGCGTCGCGCTGCTTCGATGCCACCAGGACGCCGGCGCCGGGAGCCGATTCCGATACCGTAAAGCCGAGGTCTTGAAGCGTTTGCGTGCTCGCCAGGAGCACCGTCCGCTCGTCGAGCGTGTCGTATCGCCGCGTTTCGAGCGACCGGAGCTTCACCACGTCTTCCGGCGGTTTGCCGATTTGCATCGCGGCCTTGTTGGCGTCCAGACAGGCCGTCAGCGATATGGCCAAGAGCACCCCGAGCGCCAGATTTCGCCTCGTCCGCATTTGGCGATTTACCTTCTTTGCCGCGACAAATTTCCCAGGGCATGAAACACCACTTTCATGTACGGCTCAAGGAAAACTATCGTTAAAGTTGAATATATTGCGGAAGGATGGTTTCCGCTTCTGCGGCGCGACGATCATCGCCCGAGCCGCGACGTCGATCGGGCCGACGCGCAAACCGCTGGCAGTCTCGCTGTCTGCAAAGCGCGTCCTCGCCACGGCGCGCAAAACTCGTTGAGCTTGCATCCAACGCGGATAACCCTTTCACTGGCGGCAACAGCCGTTCTTCCGAGAGCCGGGCGGCGCGACCAGGGGGGTTGCCGGATGTCGACGATGGTGGCTGCCGCGGCGGAGTATCGGATCGCGGCGCGGATCGAGCGGCTGCCGGTGTCGCGCTGGCACGCCAAGATCGGGCTCGTCATCTGCACTGGTTTCTTCTTCGACGCGTTCGACGCGCTGGCGATCGCCT